>MHZN01000052.1 GCA_001830395.1 Pseudomonadales bacterium RIFCSPLOWO2_12_59_9 | reverse complement strand
GAAGTCGAGGCCATGCTGGAGAACAAAGACATCGGCTTCGTCCGCCCAGGCCAAGAGGTGGAAATTAAGGTCGAGACCTTCACCTTCACCAAATACGGCGTGGTGCACGGCACGGTAGTCAGCATCTCTAACGACGCCATCGAAGACGAAAAACGCGGTCTGCTCTACAGCACCCGTATTCAGCTCAAGGAAAACAGCATCAAAGTCGGCGGCAAACAAATCCCGCTGTCGGCCGGCATGGCGGTGCGGGCGGAAGTGAAGACGGATAAGCGCAAGGTGATCGATTACTTCTTGAGCCCGTTGCAGCAGTATCAAGATGAAAGTTTGGGTGAACGCTAGCTGAGAGATGGCTGGCTTTTTAACTGGTAGCAATAATTACCTTAGTGGAGATATGTAATTGAAGGCCAAAGTTCTTTTTGCCTGCATCGTTTTGCCGGCGCTTTTTGTTGCGCTCTGGATTTATGGGAATACGGCAATTTCTGTTGGCGAGCAAGAGTCGAGATGGATAATTCAGGATATGTGGGGGGAAGGGTATTTTAATTCGGCTGTAGGGGGGCTTGAGGGTTATGAGCGGATAAATTTATTAAGTCTTCAGAAGGGATCCAGTAAGAATCAAGAGCTTATAACCTATGTTGTAAGAAATAAATGTACTGATGGGTCGGAGCGATGTTATGTGATTATGACTTCTGCATCTAATCTGTTGATCGATGGAGGGGAATTTGACTCTGGCCTTAGGGGGGCGGTTGAGGCAGTCGGCAGAGTTAAAACTTCAGATGTGTGCCCTATTGTTTTTGAGTCCGCAGTGCTTAAATACAAGATAAAAGTGCTGTCATCTAAAGGCATTAGCTCTGCGCGGAGCATGTCTAAAGATATTCTGAAAAAAATAAAGTTGAATGGTGGGCTCATGAGAGATCTGAGAACCAAATCCTGCACCGACTTATCTGGAATCAAACCGGCATACTTTCATGAATATGCGTTGCTGGTAGCATATGTCATGGGGTTTGCGGGTGGCGATTTAGCGAAGGCTGGTGCTTATATAGAATTTTCTGCGCAATAATCAAGGATGACTGTTATGCCTAATCCACTAGAAACGCTAAAGGATGTAAAGGATACGCTTGGTCAGGCTGGAGCAATTAATGATCATGTTCGTGATCAAATTGAAAATATTAAATCTGGTGACAGTGAAGAGGCTTTTAATGACTCTGTCAAGTTACTGCTTGAAGGCTTGAGTAATGTGGGCGGTACAATTGGAAAATTAGCTGACGCTACGAGCAAGGTGTTATTGGTAGTTGAGTTCGCTGAGGGCACGAGCGAATGGGCGAGAAAAGCAACCCGCACTACACTGAGAGTCCTCTTTGACGGTATTAACGCCTTTAATAAATGGTCTGGATATAACCCTCAGAGGCCGGATGGGTCCCCTACGCCGCCATATAAGCCGATCCCATATCCGGATGGCCCTTATTTTAGTGGCGAAGACTTGGATGCTGAGAAGGAACTTAAGGATAAGTTGGAAGACGCTCAAGATATTGCTGATAAAATGAAAGAGATAGGGGATGCTCTTTATCCTGGGTCCGGCTTGTCTGAATTATGCTACCCAAATTGGTCGGACTACATTAATTCTGAAATTTCTAGAATTAACGAAAAATATTCGTCTGCAAAGGGCTGGGTTGTTCCTCGCGATCCTTTGACTTTAGATCTCGATGGTGACGGCATCGAAACTGTTGGACTTACTTCCGGCATTCACTTCGACCATGACGGCGACGGAGTGCTTACCAATACGGGTTGGGTCGGCAAGGACGATGCGTTCTTGGTTCGCGATCTTAACGGCAACGGTAGTATTGACACAGGGGCGGAGCTGTTTGGTGACTTCACCGCGCTGCCCGCCGGCAAGTTGGCGGGTAACGGCTTTACCGCATTGGCGAGCTTGGATAGCAATGCAGATGGTCTGATTGATGCGAATGATGCGGCCTTTGCAGAGCTAAAACTGTGGCAGGACCGTAACCAAGACGGAGTGAGCCAAGCCGACGAACTGCTGTCCCTCGCTGGCGCCGGCATTACCTCGCTTAATCTTGCTAATACGCTTAAAAACCAGAACCTTGGTAATGGCAACAGTTTGGCGCGTGAAGGGGATTATACCCACGCCGATGGCAGCACCGGCGCCATGGGTGAAGTTAACGTTGCAATCAACACCTTAGACACCCGATTTTCACAAGCGATCGCAGTGTCGGATGCACTTAAGAGCCTGCCTAATATGCAGGGTGCCGGTAATGTGCGCGAACTGCAGCAAGCGGCCGTGCAGTCGTCGGCCTTACAAAATGTATTAGGTCAGTTTGCCGCCGCCGGTACGCGTGCCGAGCAGAAGGCTTTGCTCGATCAGCTGCTGTCCGCTTGGGCGGGCACCTCAGGGATGGCTAAAAGCCTGGAAGAGCGTGCCGATGGCAAGTTCCGCATCCAATACGATGCCTTTGGTAATCAGCGGCGCAGCGATAACCTCGACAGTGTTGGTTTTGCCGCTTTAGCAAGCGGCACCTCGAGTGGCGGCTCATCAGGTGGCATGGCTTTGTCCGACCGGGATGGCCCACAGCTAACAGACAGTTACCGGCAACTAATTGCCAGCTGGAACCACAAACTGCAGGTGCTGGAAGCTTTTAATGGTCAGTATTTTTTCAACCTGCCCGAGCAAAAAAGCCAAACATCCAGCGCTAATTTTGGCATGAGTATAACCAGTGGCTCCAATACCGGAGGTAGTGGCGCGCTTGCCGAATTCTCTGCTTTATCGACGTTGCATGTGCAGTTCTCGCAGCAGCAACTCAATTTGCTCGATCAAGCCTATGCCAGCCTTAAGGAAAATACGTATGGCGCTCTGGTTCTGCAGACCCGACTTGAACCCTACCTTGATCAAATGATTTTGGATTTTGACGATGGTGGCCTTCGCCTCAATACCGTTGTTATGAACCAAACGCTTGCGGATAAGTTCAGCCTCGACGCGGAAAGCGGTCTAGCGGACTTGCTAGAGCTTGACTGCTATGCCGGACAGCGGCTGTCGGGCACCAACTGGAATGGCTTAAGCAATTTTGAGCAGATGCTCGATGGGCTATCACTTACGCCCGGTATTCAGTCGCTACTGAATGAATTCAAAGTGCGGCAGCTCACTGGCGGCGATGACACGCTATCTCTCGGTAACGAAGCCGACATCGTGCTCGCCGGTGCTGGTAACGACCTGTTGTATGGCAATAGCGGCAACGACCGACTGTTCGGTGGCGCGGGCAAGGATCAGCTAAATGGCGGCGACGGCAACGACCTGCTCTCCGGTGGCGCGGGTACTGACGTGCTGTACGGTGGCGCGGGTGCGGATACCTACGTGTTTGGCCGTAGTTACGGTCAGGACGTGATCCTTGATCACGCAGAGCAAGGCCTGCGCCGCGATAGCGTGCGTTTCATCGGCCTCAATCGGCAGGACATTACTGTTACTGCTGACACGCAAGACAATCTCACCTTTACGATCAAAGACACGGGCGAAACCCTAAGCGTGCCGCTGGCGGGCGACTGGTGGGGGCAAAACGGCGTAGGCCAGTACGTATTCGACGATGGCACTGTGTGGAGCCATGACGATGCTCTGCGCGCCACCGTAGCATTGGCTACCGAGGGCAATGATGTGATTCACGGCAGCAGTGCCGGTGACGTGATCCACGGGCAGGATGGTAACGATACGCTCGTTGGGCAGAGCGGAAATGATTTTATCGATGGTGGCGTGGGCGATGATTTGCTCATTGGCAGCACAGGATTGAATTCGATTTACGAAAATGGCCAGTGGCGTTATGTGCGGGGTCTTGCTGGGCAGATTTCAGCCAACGGCAATGACACTTATCTGTTCGGGCGCGGCGACGGTAAGGATGCGGTGATTGACGGTGATTACACCTCCGGCAATACCGATACCTTGCGCTTCAAGGTAGGCGTAGCTCCGGCTGACGTGCTGATCCGGCGTGAAGGGAGTGATCTGGTGCTCGCTATTCATGGCACGGAGGATCAAGTCACGCTTAAGCGCTACTTCGATGGAGAGTGGAGTGGTGGCAATGGACCGTACCTGATTGAGCAGATTGCTTTCAGTAACGGCACGGTATGGTCATTCGCAGATGTTCAGACGCGATTGTTTGCCGGTAGCCAGGATGCAGAAACGATCATAGGTTCGTTCGGCGGCAATCACCTTACCGGGCAGGCCGGTAATGACACCTTGCTCGGACGAGGTGGCGATGACTTGCTCGAAGGCGGTGCAGGCGAGGATCTGTTGCTGGGCGGCAGCGGCCACGACACTCTTGATGGTGGCGCGGGCAATGATGTGCTGCGCGGTGGTGCGGATCTTGATTGGATTAATAGGCTCTATGAGGCTAGCGGCGAGGGCGATACCTACCGCTTCGGCCTCGGCGACGGGCATGACACCCTGATCGACGAATCGTGGGGCGCTGGGGAGACGGACCGTATTGAGCTGAAGACCGGCATCGTGCCTGCGGATGTGAGCCTGCAGCGGGTGAGAAGCGTCAATGGCTGGCAGGTCGAGGATGATTTGCTGCTGACCCTACGCTCTACAGGGGAGACGATCACCGTCAAGCACAATTTTGATGGCAGCCAGCGTTTTGGTGTGGAAGAAATTGTGTTCGCCAATGGCACGGTTTGGAACTCTCAGGAAATCCAAAACCGGGTACTGCTAGGTGAGAGTGGTGACGATGAGTTGCGCGGCTTCGATGGGCGCAATGATTTGATTGTGGGTGGTGCCGGAAACGACCGTCTTACGGGGCTTTCTGGCAGCGATACCTATCGTTTTGGCGCCGGCGATGGACATGACGTGATTGTCGAGGGCCATGACGCTCTAAGCGTGGATGCTATCGAACTTGCATTCGGCATCCGGCCTGAAGATGTCACTGTGCGTTGGACAATACAGGGTGACCTTTCGATTCTGCTGCCCGGCGGTGAAAGTCTTACCGTACGCAAGCAGGCCCAGGACGCTGGCCTGGGTATTGAGGTGCTGCGCTTTGCCGACGGCACAGCATGGGATCGAACGAGGCTCGCTAGCCAGGCAGTGGCTTTTACCGGTGGAGATGACAGCATCGTCGGTAGCTATGGTGCTGAAGTGCTGGAAGGTGGGGTTGGAAACGACAGCTTTCAGGATTTGGATGGCTACGATACCTATCTGTTTGGTGCCGGCGACGGCCACGATGTGATTGAGGATCGTGCCGGTCATGTGTTGTTTAAATCGGGCATCGGGCAGAACGATGTGGCGTTCACGCGTGATGGCGCCGACCTGCTGGTAACCCTGAAAAATGCAGGTGACTCGTTACGGCTGAAGGGCTGGCTGAGTAACTGGCAAAATATCGATAGTTTTGAATTCGCCAATGGCGCGCAACTGAGCCGGTCCGATGTACGTGCTCTGCTGAGTGTTGGTGATGGTTCGGAGATTCTTTACGGCTCACCAAATGACGATCTGCTTAGCGGTAGCGAGCAAAACAGTTATCTGTACGGCCGCGAGGGTAGCGATACGCTGCTGGGCAGCGCCGGGCAGGATCGACTTTACGGTGAAAGTGGCGACGATAGCTTGGACGGCGGTGCTGATCGTGACTGGTTGCAGGGTGGTGAGGGACAAAATACTTACGTTGTTAACAAGGGCACTGGTCTGGATAACGTAGCAGCCGCGGCTCTATTGGTAGCGGAGGACACTGTGCTGTTTGGGCCAGGTATTCGCCTTGAAGATATCTCGGTACAGCTGGGCGAGCGTAGTTGGGTAAATGCTGCTCAGGCGGGAGATGTAGGCTATTCACACTTGGTCGTTGGCATCGGTGGCGATGATGCGTTGATCATTCGAGGTGAGAATTGGGGCGACGATCTTGGGCGTAGTGCAGTGCAGCATTTTCGTCTCGCCGACGGTACGGAGCTAACACTTGCCGACATTATTGCCCGTGCTGATGGTGGGGTCGTGGGCTGGCAACAGCGCTATTCCGGTGCTGCCACCACGCTGCTTGGCAGCCAAGCGGACGATAATATTCGCGACTACACAGGAGACTCGGTCACCGTGCGCGCACGAGGTAACGATGACCGTGTGTATCTGGCCGTTGGCGACGATATTGTCAGTGCCGGCAGTGGTCAGGATTATGTCGATGCGGGCGGTGGTGACGACCTTATAGCTGGTGAACGAGGTGATGATCAGCTTTATGGTCGTGAAGGTGATGACGTTTTCGTCTTCAACTATGGGGATGGCGACGATGTGCTCTTCGCTGGTAAAGGCCGTGACACGCTGTCCTTTGGGGCGGACATTAGGGTCGACATGCTCTCGGCGGCATTCGATCGCGAGGGGCATCTTGCGCTGATTATCGATGGTGGTGCTGGCGGTTCAATTACGCTGCCTAGCAGCTCAGCAGACAACCAGGTAGGCGTGGTTGAACGCCTGCAATTCATTGATGCCGAGGGCAAGGTGCGTATCTTTGACTTGGTGGATTGGGTCAGTCGCAACTCTACGGCACTGGTGTCGGCCAGTAACGCTACGCCGCTGGCCTTTAACGGTCAAGGGTTCGAACTCAGCGGCTCGGTAGCGCCTGCTGGTGGTCTGGGGGCTGTGGCCTACGCCCAGACGGGCGACTTGTTTGGTACTGCACAGCTCGCGAACAACGTACCAACTGATGGCAGTGATGTGCTCTACGGTACGGCGGTGGCTGATGTTCTCAACGCTGGAGTGGGTAACGACATCGTACTGGGCTTGAGCGGCAACGACACGATTCTTGGCGACGAGGGCTCCGACCTCATCTATGGCGGTGACGGTGATGACGTGCTTGGCGGTGGTACTGGCGATGACGTTATCTTCGGCGGTCATGGTGCCGACAGCTTGGATGGCGGACTAGGTCGGGATCAATTGTTCGGCGAGTGGGGCGGCGATACCTATACCTACCAGCATGGTGGTGGCGAGGTAGTGATTGATGATGACCATCACGTGCTGAACTGGAGCTACGGTGGTACTGGTAGTGGTGGTGGCGGCGTCGAAGATGGCGAAGGTAACGGCGAGTATGGCGGTGAAGATGGAGGGGAGATGTCGTACGCCTTCGCCGAGTATGACGGCGAAGATGG
>MHZN01000051.1 GCA_001830395.1 Pseudomonadales bacterium RIFCSPLOWO2_12_59_9 | reverse complement strand
TCGAGGGGCCAAAGCCCAGCTATGCGCTGGAAGGCAAGTCCAGCCGCTATGACATCTATCCGAAGAAAGCGCTCAAGGGCTGACGGTTGGCATGGCGCTGCCGGCTTGATCTGCTAAGTACCCGGCTCGGCAGGCCGTGTGAAAACGTAGCGAGCGACGGTTAGGCAAGGCGCAACGTAGCGAAGCGGAGTAACAACCGAAGGTTGACCCGCAGGGCAAGCGAAGCGCAGTCAAAACAGGCGAGGACGCGGAGTTTACGTGTTGTAAATGAGCAGTCCGAGCCTGTTTTTAACGCTGCATAACCGAGCGCAGTAGTTTTCAGGCGGACTGTCAGGGCTGATAAGCGCGAATAAACAATTCCACCGCATCGCGCACATGGGTGTCGATTTCGCTGTCAGTCTGTGGCGCGGCGCAACCAATCAGCAGGCGAAAGTTGCAGCCGCCTTTGATCAGGCAGAAGAACTGGTCGGCGGCATTCAACGGCTTGGCAATCTTGAGCAGGCCGGCGGCGTTGGCCTTGATCAGCAGCTGCTCCATTTCGTCCATCAGGCGCTGGGGGCCGGCGTCAAAAAACATTTGCGAGAGCTTTGGGTTCTGGGCTCCACGGGTAATCAGCACGCGGTGCAGTTCAATTGACTCGTCACTGTTGATCAGCTGATGAAAACTGCGGCCGATATTGAGCAGTACGCCCTCGATCGGCACGCCGTCGGCCAGCTCAAACAGCATCTCAGGCACCTGTTGCTGGCACTTGGACTTTACCGCAAAGGAGAACAGCGTCTCTTTATCGGTGAAATGGCTGTACACCGTCAGCTTGGAGACGCCAGCCTCGGCGGCAATTGCATCCATACTGCTGCCGTCATAACCGTTACGCAAAAACAGCGTCTTCGCCGCTTCAAGGATGGCGGCGCGCTTGGCTGGATCTTTGGGTCGGCCGGGGCCGTTGGGCGGTAACAGTTGGTTTAACATTTTTTACTTTTTAATACTGGACTGATGAGTTTTGTATTTTTACTATACTCGCCAGTATAAAAATTCCCAGCATAAAAAACCAAGCGTTCTTCGCGAAAGGTCTTCCGCCATGTTTCGTCATGCCTTGTCTGTTGCTTTGCCGCTAAGCCTGATCAGTCTGCTGGTTGCCTGTGGCAATCCTGAAGTCGTGCAGCCGCAGGCACGTCCCGCCTTAGTGGTGCATCCGCTGCCGGCGGGCGAGTTAATGGACACCTATCCGGGTGAGGTGCGGGCACGGCTGGAGTCGGAGCTGGCGTTTCGCATTGGTGGCAAGGTGCTGAAACGTTTGGTGGATGTGGGGGCGCGGGTAAAAGCCGGCCAGCCACTGGCCGAGCTTGACCCACAAGATGTGCGCTTGCAGCTGGAGGCGGCGCGCGCCCAGGTCAGCGCCGCCGAGGCCAATCTGCAGTTGGTGCGGGCCGAGCGTGATCGCTACAAGACCCTGATGGAGCGTCAGCTGATCAGCCGTTCGCAATACGACAATGCCGAGAACCTCTATCGTTCGGGCTCCGCGCGTTTGCAGCAGATTAAAGCCGAATACAACGTGGCCAATAACCAGGCCGGTTATGCGGTATTGCGCGCCAGCCAAAATGGCGTGATCGCCAAACGTTTGCTGGAAGCCGGGCAGGTGGTTGCTGCCGGCCAGACGGTATTTACCCTGGCCGCCGATGGCGAGCGTGAAGTGCTGATCAGTTTGCCAGAGCAAAGTTTTGAACGGGTGAAAGTGGGCCAGGTGGTTGAGGTAGAGCTGTGGTCCCAGGCCGATCAACGCTTCCCTGGGCGGATTCGCGAACTGGCGCCGGCGGCCGATCCGCAGTCGCGCACCTTTGCCGCCCGAGTGGCCTTTACCGAAGGCAAGGTGCCGGCCGAGCTGGGCCAGAGCGCGCGGGTATTTATTCGGGTCGACGGCGAAGTGCCGCTGGCCGTGCCACTCTCGGCGCTAACGGCGGAGAGTGGCTCGCCCTATGTGTGGGTGGTTGAGCGCGGGACTTCCAAGTTGCAGCGCACCCCGGTAACCATTGGCGCCTTTGCCGAAACCAGTGTGCCGGTGCTGTCCGGCCTCAAGGCCGATGACTGGGTGGTGGCTGCGGGTGTGCAAGTGCTGCGCGAGGGGCAGGTGGTGCGTCCGGTTGATCGCGATAATCGCGCGATTGACTTGGCGGCGAAGGAGTAACTGGCGATGGGTTTTAATCTTTCCGCTTGGGCGCTGCGAAATCGCCAGATCGTGCGTTATTTCATGTTGTTGTTGGCCCTGGTCGGCGCCTTTTCCTACACCAAACTGGGACAGAGCGAAGACCCGCCCTTTACCTTCCGGGCCATGGTGATCAATACCAAGTGGCCGGGGGCGACGGCTGAAGAAGTCTCCAAGCAAGTCACCGAACGCATCGAAAAGAAGCTGATGGAGACCGGTGATTTCGACAAGATCATCTCGTTCTCGCGGCCCGGTGAGTCTCAGGTCACTTTCCTGGCCCGTGAAGGCATGCGCTCCACGGAGATGGAAGGGCTCTGGTATCAGATCCGCAAGAAAACCAACGACATTCGCCAGTATTTACCCCAAGGCATTCAGGGGCCGTTCTTTAACGATGAGTTCGGTACCACCTTCGGTAATGTCTATGCCTTGACCGGCAATGGCTTCGATTATGCGGTACTGAAAGACTACGCCGACCGGGTGCAGCTGCAGTTGCAGCGGGTCAAGGACGTGGGCAAGGTCGAGCTGCTGGGCCTGCAGGATGAAAAAATCTGGATCGAGCTGTCCAACGTCAAGCTGGCGACCCTTGGGGTGCCGCTGGTGGCCGTGCAGCAAGCATTGGATAAACAAAACGCTTTAAGCTCCGCCGGCTTCTTTGAAACCCCCACCGATCGCGTGCGGTTGCGCGTGTCGGGGAGCTTTCAAAGCGTCAAAGAAATTCGTGATTTCCCCATTCAAGTGGGCGATCGAACCTTCCGCATTGGCGATGTTTCCGAGGTGCGTCGCGGCTTCAATGATCCGGCCGCGCCGAGCATGCGCTTTATGGGCGAGGACGCGCTGGGTATTGCCGTGTCGATGAAGTCCGGCGGCGACATCCTGGTGCTCGGCAGCGCGCTGGAGAAAGAGTTTGCCCGGCTGCAGGAAACCCTGCCGGCCGGTATGCAATTGAGCAAGGTCTCAGATCAGCCGGCTGCCGTGCGGGCCGGGGTTGGCGAGTTCGTCCAGGTGCTGGTCGAGGCGCTGATCATTGTGATGCTGGTGAGTTTCTTCTCGCTCGGTTTTCGCACTGGTTTGGTGGTGGCCTTGTCGATTCCGCTGGTGCTGGCCATGACCTTTGCCAGCATGCAGTTTTTTGGCATAGGCCTGCACAAGATCTCCCTCGGCGCCCTGGTGTTGGCGCTCGGCCTGCTGGTGGATGACGCCATCATTGCGGTGGAGATGATGGCGATCAAAATGGAGCAGGGCTTCGACCGCCTGACCGCCGCCAGTTATGCCTGGACCAGCACCGCGTTTCCGATGCTGACCGGCACCCTGATCACCGCCGCCGGCTTTTTGCCGATCGCCACGGCCAACTCCAGCACCGGTGAATACACCCGCTCGATCTTCCAGGTGGTGACCATCGCCCTGCTGGCCTCGTGGATTGCCGCGGTGATATTCGTGCCCTACTTGGGTGAGCGCTTGTTGCCCGACCTGGCCAAGTTGCATGCGGCCAAGCATGGCGGCAGCGATAAAGGCTATGACCCTTACGCGACGCCGTTCTATCAGCGGGTACGACGCACCGTGGATTGGTGTGTGCGCCGTCGCAAGAGCGTGATACTGCTGACGGTGGGGCTGTTTGTGGCCTCCATCGTGATGTTCCGTTTCGTTCCGCAGCAGTTCTTTCCGGCCTCGGGGCGGCCAGAGTTGCTGATTGATATGAAGCTCAACGAAGGCGCGTCCTTGACCGCCACCAATGAGCAGGTCAAACGCCTGGAGGCGATTCTTAAAGAACGTGAAGGCATCGTTAACTACGTGGCCTATGTGGGCTCCGGTTCGCCGCGGTTCTTTTTGTCGCTCAACCAAGAGCTGCCCTCGGCCAGTTTTGCCCAGTTCGTGCTGCTGGCTAAATCGGTTGAAGACCGCGAAGAGCTGCGGGTGTGGCTGATCGATCTGCTTAATAACGAGTTCCCGACCTTGCGCTCACGGGTTTCGCGCCTGGAGAACGGCCCGCCGGTTGGCTATCCGATCCAGTTCCGGCTCTCGGGCGAGCACATTGAGGTGGTGCGTGCGCTGGCCCGGCAAGTGGCCGACAAGGTGCGCGAAAACCCCCATGTGGTGAATGTGCATCTGGACTGGGAGGAGCCGAGCAAGGTTATCCGCCTGTTGGTCGATCAGGATCGTGCGCGGGCCCTGGGGGTGAATACCTCGGATCTGTCGCGGTTTCTGCAGAGCGCCTTGTCCGGCTCTAGCGTCAGCCAGTACCGTGAGGGCAATGAGCTGATCGAGATCTTGCAGCGCGGCAGCGTCGATGACCGGCAGCAGCTGTCGCAACTGCCAAGCCTGGCAATCCCCACCGATAGCGGCAAGAGCGTGGCCTTGTCGCAAGTTGCGACCCTGGAATATGGCTTCGAAGAGGGCATCATCTGGCACCGCAATCGGCTGCCAACTGTCACAGTACGCGCCGACATCTATAGCCAGGAGCAGCCGTCCACCTTGGTTAAGCAGATCATGCCAACCTTGCAGCCGGTCATAAATAAACTGCAGTCGGGCTATGAACTCAACGTTGCCGGCACAGTCGAGGATGCGGCCAAGGGCCAGGGTTCGGTCAACGCCGGCGTGCCGCTGTTTATTCTGGTGGTGCTGACCTTGCTGATGCTGCAGCTGAAAAGCTTCTCGCTGTCGGCTATGGTGTTTCTCACCGCGCCCTTGGGGCTGATCGGCGTTACCCTGTTCTTGATCGTGTTCCAGCAGCCCTTTGGCTTCGTCGCCATGCTCGGCACCATCGCCTTGGCGGGAATGATCATGCGCAACTCGGTGATTTTGGTCGACCAGATCGAGCAGGACATCGAGGCCGGCATCAGTCAGTGGGACGCCATAGTCGGCGCCACGGTGCGGCGCTTCCGGCCAATAGTGCTAACCGCGCTGGCCTCGGTACTGGCGATGATCCCGCTGTCACGCAGTGTGTTCTTCGGGCCTATGGCCGTGGCGATCATGGGCGGCCTGGTGGTGGCCACGGCCTTGACCCTGCTGTTCTTGCCGGCGCTGTACGCCGCCTGGTTCCGGGTTAAACCGGCAGCCAAGGCGTAGGAGCGTAGAGGGGGCGGACGTAGGGCGGACTCAGGCGCGCAGCGAACAGTCCGCCACAGCGCAAGCCAACGGCGTACTGCCTTCGGCGAGTACAGCCTACCGACCACAAAAAAGCCCGCATCCATGGATGCGGGCTTTTTGGTTTTAGCGCGCTACCGAGCGGTAGCGGCTAAGGGCTTAGGCGGCGAAGTTTTTCGCCACGAAGTCCCAGTTAACCAGGTTCCAGAACGCTTCTACATACTTAGGACGCATGTTGCGGTAGTCGATGTAGTAGGCGTGTTCCCATACGTCGCAAGTCAGCAGCGGGGTGTCGCCGCTGGTCAGCGGGCAGCCGGCGCCGATGGTGCTGGCCAGGGCCAGGGAGCCGTCAGGTTTCTTCACCAGCCAGCCCCAGCCGGAGCCGAAGGTGCCGATGGAAGTTTTGCTGAACTCTTCTTTGAACTTGTCGAACGAGCCGAAGGCTGCGTTGATGGCATCGGCCAGAGCGCCAGTCGGTTGGCCGCCGGCGTTTGGTGCCAGGCAGTTCCAGTAGAAGGTGTGGTTCCAGATTTGCGCGGCGTTATTGAAGATGCCGCCGGCGGAAGTCTTGATGATTTCTTCCAGGGTCTTGCCTTCGAACTCGGTGCCCGGCACCAGGTTGTTCAGGTTAACCACGTAAGCGTTGTGGTGCTTGTCGTGGTGGAACTCCAGGGTCTCGGCAGACAGGTGCGGCTCGAGGGCGTTTTTCTCGTAGGGCAGTGGCGGCAATTCGAAAGCCATGGTTTATCTCCGTTGTTTATTAGGTCAGGCATCAGGTCTGTGTGTGCGCTGCACGCGCGCAACCGGTTCACGGGCCGGCCGGCGACGCCAAGCTTATGGCTCAGGGCGCCGCGAACTGGCGATGATAGCACTCGAACCTGAGGCTAACCACGCAACAACTGTGTGGGCAAGGCCGGCCAGAGCCTCGCGCGAGCTTTAATTGGCGAGTATTAATTGGCCGGCGACGCTGAACATCATCGCCGCCACGGCCAGATCCAGCAGGCGCCAGGTGGCCGGGCGCGCCAGCCAGGGGGCCAGCCAGGCGGCGCCGATGGCCAGGGTGAAGAACCACAGCAGCGATGCACTGGCCGCGCCCAGGGCATAGGCGCCCGGCGCCGCTTGCTGGGCGCCGAGGGAGCCGATCAGTAGGACGGTATCCAGGTACACGTGGGGATTGAGCAGGGTTACGGCCAGGGCGCTGAGCAATACCGCACGCCGCGAGCGTGGCCCGCTTTGTTCGGCCTGATTGAGCGCTTGCGGGCGCAGGGCGCGCAGCAGCGCCTGGCTGCCGTAAACCAGCAAAAACGCCGCGCCACCCCAGCGGGCCAATCCCAGCAGCAGCGGGCTTTGGGTCAAGAGTGTGGCCAGGCCAAAGACTCCCAGGGTGACCAGCAACGCATCGCAGAGCACGCAGAGGGCGGCGACGCTCAGGTGATGTTCGCGGCGCAGGCTTTGCGCCAAGACAAAGGCGTTTTGCGCACCTATGGCCATGATCAGGCCGATGGCGACCAAGATTCCGTTGAAATAGCTGTGCCACATGCTGGGCGCTTCCTGAGTGGGGTGGATGGCTAAGGTGCAAATGAGCGCTCTATTGCGGCTCGATGCTGGTCAGCCTGCGCGGTCGAGATGTATAAGAGAAACAAATCATGCTGATTGCCCATTAGAGAAATTAATAATGTTCGATTACAAACTGCTCGCCGCCTTGGCCGCGGTGGTAGAGCAGGCCGGGTTTGAGCGGGCGGCGCAGTTGCTGGGCTTGTCGCAATCGGCAGTCTCACAGCGGATCAAGCTGCTGGAGGCGCGGGTCGGTCAGCCGGTGTTGGTGCGCGGCACGCCGCCGGCACCGACTGAGATCGGC
>MHZN01000050.1 GCA_001830395.1 Pseudomonadales bacterium RIFCSPLOWO2_12_59_9 | reverse complement strand
GACGCCTTGTTCTTTCGATGACGGCGGGGCTGAGATGCGGCCGATAATAATGCCAACTGTGCTTCACAACCCACGGCAGTTCGGAGGGTTGCTTTACTGCGCCTTCCTCAACCAGCACTAGCAGCAATTCACCTTCCAACCGCGAGAGCGACGTCATGGGGAACGCTTTTGCCACTTCGCATGGCGTTCGCAGACCGAGCCTATAAGCCGCCTGCATCGTCTTCACATCTAGGTAGTAAATCTTTTTAAACTCATCAAAGGTTCTTGGAAGTTCAAAATATCGCAGGGCAAAGTCAACAGCCTTGCAGTAATGGTTCAAGGCCGGAAATAGCTTCCTTGCGAACTGCTCGAATACATACATCCGACCTTCAAAGGACCGTATCTGGCTTAGTAATGCCCAGGCTCGACGAAAGCGGATACTTTCGGACAGAAGACGTAACCCGCACTGCCCAGCTACAGACCATCTGTCGGGCGTGAGAGGAATCGCAGCCGGGATGCCCAAAGCTCTGCGTACATGCGGTGCGATGTCAGGCGCATTGCTTAGCATCTCACTGGCGCCGTAGGCCACGAGACCACGAAAGGTTTCGATCTGAGCCCTCAACACCTTCATTGGATGTAGCTGGGCACCGTCTTCTGCGCAATGCTGCCAACCTTTAAATGATTCCATCGCTTCGTGTTTTTCCAACACCGCTCTGCGAAACGCGCAATATGTATACTGCGCCCCTATCAATTCCATTCGTCCCTCCAAAAGCTCATCGCGCTGGCTTTCCATCTACCAGCCACTTTGGCATTGCTGACAGCTCGCGCCATAGCTGAAATAGCGTTCGCCAAAGCTTAATTTAACTAATCCGGTGCCGGCCAGTGTCCAGCACTATGCCAGCAGCGAGTTGCGCTTAATAACGCATTAATCACGCTCAAGCGATTAGGTACGCGGCTCACGGAGCAGCTGCCGGATTCTGTCGACCAGCGCATTCATCGTCTTAGGCGTGCCTAAGTAGCCTGTTTCTTCACTGTTCAACGCGATAACGCCATAAGGACTGAACTCAAGCCCGACCTCTTGGCAGGCGGTCCAGAACAGCGCCAGATATGGATCGTCGTGGTCATCCGCGTAAGACGGCTGAAACTGCGGAATGTACTTGATGAGTTCATAGATGGATGACGGCGCTAACTGCTCGACACCGACGCCATCCTGGGTAACGTGAAAGGCAGGTTGATCGGAGCGAGCAATGGCCAGCACCAGCTCCTGGATTAAAAACGTAACGATTACTGGAGGCAAAGTGGTTCGGGATTCAACGCTAGAAAGATTCATGGCGGGCCTGCTAGATGGTGAATTCATTGATTAAGGGGGTTAGCTACCCCCCCCTTTCCAGAGCACAAACGGCTCAATACGAGACCAGTCGCTCGTTACTGCCACGGAAGGCCTGAAAGCCATTGCCGTAGACCTTTGATCTGGCCTTACAGATGTAGCTAGCCCGCTCAAAGAAAGCGGCCAGTTCGTCCCCTTCGCCACCATCCCGAATCAATTTGAAACCGGCATTCTCTGGTACGTAGACCAACCCCTTAGCATCCTCGAAACCAATCCGCATCGCCTGAGCCCAAGCACCCTGAATATGAGTGAATAAATTGATCTTGCCGGAGTTGAACGACCCCAGAGCACGGTAAGCATCCCAGTTCAGCAGCAGCACGAAATGGTAATGCTGCCGACCATCTGAGCAGTGCTCGTGACGTGAGCCGTGCTCTCGCGCCCACACCAGACTCACACTGGTGTCATGTGCGTATGGGCTAGCCCGCTTCGCCCGTGTTCGAGC
Source organism: Pseudomonadales bacterium RIFCSPLOWO2_12_59_9 (assembly GCA_001830395.1). Classification (GTDB taxonomy): domain Bacteria; phylum Pseudomonadota; class Gammaproteobacteria; order Pseudomonadales; family Pseudomonadaceae; genus Aquipseudomonas. Next base: position 12,297 of record MHZN01000050.1, on the reverse strand, counting down.
ACAACCAATCTTGGACTTGAGTGAAGCCACAAATTTAGAAATGGCCTGATTGGTGTAATCGCATTCAGTGAACAAGCAGTCGGATGGAAACCGTAGATCAAACCTGACAGCGAAGACCCGGCCGTGATCATCCAAAGCACGCATAGTCGTGTCGTGTAACGTCTCAAGGTATTCACGGATCAATGGCGCTTGAGACTCCATGACTGCAAGCCCTCGGTAGGTTTTTTCGTACCAGAAATGCAGGTTCGGGTTAGCCGGGTGACGCTTGAGTTGAGTAGTGCTTTTCATGAGCATTTCGCCTGCTGGTTTAAGTCATAACTCAGCAGGTATTATTTTTTTCTACTGGACAGACAGGCACGTACCGCTATCGGCTTTGATCTGGGGGATCAAGCCTGTGGTGTGGCATGCATAGGTTTGGATGGTGATGGGTAACTGGCTGTCTAAGCTGGCTGTGATAGCCAGCTGTACGGGTGATCACATGGACTACCAATCAGGGTAGGTCTGTTGGCCACATGTATAGATGGCTGTACTTGCAGGCTTAAATCATCAGTCGTTGTACTGACGCTTCAGTAGCTGGTTAGAAACATCAGTAGCTGTGGTTAGTAGGGATAATAATACTACCGAGACCTGCCGCCCCATTCCCCATAAGGAAATGAGGCAGCAGGACACCAACAAACGTTGGTTATTTCATCGGTTTGGTTAGTCTGGAAAAAAATCAATCTGATGGCACCCCAGTCAGCAGCGCCGACCAGGGTGTGAAGCTGACGTGCTCGCTAGGCATCTGGACAATTAGTGGCTTAAGCAGCCGCCACTACAGCCCCAAGAGCATCGCGCTCTTCAATCCTGGCCATGATCCAGCCCATGACTTCTTCGTGGACCCAGGCCACGGAGCGGCAGCCACCAAGCGAAACCGGCCTTGGAAAACTGCCTTCAGCTACGCGATTGTAAATAGTCGAACGCCCTAGGCCAGTGCACGCAATGACCTCTTTCAAACGGATAAGTCTCATTTGTGCCACCCATATCTAAGTTCAAATCATGGGTGGCATTTGTTAAAAATTACTGACCCGCTGCCTCCGCCTCACTGCAGATGACCTCACGTTCACCGAACCAATGCAGCCCCTGGCGACGTCTGCAGCCCAAAAAAATACCTGTCCTCCTTGGAGATCTCCTCCGCACAAGTGAAATGCCGATGAATAATTTTTCGCCCTTCTGACATGGTCGCGACATGATAACCAGCACACACGACTCCAGGTTCTCGAGCAAACGCAAGCACAGCTACTGATGTGCGCTGCCCCTCTGTCGAGTGGCGACTGGCAATCGATTTGGGTAGCGCTACATAATCCATGGCTTCGAGTTTTAAAGCAGGAAACTCAGCAGCGACCAACGACCCCTGAATCAACCGCGCAACCCAATTAGCCTCATTGTGAAGATACTGCGCTAAAGACGAATAATGCTCATCTGTAGGGAAATCGGAACTGGCAACACGCTTACCAGAAGGAAAATCATCTTTGATGAGCTGAAGAAGGCCTTCATGATAACCATCGATAAGAAGCTCATTCCAATGGTGAGTCAGTAGGTACGATGCATAGCACTCAAGCCTGCTTCGCAATAAGTAAATCAACCGCCTCTCCTGCTTTCGAACAAAAAAGCCTCTAACCTTGAAGAAACTCTGTTCAGGGACAGCGCTAATCGACTCGAGAATAAAAGTAGCCTGATCCCATACACAGTTATCCTGCGGATTCTGCTCGACGCTCACCAAAACGGCTGGTGCTTTAGGTGACAGCATCTCCGGGCTATGCAGATTGAGGAAATAGACACTCTTGGTCTTTTTGAAAAAAACTGAGCTCGTTGCACCAGGCACATAGGCTCTTATTAACCCCAGATTAAGCAATCTATCTATCCCACACCTCAACCGTTCCTGACTTAGACCTGTGGCCTTACGCAGCTCTGAAGAACCGAAATCGCTGACCACACCAAAACGGTCAGCCCGAGTTAACAGCACCGCCAGCAGCAGACGATTTGTATTGCTTAAACGGTCGCTTTTTTTCCGAGCTCGCAAATTAGCGAGACGCTCAGCAGGCGTCATTTTGTCTTGAAACACAGCGACGTCAGCTGCGCCAGACAATGATCGCCCCCTACCATCGCCAAGCGCGGCTCGTTCGAGAAGGTGGGCAATGACTGTCTTTTGAGGCGAAGAGAGTGAGCTGCTGAACTCGCTGAGCATGGCGACAAAGCTAGGCGTGCATCTGTACTCACTCTTCGGTCGTCCCCTACCCTCTGAAACAGCTTGATGAGAAAGCAAACCGTGCCCCACCAAATCAGCCAGCGATTTGGTCACCAGTCGATCCGACACCCCAATCATCTTGGCTAGCTCTTTTACGCCGCACTGCACCGGCGCAACAATTCCAAAGCGCAGCACAAAGCGCACCAAAAAATACTTCGCCACCGGGTCTAAATTTTGGTGCGGCAAAAGTAATGCAGGAATGAACATATACAGGCCTAAAAACCACGATATTAAGTTTAATTTATCGTATAGACGACAGACTGTACTAGCTAAAACACCTGTCACTCAGTGATTCATGTATATAACTCAGTGATTATAACTACGTAACGAATTGTTCTAACTCAGTGATTATTACTACGTGACAGACTATGCTAACTCAGTGATTATTATTACTGACTAAGGTGGTGTCTCGGCACAACCTAGCGCCCGGAAGGATCTCAAAAATGCTTGGTAAGAACTGGTTAACCAACAACGTGGTCCAGACATGGGCCTTGCAGTACTTGCAGCGCAGAGGCCTTAGATACCCCGAACAAGGATCAGCCCAAGCGCTTTATGACAAGCTCACGCGAGTCAATACAGTCAAGGAGAACACACCAGAAAACCGCGAAATCCTGCGAAAACTGAAGGGAGCCTGGAGCCAGAGAAAGCACCGAAGCGACAAAGAACGGAAAAAGAATTCCAATTACGTATTTACGACGGAAGCTGCAAGGAAGCTCGACAGGCTGGCAAATGATTTTCAGTTGACCAAAATCGCTACCCTAGAGTTAATTGTTTCAGACAGGCTCGACCAAGAGAACACTTTCACCTCCGCAAAGAGAGACGATGGCGTTTACAAGAAACGCGCAGCAATCTTTGAGCGCCACCTGGATCAAGCCCTCGAAGAACTGTGCAGATACAAACTCCTATTTGGTATTGCCGAGAGTGACCCCCTCCTAACCGCAGCCCAGCACGAAGAAGTAAAGAGCCTTGCCAGGAGCAGAAAAGCCGCAATCATTAAAGAACTTCCTCCGCTACCTGACGGTAAAAGGAAAAAAAGCAAGAAACCAAGAACCTTCACTAAACACAGCAGCACTGCCACGCCTAGCGACACAGAGCAGCCAGCCACAGATCACAGCGAAGCCACAGCAGCGTGTGAGCACCCGGAGGAGATCCAAAACCAACGCGAGCTCAGACAGGGAGATATGGAGATAAAACGCTTATTAAACAATAAGGAGTCGTAGCTATAAATCCGCAGCCCGTACTACTCTCAGCGCAAGCACATCTGAGCTAACGAGGCTACACACACGAGAAACCTACACCGAAATGTCGCGCCATAAAGCCAACTCATTTCAAGCCCGCAAGGCAAGTGGGGAAACAGCCCCCCCCCCCCAGAAACCACAAAGCCCAATTTCTTGGGCTTTGTGCGGTAAATATGGCTGAAGCGATGGAATAGCGAATCCGCAGCACACTCAATAGAAATCGAACCCCACCATTCAAAGCGCAAGACAAACGGTGACCCAACGGTGACCAAAAACGCCGAAACTCATAAATGAAAAAGGCCGATCATTGCTGATCGACCTAAGTCATTGTTTTATATGGTCGGGACGGAGTGATTCGAACACTCGACCCCTTGCACCCCATGCAAGTGCGCTACCGAGCTGCGCTACGCCCCGACTAGGCGTGGATCTGTTTCAGGACTGCCTAAAACGACTCGAACTATACCTTAAGCATTTGAAATGTGGAAGGTTTTGCAGAGTCAGCAGTTTATTTTTCTAGCACTAAAAGTACGTCTTCCAGCTCGGCAATCATCTGCCGAATAAGTTGCTTGAATTGGGTCGTATCGTCTTTCGCATCATCGCTGGACATGCGCAAACGCGCACCGCCAATGGTGAAGCCTTGCTCGTACAGCAAGGCGCGGATTTGCCGAATCATCAGCACATCCTGGCGCTGATAGTAGCGCCGATTGCCACGCCGCTTCACCGGGTTGAGCTGAGGAAACTCTTGCTCCCAATAGCGCAAAACATGCGGCTTGACCGCGCAGAGCTCGCTCACCTCGCCAATAGTGAAGTAACGCTTGCCGGGTATCGGCGGCAACTCGTCGTTATGACTTGGTTCCAGCATAAGCTTCGACTCTGGCTTTCAGTTTTTGCCCCGGACGGAAAGTCACCACACGGCGCGCCGTGATCGGAATTTCCTCGCCTGTTTTTGGATTGCGTCCCGGTCGCTGGCTCTTGTCGCGCAGGTCAAAATTGCCGAAACCGGACAATTTGACCTGCTCGTTATCTTCGAGCGCGTGCCGGATCTCCTCGAAAAACAGCTCCACCAGTTCCTTGGCTTCGCGTTTATTCAGGCCCAGCTCTTCATACAGACGTTCCGCCATCTCGGCTTTCGTCAAAGCCCCCATACGCTACATCCTTAACGTCGCGTTGAACTTTTGTTCCAGCAAACTGAGGATATTCTGGATGCTGGCATTCACCTCATCGTCATTAAGAGTGCGTGATGGATGCTGCCAGGTCAAGCCGACGGCGAGGCTTTTTCTATGTGGATCAATACCTTTACCGTGATAGACGTCAAATAGCCTGAGGTCTGTTAGGCACTCACCCGCCGCTGCACGGATGGTCTCGAGAATCGCACTGGCGGCCACGTCGCGATCAGCCAGCAGCGCCAAGTCGCGACGCACTTCAGGGAAGCGCGACAGCTCGCTGAACTTGGGCATGCGCCCAGTGGCGACCTCAGCCAGCACCAATTCAAACAGATAGACCGGCTGATCGATGCCCAGGGTCTTGGCCAGCTCTGGATGCATAGCACCGATAAAACCAACCAAACGACCGCCGCGTTCAATGCGCGCCGTTTGCCCTGGATGCAAGGCCGGATGCTCGCCAGCCATAAAGCTGAATTCGTCGGCAGAGCCGGCGCAGGCCAGCAATGCTTCGACATCCGCCTTGAGGTCGTAGAAATCCACCGCCTCGCGGCCATGGCCCCAAGACTCGGGCAAGCGGCTGCCACAGATAACCCCGGCCAACATGGCTTGCTGCTGCAAGCCTTCGAGTTGACCGACAAAACGCAGGCCACTCTCGAACATCCGCACGCGGGTTTGTTGGCGATTGAGGTTGTGCTGCAGCGCCTTAACCAAGCCCGGCCAAAGCGACGAGCGCATGGCCGCCATATCTGCCGAAATTGGGTTGGCCAACATCAGCGGCGCAACACCTGGATTGAACAGCTCGAACATTTTCGGATCGATAAAGCTGTAAGTAATAGCCTCTTGATAACCACGGGCGACCATTAGCCGGCGCAGCGAGGGCAACTCAACCGCGGCCTCAGCTTTACGCTGCGGCGCCAAACGCGCTTGCGGGTAGCGTACGGGCAGGCGGTTATAGCCATAAAGACGCGCCAACTCTTCGATCAGATCGACCTCAATGCTGATGTCGAACCTATGACTCGGCACAGTAATAGTCCACTGGCCGGCACCATCGGCGCTGACACCCAGACCTAGCGCACTGAGCAGACGCTCAATCTCACTAGAATCCATGGCCATGCCAAGCATTTGCTCGATACGCTCGGCACGCAGGGTGATAGGCGCGATGTTTGGCAAGTGCGCAGGACTAACCACCTCAATGATGGGACCTGCCTCACCACCGACTATTTCCAGCAGCAAGCCAGTTGCACGCTCCATCGCCTCGCGGGTCAATTGCGAGTCCACGCCACGTTCGAAGCGGTGCGAAGAGTCGGTGTGCAAGCCGTAAGAGCGGGCTTTACCGGCCAGCGCGATGCAGTCGAAGAAGGCCGCTTCGAGAAACAGATCGCGGGTTTGCGCGGTCACGCCACTGCTTTCACCACCCATCACGCCGGCAATCGCCAAGGCGCGGTGGTGATCAGCGATCACCAGAGTATCGGCGCGCAGGCTGACCTCTTGGCCACCCAGCAGAACCAGCTTCTCGCCCTCTTCCGCCATGCGTACATGGATACCGCCATTGATCTGGGCAAGATCAAACGCGTGCATCGGCTGGCCCAGTTCGAGCATCACGTAGTTGGTGATATCGACTGCCGCATCAATGCTGCGCACGTCGGCACGACGCAAGCGCTCGACCATCCACAGCGGCGTCGGCCGCGACAGGTCAACATTGCGCACGACACGGCCCAGATAACGCGGGCACGCCTGCGGGGCCAACACTTCAACCAGCAACACGCTGTCATGCACAGCGACAACTGCCAGAACCTGCACAGACTCAACAGGGGCGGCATACAGGGCGCCAACTTCCCGAGCTAAACCGGCCAGCGACAGGCAATCGCCACGGTTGGGGGTGAGATCGACTTCGATGCTTTGGTCATTCAGTTGCAGATAGACACGAACGTCTTCACCGACAGGCGCGTCGCTGGCCAGCTCGAGCAAACCATCATTTTCTTCACTGATCTGCAGTTCAGCGGCCGAACAGAGCATGCCGCTGGATTCAACGCCGCGCAGCTTAGCCTTTTTGATTTTGAAGTCGCCCGGCAGCTCGGCGCCGATCATGGCAAACGGGATTTTCAGGCCGGGGCGCACATTGGGCGCGCCACACACCACCTGAAAGGTTTCGCTGCCATTGCTGACCTGGCACACGCGCAGCTTGTCGGCATCGGGATGCGGCTCGGTGCTGAGCACCTCACCCACCACAATGCCGGAGAACTGGCCGGCGACCGGGGTCACGCTATCGACCTCAAGGCCCGCCATGGACAGACGAGCAACCAGCTCATCACTGGAAACCTGCGGGTTAACCCAGGTCCGCAGCCATTGTTCGCTAAACTTCATCCCGCTCTCCTAAGCGCCAGCCCACCGGGCCGCAGCGCTTGGTCATATCTGATTAAACACAGCCACTCGATGAGTGGGCGCAGCAAGCTGTTCGACTAGCGAAATTGCGCGAGGAAACGCAGGTCGTTATCGAAGAACAGGCGCAAATCATTAACACCGTAACGCAACATGGCCAGGCGCTCGACACCCATGCCGAAGGCGAAGCCCTGGTATTTTTCAGGATCAATGCCAGACATCTTCAGTACGTTCGGGTGCACCATGCCGCAACCCATCACCTCCAACCAGCCGGTTTGCTTGCAAACACGGCAACCTTTACCGCTGCAGATCACGCACTGCATGTCGACTTCAGCCGAAGGCTCGGTGAAGGGGAAGAAGGATGGACGGAAACGCACGCCCAGATCCTTCTCGAAGAACACCCGCAGGAACTCCTCGATAGTGCCCTTGAGGTCGGCAAAGCTGATGTTTTCATCAATCAGCAGTCCCTCAACCTGATGGAACATCGGCGAGTGGGTGATATCCGAATCGCAACGGTAAACACGCCCCGGACAAACGATCCGAATCGGTGGTTGCTGGCCTTCCATGGTGCGCACCTGAACCGGCGAGGTGTGGGTACGCAGCAACATGTTGGCATTGAAATAGAAGGTGTCATGCATCGCCCGCGCCGGGTGGTGGCCAGGGATGTTGAGGGCTTCAAAATTATGGTAATCGTCTTCGACCTCAGGGCCTTCGGCGATTTCGTAGCCAATATGGGTAAAAAACTGTTCGACGCGCTCTAGCGTGCGAGTCACCGGATGCAGGCCGCCCGTGGTCTGACCGCGACCCGACAAAGTGACATCAATGCATTCGGCCGCCAGCTTAGTCGCCAGCTCGGCTTGTTCAAGCAGGTTCTTGCGGGCATTGAGCGCTTCTTGCACGCGCTCTTTGGCCGCATTAATCAGTGCGCCGACTTTCGGCCGCTCATCTGCCGGCAGATCGCCCAAGGTTTTCATCACCTGGGTCAACTCGCCTTTTTTACCAAGATAGAGAACACGCAACTGCTCAAGAGCGTTTACGTCTTCAGCGCCTTGCACGGCCTCAAGCGCCTGCGCAACCAGCGCATCGAGATTTTCCATTTACAAACTCCAGATACAAAATAGGGGAAGAGCACAAAGGCTCTTCCCCTATCGGTGACGTTTAACACCGGGCGAGCCCGGTGATTGTCAAAGACTTAGGCCAGTGTGGCTTTAGCTTTTTCGACAATCGCAGCAAACGCCGCTTTTTCGTTCACTGCCAGATCAGCCAGTACTTTGCGATCGATCTCGATTGTTGCCTTTTTCAAGCCAGCAATGAAACGGCTGTAAGACAAACCGTTTACACGAGCGCCAGCGTTGATACGGGCGATCCACAGAGCACGGAACTGACGCTTTTTCTGGCGGCGGTCGCGGTAGGCGTATTGGCCTGCCTTGATCACTGCCTGTTTGGCAACGCGGAACACGCGTGAGCGTGCGCCATAGTAGCCTTTAGCGAGTTTCAGAATTTTTTTGTGACGGCGACGAGCGACGACACCACGCTTTACACGAGCCATGAGTAACTACCTCTAAATCTTGACCGAAATTAACGAACACGCATCATGCGATCGACTTTGCGAACGTCTGATGGATGGACCATTACGCTTCCACGCAATTGGCGTTTACGTTTTGTAGACATTTTGGTCAGGATGTGGCTTTTGAAAGCGTGCTTATGCTTGAAGCCATTAGCCGTTTTCAAGAAGCGCTTCGCAGCGCCACTTTTGGTTTTCATCTTTGGCATGTTCGGATACTCCGCATTCAGTTGATAAACATAACCGCAAGGCCTGCCGTGCCCTTTTGGTCACTTCTTCTTTTTGGGGGCGATGACCATGATCAGTTGGCGTCCTTCCATCTTAGGATGCTGTTCAACGGCGCCGTATTCGAGCAGGTCAGTCTCAACCCGCTTTAACAACTCCATTCCCAGCTCCTGGTGGGCCATCTCTCGACCGCGGAATCTTAGCGATACCTTGGCCTTATCCCCATCACTAAGGAAACGTACCAGGTTGCGTAGTTTTACCTGGTAATCCCCTTCTTCCGTCCCTGGACGAAACTTGATTTCTTTAATCTGAATCTGCTTCTGATTCTTTTTCGCTGCAGCTACTTGCTTCTTCTTTTCGAAGATCGACTTGCCGTAGTCCATAAGCTTGCAAACAGGTGGCTCTGCATCGGCGGAGATTTCCACCAGATCAAGCTTGGCCTCTTCGGCCTTCAGAAGCGCGTCTTCAATCGACACAATTCCAAGCTGCTCGCCTTCAGCGCCAATTAAGCGAACCTCGCGTGCCGAGATATTCTCGTTGATCGGGGCCTTCGGGGCAGCTCGTTTATCCTGTCTCATTTCACGCTTAATAGTTATTACTCCGAATCTTGGCGACCACGCCGGGAAACCGCCTGCGCAAGGAATTCAGCGAATTGGGCGACGGGCATTGAGCCCAGGTCTACTCCCTCTCGCGTACGCACGGCGATGGTTTGCATCTCAACCTCCCGATCTCCAATAACTAAAAGATAGGGAACCTTGAGCAAAGTATGCTCGCGGATTTTAAAGCCTATTTTTTCGTTTCTCAAGTCAGACTTGGCACGAAATCCATTTTGATTGAGGATTTTCTCAACTTCGAGGGCAAAATCAGCTTGTTTATCAGTGATATTCAGAATCACCGCCTGGGTCGGCGCCAGCCAAGCAGGGAATGCACCTTCGTAATGCTCGATCAACATGCCGATGAAACGCTCGAAGGAACCCAGGATCGCGCGATGCAGCATGACCGGAGTCTGCCGACTATTGTCCTCGGCAACATAGGTGGCATCCAGGCGCTGCGGCATATTGGGATCGTACTGCAGCGTACCGCACTGCCAAGCACGCCCCAGGCAATCATGCAGGGTGAACTCAATTTTCGGCCCATAGAAAGCCCCTTCACCCGGCAGATATTCCCAAGGCAAGCCCGCAGCATCCAACGCACCGGCTAGAGCCGCCTCGGCACGATCCCAGAAGGCATCGTCGCCCACACGCTTATCAGGGCGAGTCGACAGCTTGATTTTGACATTACTGAAGCCAAAGTCGGCATAGACCTGCAGGGTCAAGTTGATGAAATCGGCCGCTTCCTGACTAACCTGCCCCTCAGTACAGAAGATGTGCGCATCGTCCTGAGTGAAGCCGCGCACCCGCATAATGCCGTGCAAGGCACCAGACGGCTCATTGCGGTGACAGGAACCGAATTCCGCCAGGCGCAGTGGCAGCTCCCGGTAGCTCTTCAGACCCTGATTGAAAATCTGCACATGACAGGGGCAGTTCATCGGTTTGATCGCGTATTCGCGGCTTTCCGACTGGGTAGTGAACATGTTCTCGGCGTAGTTACCCCAGTGCCCGGATTTTTCCCAGAGAATGCGATCAACCACCTGCGGAGTACGAACTTCCAGATAGCCGTTCTCACGCTGAATCTGGCGCATGTATTGCTCAAGCACCTGATACAGGGTCCAGCCATTGGGGTGCCAAAACACCATGCCCGGCGCTTCTTCCTGGGTATGGAACAGGCCTAGGCGCTTACCAATCTTGCGATGGTCGCGTTTCTCGGCCTCTTCGATACGCAAGACATAAGCGGCCAGCTGCTTCTTGTCGGCCCAGGCCGTGCCATACACGCGTTGCAACTGCTCATTCTTGGCATCACCGCGCCAGTAGGCGCCGGACAACTTGGTCAGCTTGAAGGCTTTCAGGAAACGGGTGTTCGGCACGTGCGGGCCGCGGCACATGTCGACGTATTCTTCGTGGTGGTACAGGCCCATGGCTTGCTCATTGGGCATGTCTTCGATCAGGCGCAGCTTGTATTCCTCGCCACGGGCCTGAAACAGCTCGATCACCTGATTACGCGGCGTGACCTTTTTAATCACGTCGTATTCGAGGTCGATCAGCTGCTGCATGCGCTGCTCGATGGCAGCCACGTCTTCCATGGTGAAGGGGCGATCGGAGGCGATGTCGTAATAAAAGCCATCATCGATCACCGGGCCAATCACCATTTTGGCGGTCGGATACAGCTGCTTCACCGCATGCCCAATCAAGTGCGCGCAGGAGTGACGAATAATCTCCAGGCCTTCTTGATCTTTAGGGGTAATGATTTGCAGCGTGGCATCGCTGTCGATCAGGTCGCACGCATCGACCAACAGACCATTAACTTTACCGGCCAAGGTGGCCTTAGCCAGACCTGCGCCAATCGACTGAGCGACTGCAAGCACCGAAACTGGATGATCAAACGAACGCTGGCTGCCGTCTGGCAGAGTGATGATAGGCATGGCGCCTCCTCTCCTAGTGGTGACCCGTACCAGAGGTCACATGGGTTGGGATGAGCCAGTATCCGTTGCGGCGGTTGATCTGCCGAACAATGGCAGCAGCACTCAGGCTAACCGTACCGAAACAGAGTCACTGGAGGTGGTAAAACAAGATGTCTTCAACAGCCGCCATACTATTTGCGTTTGCGGCCAATAAAAAAGGGCCGTTCTAAAGCGACCCTTTTAAAAATTTGCGAGGTACGGCTGAACTCAAACCAGCCCCACCCTCTCAGGGCGACAGTAAATCACACCTAAGTCATTGAAATAAAAGGAAAGTAGCACTTTCCAGTACTTCATAAAGTGCGCCACTCTAGCATAAAAGAGTCAACACCTTAGGGTTGTATTTTCATGCAGTAATAAATAAAAAATCCGCCTAAGCGCTTCAGTTGCTGCATCCACGAAGGCAGCAACTGAAGCGCTCACGCGGAAAAACACTCTCATTCCAGAGCCAGAAAATGAGAATGGACAAACACCTTGCTTAAACTTTTGGCAGCACAGCGAGCCCGATTTCAGCGCCATTACGATTGATAAGCCCGGCGGCAGTCACTGCCGCGAGCACCACCACAGGGGAAGCCGCGAGCAACAGGCCGCCGACACCAGTACCCGCAGCCAGCAATTGGCCCGCAACTAGCGGCCCGGTCATTGAGCCGAGGCGCCCCACGGCAACAGCAATACCCACCCCTGTGGCGCGAATATCGGCCGGATACATTCGCGGCGCTAGCGCGTAGAGGATCAACTGCCCTCCTACCGCACAGGCTCCAGCCAACAAACCCGCCAACAATAGCCACTGCAATTGAACGGCAGTCCCTAGTGCCGCCAGCGAAACAAGCATCCCGAGATAGGCTAATGCGACCGCCATAAACGGCTTCTGCTTGTCCATCAGGAACCCC
>MHZN01000049.1 GCA_001830395.1 Pseudomonadales bacterium RIFCSPLOWO2_12_59_9 | reverse complement strand
GCTGGAAATCACCCTGCGCTCGGAGCACGGCCTGACCGCCATCCGCCTGTTGCGCGAGCAGCGCCCACAATTGTGCGTCGGTGCCGGCACTGTGCTCGACCTGCAGATGCTGGCCGAGGCCGAGGCCGCCGGGGCGCAGTTTATCGTCACCCCAGGCTGCACGACCGAACTGCTGCAGGCCGGTGTGCAAAGCCGGCTGCCGCTGCTGCCGGGTATCAGCAGCGCCTCGGAAATCATGCTCGGCTACGCGCTGGGTTACCGCCGCTTCAAGCTTTTCCCTGCCGAGATCAGTGGCGGCGTCGCGGCACTGAAGGCATTCGGCGGCCCGTTTGCCAGCGCCCGTTTCTGCCCGACCGGAGGCGTCAATGCGACTAATGTGCAGAGCTACATGGCGCTGCCCAATGTGATGTGCGTGGGCGGCACCTGGATGCTGGACAGCCACTGGATACGCCAGGGCGACTGGCAGCGCATCGCCGCCTGCAGCGCTGAGGCCCTGGCCAACCTTGCCCCCTAAAAGGGTCGACCGCTCCACCATCACCCGTCCGTTTCAGAGGGATAAGCAATGAGCCACGACAAGAACCTCGACACCCTGTTTCCTACTGCCGCCGAGATTCCCGAGCGCTATAGTCCAGGCGAACCCATCGAACAGCGCGAGTACCTGGTGAACGGTGAGCTGATCCGCTGGGACGGGCCGCTAGCTAAGGTGTGCAGCCCGATCTTCTTCGCTACCGAGCGAGGCGACGAGCAGGTAGTGCTCGGCAGCACGCCGCTGCTGGATGCCGACGCCGCACTGAGCGTGCTGGACGCTGCGGTACAGGCCTACGATCACGGTCAGGGTGTCTGGCCGACCATGCGCGTGGCCGAGCGGATCCAGCATGTCGAGGCCTTCCTCGCCCGCATGCGCGAACAGCGCGAAGCGGTGGTCAAGCTGCTGATGTTGGAGATCGGCAAGAACCTCAAGGACTCGGAGAAGGAGTTCGACCGCACCTGCGACTACATGGTTGACACCATTGAGGCGTTGAAAGAACTGGACCGCTGCTCCAGCCGCTTCGAGCTGGAGCAGGGCACCCTCGGCCAGATCCGCCGCGCGCCGCTGGGCGTGGCACTGTGCATGGGCCCCTACAACTACCCGCTGAACGAGACCTTCACCACGCTGATTCCGGCGCTGATCATGGGCAACGCCGTGATCTTCAAACCGGCAAAATTCGGTGTGCTGCTGATCCGTCCGCTGCTCGAAGCCTTCCGCGACAGCTTTCCGCCGGGGGTGATCAATATCATCTACGGCCGTGGCCGCGACACGGTCAGCGCGCTGATGGCCAGCGGCAAGGTCGACGTGTTCGCCTTCATCGGCACCAACAAAGGCGCCAGCGACCTGAAGAAGCTGCACCCGCGGCCGCACCGCCTGCGCGCGGCGCTGGGCCTGGATGCGAAGAATCCCGGCATAGTGCTGCCCCAGGTCGACCTGGATAACGCGGTGAGCGAGGCCATCACTGGCGCACTGTCGTTCAACGGCCAGCGCTGCACGGCGCTGAAAATCCTCTTCGTCCACGAGCAGGTGCTGCAACCCTTCCTCGACAAGTTCTGTGCCGCGCTGGCCGAGCTCAAGCAGGGCATGCCCTGGGAGGAGGGAGTGTCGCTGACGCCATTGCCCGAGCCCGGCAAGGTCGACTACCTCAATGCGCTATTGGCAGACGCCGTCGCCAAGGGCGCGCGGGTGGTCAACCCAGGTGGCGGCACGCACCGCGCAAGCTTCTTCTACCCGGCCGTGCTGAGCCCGGTGAGCAGCGAGATGCGCCTCTATCACGAAGAGCAGTTCGGCCCGCTGATCCCGGTGGTGCCGTACCGCGAGGTGGAGGAGGTGATCGACTATGTGCTGCATTCCGACTACGGCCAGCAGCTGAGCATCTTCGGCAACAACTCCAAGGAAGTAGGTCGGCTGGTGGATGCCTTCGCCAACCAGGTCGGCCGTATCAACATCAATGCGCAGTGCCAGCGCGGCCCCGATACCTTTCCCTTCAACGGCCGCAAGAACTCGGCCGAAGGGACATTGTCGGTGCATGACGCGCTGCGCGTGTTCTCCATCCGCACCCTGGTGGCGACCAAGTTCCAGGCGGACAACAAAGCGCTGATCAGCGAGATCATCCGCAACCGGGAGTCGAGCTTCATCACCACCGATTACATCTTCTGAGTGGCCGGTAAACGGGCAGGGCGCAGCTTCTGCCCATCTCCGCTTTCGAGAAGCTGGCGTCCGAGTAAGCCCGCCGGGAATTTAAGTTGTGAAATTCGGTAAGGCAGAGTTCAGGGAGAGGGGGATGTACTGCGCTTTGGCGCAGGGACTATCGCGCCATCTACCACTTCTATAGACGCTTGATTATGCTCGTGCTGTGTTCTACGCGGATAGATACCATATCCAACCGACGACACCCGAATCATCACGAAGGCGGCCATGGCCGGCCTGGACGAAGTGTTCAGGGAGGGATTCAAATTCAGCAAGGCCGAAGTGCTGCTGGTGGATCTTCACCGACGATCTGTTCGCCCTAGTGCAGCCCGCGACGAGCGAGCGGGTCATGGGAGTGATGGACAAGATTAATGCGAAATGGGGAAGGGGAACGCTGCGCCCAGGTGGGGTTCCGGCAACGCCAGACTGGGGTATGCGGCAGGAACTCAAGAGTCCAAGTTTTACTACTCGGTTGGATGAGCTTTGGCAGGTGCGGTGATTTAGCCCGAGGTGGGGTAGATGGCGTTCAAATACTATATCGGGTTTCAGCGTGTTTACTGGGCTGTAGAAGCGCTAGCCGTATATCCTGATATTAGACGAACAATCAGCGCGAGGCCTCTACGGCGGGGCCTAGTGCAGAGCTCTAACCATTCTGCTTCATCATAGGTCTGTGGATCGACAGCACTCAGTGTTGCTGACTATTCGCCCGAAACTTCAGCAACGACGTAATCAACGCCATCAAGTGGAAAAGACCGCCATGGAAACGCAAGTGACTATTGAGCAGATGGGGGTCGCATTAGCAATGCTTGTGTGATTCCACCAAGATAAAGCAATCCTTCGAGAGGGCGACGATGAAATCGTTATGTTTCATCACCATGCAGCGCGTGCGATTGACGAAATGCGTATGGCGCTGGAGCTTTTCGTTAAAGGAAAGAACATCAGAGTGGCGCGCATGAGTGGGTGAACCGCCAACTGGAACAGCTGCATCGTCGGTTGGAGTCGACGCAGGTCGAACTCAGTCAGGCAGAGCGGCGAGCAGCAGCGGAGCTGGCAAGGGGTGACACGCTGGAGCACCAGATCACTCAACTTCGGGAACCGTCGCCGCCTAAGCGCAAACCGCGTGCGAGAAAAGTCAGTAAGGACTGAGCAGTCGTACATTCACGATGTAAGTCGGGGCTATTCACTTTCCCTAGACAGACTGTCGTCTGGTGCCGGCTTTATCGCGCGCCAGTGCTATCGATCAGCTGGGCTGCAAATCAGATGTTGTAGGCAGAAGGCAGGACGGCTCGCAGGCGAGTTCAGCAGCGAGGCGATATAGCTTCTCGACAGTAATATTTACTTCACCCCGCTCGATTCGCCCCACATAGCTGCGGTCGATACTGCAGGCCAGTGCTAGCGCATCCTGAGACATCCCGCAGGTCTTCCTCTGTGCCCGGATGCGTTCCCCTAACGCCTGCGCCAACTTATCCATGACCGTCTCAATTCTACTTGAGGCGGCACTATCCAGCGTTTGCGGACGCACGATCCACGGACTATAATCCGTATTTTTACGCTATTACTCTTCTGGTGCCTTAATGAAATCGGCCTCGTTCATCTTTGACAGGCGCCTGTATGGGTTGCTTCAGGAGGAAGGGCGTACAAAGTTCACGACCCGTGAACTACGCGACGCCTATGCCAAACAGCTAAATGGCATGAATTTCCGTATCGCCGATGTACGTCGCTATGTGTATGAGCAGATCCGCCGAATGCTGCGCATGGACTGGCTAGTACACGATAAGGAACGCCGTGTGCGTGGGCAGGTCTATCACCTGCAACCCATTCCGGCGCATTTGCAGTTGGAGCTGATCGACAACGGCTTCGAGAACAGCCTTAAGCCTGTTTTTGAGGCAGAGCAGGAGTTATCAGTGTCCGATAATTCGGCTTTACCGCTTAGTCCTTTACCGGATACGGATCACTACTTGGAAACGCTCGAAAATGAGATTCAGCTGGATTTCCTGTCTTTGATGGGCGAGGCGGCGCGCTACAAACAGCTACTGGATGATATGCCGCATCTGCGCGATAAGGTTGAGGGCGAGTATCTAAAGGCTAGAAATCAAAGCTCTATCCTGATGGGTCATCTTCGCGCCATAGAGAATACACGTAAGACGCTTGCCGCCGCACGATGACCAGATCGCTACGAGACTGGCAAAACAACTGCATCAATACGGCGTTGGCGCACTTTGCCGTTACGCCGCATTTCTTCTGCCAGGCAACACCGGGTGCCGGCAAGACGCGCATGGCGGCAGAATTGGCTAGCAGACTGCTTGAGCAGGACAGGATCGATCTAGTGTTGTGTTTCGCACCATCCTGCCAAGTTGTTGATGGCCTTCGTTCAACCTTTGTCACGGTACTTGGCCGGCGTTTTGATGGCCAGATTGGCGCAGTGGGGGAAGCGTCTACCTACCAGGCTATGGAGTACCGAGATGAGGGGTTTTGGCAGCTTCTTGATGACTACCGTGTGCTCGTGGTCTTCGATGAAATCCACCATTGCGCAGGTCATGATCCGCTTCTTAGCAACGCTTGGGGGCAGCAGATACTGCTCCGGATACAGGATCAGGCTGCCTTCACGCTGGCTCTCTCCGGCACACCATGGCGCTCGGATGACCGGGCCATTGCCTTGGCACGCTATTCGACACCCGAGGGGCACCTGATCTGTGACTACCGCTATAGCCTGAAAGACGCCGTAGCTGACGGCGTGTGTCGATCCCCGCGCATTGTCCTGCTCGACAATGAGAAGGTGAAAGTCACGGAAGAACTGGGTGGTGATAGCTCTGTGAAGCTGTTTTCCAGCATTGCCAAGCTCTTGGGGGAATCCCCTGTCACCTATGAAGAACTGCTACGCCATGACGAGGTGATTGATCAACTGCTCGATCTTGGCTGTAACAAGCTCAATGAGCTTCGTCTTATCAAGTCTGATGCAGCCGGTTTGGTAGTTGCCACCGACATTGAGCACGCTCAGCAAATAGCCCAGGCTCTCGTCACCAGGGGTGAAGGTTGCTGCATCGTGACCAACAAAACTCCGGATGCGCAGCAAGTGATTAATGTGTTCAGGCACAGCGCCTGCCGGTGGATTGTTGCCGTGGGGATGATCAGTGAAGGCACCGACATCCCCCGCTTACAGGTGTGCTGCTACCTCAGCCGCATCCGTACCGAACTGCATTACCGGCAAGTGCTGGGCCGAGTGCTTCGGCGTACTGGTCAGACCGATGACCGCGCATGGCTTTTCATGCTGGCGGAGCCAACGCTACAGCGCTTAGCGGAGAGAATTGCGGATGATCTGCCGGATGACCTGGCGGTATGGAGCGCGGTGCAGATGCCTGTCGTCTCTTCAGGTTCAGATATCGGCTGGATTGGATCTGCCGGTAATATCGATGGCCACGGCGGCAGTATTGCAGGAGGAGCCGAACAGGCTGTCGGCTTAGGCGCTATGAGCACTTACTCTCAAGCGGACTTTGTGGCTGAGTCAAGCTATCAGGTCAGCTTTTCCAAGCACTATCGGCAACAGTTGTTGGCCTGCTTTTAAATGTGGTATCGACAGCGCTTATAAGCGTGAGCGCACATCATTTTTCAGGTGGAGTGAGGACAGCATGTACAACCAGCCGATTACGATTGAGGACTGGGATGGTGATGGCGGCATCCGAATACCGGATGAGGTTTTGCAGGAAATGGGGGGGGATGTCGGTGACACGGTTTACCTGGTTGAGGAGTTCATAGGTACTACTCGGGTCCTTGTCATTTCAAAAATCCCGCGCATTCCCAATCGCATTGATGAGTTAGTCGAGCAATGGGACCGTGAGTAAGCAGACAAGTAGGGACAGCCGGTCGACTCAGATGGGTGACGTTATCCTTCCGCAACTGTTGATCCAGGTTATGGATGTAGTCGAGTCTGCTGGAAAGCTGATCGAAGCGGAGTGGGCGCGTGCAGGTGGCCCTCGTGGTCAAGGCGACAAAGCGGACGTTGATGTTGAGATCGAGCTTATTTTGCGTCAGCGACTTTTGACGCTATTGCCGTGTGATTTTTGGGGCGAAGAAACCGGCCACATACTATCGGGCCACGCCTACTGCTGGGTTGTCGATCCAAATGATGGAACCTCCGACTTTCTTAGAGGCTTGAAAGGGTCTGCCGTGTCTGTAGGCTTGCTGCGCAACAGCATTCCTGTACTCGGTGTTGTTTATGCACCTGTTACCGAGGCGCGCGGAGCTGACTGCATTGCGTGGGCTGAAGGATTGCCTGAATTACTGCGTAACGGCCTGCCAGTAAACTTGGATCTGACGGACCGAAAACTGACTGATTCCGATCACGTAATGGTTAGCGCCGCTGCTGTGAAAAAGTCTCTGCTTAATGCAGAGCTTTGTGCCCCTGGGCGTTTCGTTGCAATGCCCAGCATCGCTTATCGTTTAGCCCGAGTCGCCGCCGGCGACGGCATATGTGCAGTGTCCTTGTACCCGGTTTCTGCGCATGACGTTGTTGCCGGGCACGCCTTGTTACGCGCTTCAGGCGGCACCTTGGTAAACCAGGATGGCGTGGCAATCAGTTATCGCACTGCAGCTGTGATGGACGCAGTTTCAGAGCGCTGCTTTGGTGGTGCTCCTCAGGCATGCGAAACACTTGTCTCACGAGATTGGCAGCTTCTACTCAGTAATGACGGGGCTTGATCACGCCGCGGAGCTAAATGCGTCTGAACAATGTCCTAGAGGCGGAACCATAAACGACTACGCTCCGGCTTAGGCCTGGAGATGTCTACGAAACCCGGAGCGATTTAATGGAGGCAGCCGTGACTATGCCGATCGAACGCACTGCCGCACTCATGGAAGTGCGCCAATTCCTCAACAGCCTGACTACCAGCAGCGAGGTCAGCGATGAGATAAAACGCCAGGCCACGCGCGCTCTGCGTCATTATCCCTCTGCAAGCGAGGTGAACATGCTCGCTGAAAAAGAGGAATACATCCGCAGGATAGGCGGAACCATTCCATATAACCTGCTCATTACCGCCAGGCTGGATGAAACTGGTCGTATTCAGAAACTGATTGCGGAAGATAGTGAAATCAGAACCTGATCTAGCACATGGGACTACCAATTGCGCCAACACTCGCCGCATTGAGTAGATGACTAGGCTTGATGCATTGGCCGAGTAAGGCGGAAATTCCAAGTGAGGGTCTACTGTGACTGCTTCCGGAGCCTTTTCCATTGCTTGGATGCAGGTTTATCGGGTCTTTCCTTTTTGTGAGATTCAAATTGGATCGACCAGTTTTCAATGTGCGGCGGTGCGCACTGCTAATCGTCAGAGCCGAGAGTAAGCATGGTATCCGTAGTCGTTTTTGATGCTTTCGGCACCCTGATCCCAAAGGCTCGGAGGCGTGCAAATCCATACAGTCGACTAATTGGCCTCGGGAGTGGTGAGAAACCAACTCGCATGCCAATCCTCACGCGTAATGTCGCAATTGATGTTTTCGCAGAGGAGCTCGGAGTTGGCTATTTGGTGCCGATCCTTCGCAGAGAAATCCAGCAAGAAATTGATGGGCTGACTCTCTATCCAGATGTCGCGCCAACTCTGGCTCAGCTAAAAGGTGCCGGATATAGAGTTGCGGTCTGCAGTAATTTGGCGTTTGAGTACTGTGCCGCGGTACGAACTATTTTGCCCACAGTCGACGAGTATATTTTTAGCTGCGAGGTGGGCGCAGCTAAACCTGATCCTGAAATCTATTTTGATGTGTGTAAGCGTATGTCATGTCGCCCGCGGGATGTTCTGTTCGTAGGTGACAGCAAGAAGGCTGACCTTGAAGGCCCAGAAGCGTTTGGAATGTCTGCTCGATTACTTGACCGTGGGTTAGGGCAGTCTCTCCTAAGTGTCTTACTTGGCGTACTAGAAACACCACGCCCGAACTGAATTCGTAAACTAATCATCAGGACAAGCAATAGGTTGAAATAGGTGTAATGCACAGCCACCATGGATTGCGAAGATTTTACTCGTATCCCATCTGCAGCTCTTGGGCTTGAGCGGCTAGCTCATCCATTGCTTGGTGGCTATCTGCATCATCAGGAGGGCGACCATTCGCACGACGTATCGATGATGGAAGTGGAGCTCAGACCAGAATGGAGCACGGTTCAAGCCCGGCCTCGCGAGGGCCGGCCGGCGCTTATATCGAAGGCGAACGAGGCGCTCTTTGGTAATTTTCTTCATCGGAGAATTCAGCCGGTGGAGTATGGCTTCCAAAATCAGGAAGTCTTTTTCAGAGTGCCCCTAGCGGCGGCGCGAAGCTTACGGATGCCGCCCGTCCCTCGATTAGATTAACGACTTCCGGGCGGTCAGCTAGTTCTTGCCGGAATGCTGCGTAACCCTCGTCACCCAGCAGGTCGTAGCAGCAAGTTTTTGCGAGTTTCCGACTCAGCTGCATAGGTTGCGGCGGCTATTCGGTTGCATCTTCATATCCGTGCGCCAGCTTGAGGTTGGGTACGCCGTAAAGCACAGCCCTGTTGCGCAACCATAGCTGGTGCTCTCTCGGGTTTAGCGTGTGGCTTTCGGAGCAATCCACGCCCCACTGGCGTAGCGCATAACCCGCTACAGCCGCGCGCACTTTGACCTTTTTAACCAAGGTGTCATCGAAGTCGTAATCCAAAATTACCGGCTCTGGGCGCTCAAGATTTGGGTGAGGAACCAGTTCGAGTTCAACCTTCCTGTTCCATTGATCATCCTCGCCCGATTTCTCGTGGGCGGCGGCATCGCCAGCCGGTGTCACCGAGGTAATACGGGTCAGCACAAAGTCACGAAACTCGTTCGCCTTGCGATCAAAGGCCCGGACATGCCAGCGCTGTGCGTTGTTATGCAGTGCAAAAGGAACGATCACCCGAGTGCTCTTGCCGTTCAGTGATTGGTACTCAATCTCAGCGGGCTGCTCTTGCTTAATCGCTCGGCAGATTGCAGCCAAGTGGTTCAGCTTTGGTCGTGATAACTGCTCGGTGATCGAGCACTCAATCCCGGTATTCCATGCCAGCGGCTCTTCATCGCCAAAGCCGTGGCTTAGCCAGGTCGAAACACGCTCTGTGTTGAAGTCGAACAGCGGCGTGAAGCCAGTCGTTGGGTGATAGCACTTTCTATTGTCATTGAACGCCAGATTCTGCGGTGCCAAGCACCGATACAGCGCGAGGTCTCGGGTTGCCGCCGCCGTCTTTACGGCAAAGCGAGAAACCACGTTTTGACGGGACACGTCACCGCAAAACCACGCCTGCATTTCAATGAAAGCCAGTCGGTCTCGCTGCTTGCGGGGTAGCTCGCTCAAGGTGATCGATTCAGACACTGGATAAATCCTCAGTTGCCGATGTGCGTATATGATTGTGTAGTGCGATCAATATGATTTGACCATGCAATGGGTAATGCGTCGGCAACAACGATTATCCACACTTCTGCGCAATCGAGGACTCTTTTTGTGGCCAAACTGCTCCGCGTCGTACTGATCGACTCTCTATGCCAGGGTGCTCTGGTCGAGGTGAAGGTCGATGAAAACACCTGCCTGACCGGTACGAACGGCATTGGCAAGTCCACGTTCTTGAAGTTGATCCCGCTCTTCTTCGGTGCTTCAGCTGGTCGCATGGTGAAAGGCGGGGTGAACACCGTGAGGTTTGCCGACCACTATCTGCCGAACGCTTCCAGCTACATCGTCTACGAATACCTCAATCACGAAAATGAGTTGCGAACCGCGATTCTGCACCGCTCATCTTCGGGTTATGCGTATCAGCTGCTGTCCTCCGGATGGAGGCCCGAGCTGCTTTACAAAGACCAGCAGTCAGGTGAGCTGGTGCTACCAAAAGACGTGCAACGGCACGTGGCTGCCATGGGCATTGACTGCACGCCAGAGCTGTTGACCCTGCATTACCGGAAGATCATTCAATACAACACAGGCTCAGGCGACCTTGATGGCGTAGAGGATGTCAGTCGTAAAAAGATGATCACGCTGTATCGGCGCTCTTATTCCCTGGCCCCGCCAAAGCATCACTTTGCGGGCATCGACAATTTGATGTTCTCGCTCCTTGAGTCCAAAGGCACCTTCAATTCAATGGAGGCCGCTGTAGGCGAGATCCTCCAGCAAGAGGTAATGCGTAGCGACATTGACCTGTCGGGCGTTGATGCGCACGCCTTTGCAGGTGCCATCAATAGCCGAGCCAGTTTTTTGGTTATGGAGCGCGAAACCAAGCCCAAGATACTTCAACTCTCGCAGATGCGTAACATTCTGCTGGGTAACGAATTGCAGCAAGGCCGATTAAAGTCTGTGGCCACAAGAAAAACTGCCGAACTTTCTGCGGAGCTTAAAAAGGTCTCTGATGCTATGACGGAAGCTCGGGAGCAGGAAGTTGCTGCTAAAGAGAAATCGAACCAGAAACAGATGGAAATTCAAAATCGGCTTGGCTCCGCTGTGGCTGAGGCGCAGCAGCTTTTTGAACGTGTCCAGCAGATAGAAAAGCAACGCGATAGTTATGCTGCTGGCCTTGCCGGGACGCTTATTGAGATCAAGACACTTCCGGGTTTGCAAGAGGAGCTGGCATCGAAAAAGACACAGTTGCAGACTCTGACAATCCAGGGGACGGATATTCAGTCACGCTTCGCCAGTATGAAGGAGGGCGTAAAGGACTCGATCACCGAGCGTCGTGAAAGGCGAAGAGCGGAATCACAGATTAAAGCGCGAGAGGCGCAGAAGTGCCTTGACGACCATAACGCTCAGGCCGCTAAAGCAATCCAGCAGGCCACGGTTTCGCACACGGCAGAACTGTCTGCTGAAGAAGCTTTGCGCTCGAAATTGATCGAGGAAAACTCTAGGGTAAGGCTATCCGTTTAGGTGCCACAGAAGTGGTGCTAGGTGATGCCTGGTCGAAGATCCATCACGCTCACGGCGTTGGCCGGGCTTTTGGCCGCATCCTGCTGCTCGACGCTGACGATCGCAAAGCCTTGCGAGGGCTACTGAAAAAGCATTCAGGCTGGGACCCTTTTATTGAAGGGGCCAAGGTAGTGGGATCGCGAAGCGAGCTGGCCAGCAAGACACGGAACGAAAAGCTGTCGGGTGAGGCTGTTGCCAAGAGCATGGTTCTGGTGGCAGCTCCCAGTGGCGTGCTTACGATCGGCGATCGGCAGCAACAGATCATGCCTGGCTGCGCTATGGCCATGCCTGCAAGCCTATTAGAGGGCTTGGCCTGCATCATTGCTGTCGAGAACCTTGAGGTGATGCTGCAAGCGCATAACTACTGCGTGCCCGTTGAGCTTGTCGGCGTGCCGTTCGTGTTCCGGGGCTCACCCCAATTCTCACCGGCACCGGTGACGGCATTAGCCAAGCTCATCCCAAAGGTCATCTACTTCCCGGACACCGACCCGCAGGGCTTGGCCAACAGCCTTGGGGCGCCCACAATTGCTGCGGGATATTGTCATGCGAGCTGGAGGCCTTTCAGGCGCTCGCTGATGCCGGCCTTGATAAGCCGCAGGACCACATTAAGCAACAGCACCTGATGCCGTCACTGCTTGCCGGAGGGCATCCATTGGCCAATATTATCAAGACGCACAAGGCGGGGTTTTCGCAAGAGTCGATGATGTGGAAGGGGTTGAGGGTGTGGGTTCATGGGTAGGTATTTGGATCAGTCCCCGCTAGTAGTGGACGCTCGTTATGAGATGCTTTTCCAGCTTGGTGTCAAATCGAACAAGGCGCTATGGATGGCGTATATGGCGACAGTCCTTCGGGTACTCCTGGAAGGCCAAGCAGTGTTGCTATCGCGCGCTGCGTGGCTTTTCGGGCTGGGCAGAAATGATTAACGCGCCTATCGCCGAGGGTGGTCTTGGCTGGAATTTCAGCGCATGGAAAGCTTGGCGGCGTGCCTGGGCGTTCGTCGACCCGCATTCGCAAGTGGCATGACAGGCGAGCAGACTAAATTAACGGCCGAGGTTAAGGGGGAGAGCGCTTGTCGTGATTTTCTGCCAAAGCGCAGATGGCTTTAACTCTGCCGGCGGCTTGGAGCCTGATCGAAAAGACTCAATGACGAACCCTTTCAAATATCTCCTATGGGAAGCCGTAAGCCTTTCTGAGAAGAAGTCTCTTTTTTAACGAAAATGATACTCCGCCTTACCGAGTCTCCTTTATTTTGGCGATCGCCATAAGCCTACTGCTTTAGCATTCTCCGAAAAGCCTGTCGTTCGAAGTCTCCCAATTTTTGGACACCACAGGTAGTTTCACTCGCAAAATGACGGTGAAATCATTAGTTTTTCGCTACATTTGACTCGTAAACCGAAGGTGCCCAGTTGGAGTATCTCCAATTCACCGAAATCCAATTGCTTAATGGAGTATCCAAAATACGTTCAACCCTCCTGAAAGCCGCGTCCAGCTTGTGTTACAGCAAATAATCCCCTCAATCGTTTACCGGATCGATCTACTAATTTCACAACAGCTTGCGACAGATCTTCCACTCTGAAAAACGAGCCATATCAGATAGTTAGAATTTATATATGCGGAGGCTAGTCTCATCTATTCCTGTAACACGCTGCGCGAGGACAGCAGCCAAGGATGCCTCAGATGCCCGAACTAGAGAGAAGGAAACCCCTCAGAGGTCAGGAGTATCTTTAAATCCCGACTCTCACATAAGCATAGACGCGGCGTGCATTTTCAGAGAGGGGTTGTGCCTTGCATAAGCTATTTAACATAATATACATTATGCGAAGCATTTGATCCTACCAAAGCAGTCCTGGCTTGCCCTAGTTGATAACCGTCAAATGGCGATCGGCTACTGCGCCGCCAGCCGTACCGCCTCGTTCCTCGGTCGGCCCGACCGAATGCAGGCAGGTCATGCGTTTTCAGCGACAGTGAAAATACCCTCTGGTCGGTCAACCCAGGAGTTTTAGCAAAAATGTTCGATTGAGTGCGCTAGGCTTTAACTCTGATTGGCACGCTTTGATTTAGCCCCTCAAGATCGTGCAGTGTCGAATGTTGCGCCCGCTTACTTCGTTCTGGAGGTCTGCATGCAGGCAACAGCTCCAAGCCAGCGCCTCTGCCTTTATTGTTCGGCGGAACTGGAGCCAGTAATAGCGCGCATGGCGAGTCAGGCCATTAGCCTGCTGCCTGGCGGGCGTAGCGTATTGGTGGCGATGCTGCGCCGGGGTGAGCCGCTGGCGCGCATGCTGCAACAACAAATAATGCTCCAAAGCGGCCAAGCCGCGTTGCCGATCTACCCACTCAAGGTCAAGCGTTATGCCGATGACCTGACGCTGTTGCACGCTGAAACAGCGCTGACCGAAAGCCCTGAACTTGCCGCCCTTGATCTGCAAAACACAGCCTTGCTGGTGGTGGATGACGTGCTCTATCAGGGCCACTCGCTGCTGCGTACCTGCGCATATCTGGCGCGGCTTGGTGCCCGTGAAATCCGTACGGCCGTGTTGGTCGATCGCTGTATCAGCCAGCAACCTGTCCATGCCGACATTATTGGTCTGCGCCTGCAAATCGCAGGCAGCGATGTCATTGAATGCAACGTGCCGCCCTATGAAGCGGACTTTCGCATTGATCTTTTGCGCCGCGGCCCCAGCGGTAACTAAGCGGCAACGCCAAGGTATTGGCAAAACCAGTCGGCCGAGTAGCGGGCCACCGCTTCGAGTGCCCCCGGCTCCTCAAACAAGTGCGTGGCATTCGGGATTACCAGCAACTGCTGCGCACAATGCAGGCTACGACTGGTTTGGCGGTTGAGTTCAAACACCACGGGGTCCCGCTCCCCCACCAGCTGCAGAACTGGCGCCCTGACGTTGGGCGCGGCGGCTTGGGCCAGGTCTGAGCGCCCACCCCGGCAGACCAACGCACGGACCAGTTGTGGCCGTTCTGCCGCGGCAAACAATGCCGCCGCGGCCCCGGTGCTGGCACCAAACAGGCCAACGGCGAAGTGCGCCAAGTCCGGCTCGTGGCTCAGCCAATCGAGCACCTCGATCAGGCGCTGACTCAGCAAGGGAATGTCGAAACGCAAGGCACGGGTCAGTTCGTCGAATGGCTGTTCTTGTTCGCTCAGCAGATCAAACAGCAGGGTCGCCAAGTGGCGTTGATTAAAATAGCCGGCCACCTGTTGGTTACGCGGACTTAGGCGACCGCTGCCGCTACCATGCACAAACACCACCAAGCCCACTGCCGCAGCGGGCAGGTGCAGGTCGGCGGCCAGTTGCAGCTGGTTTACCGGCAACCGCAAGGAGCGCGCGGTTATCTTCATCCGCCTCTCCTCCCTCAGCGCCGGTCCTGGTCTTCGCGCAGCCAGGCGCGCTGTAACAAGGTGCAGACCTGCTCATCACTGACTTGGGAAAAGTCCAAGTACCAGCGGCCAATGGCAAACAACATTTCCGGTCGGCACGGGCAAACGATCTCATCCACCAGCGGTCGCAATGCGTCCAGGCTGTCGGTGGCGGCCACGGGTATGGCGATGAGAATGCGCGCCGGCGCCTGCTTGCGAACCGCCAGCACCGCAGCCTGCATGGTGGCCCCGGTGGCGACCCCGTCGTCCACCAGAATGACCTGCTGTCCAGCGATTTTCGGTGCTGGCCGGGTGCCGCGATAAGCCTGCTCGCGACGTTGCAGCTCGCGATATTCACGCGCGGCGACCGAGTCGATGCAGGCCTGATCAATCCGATGCAGTTGCAATACCTGCGGGTTGAACACCTGCACCCCGCCGCTGGCGATGGCGCCCATGGCCAACTCGGCATAGCCCGGCACGCCCAACTTGCGCACCAGGAGCAGGTCTAAGGGGACGTGCAAGGTCTCGGCGATTTCATACGCCACCGGCACCCCACCCCGTGGCAAGGCCAACACCAAGGTATCCGTCCGGGCGCGATAGTCCTGCAGTAAATGGGCCAAGGCACGGCCTGCGACCGCACGGTTGGCAATTGGAATATCCAGCACTTGATGGTTTGTCATCGCTACGGCCTTGGCATGGGCAGAGTGATGAGCATGCCGCCGTTTTTTTGCCGAGTTTTTGATCACAATTAAAAAAACTGCAATCAAGGCTTAAAAAGCCCTTGCCCCTCGCGTGCGCAAAACGCTGAAACGCCTGCGCAACACCGCGGCTATTGCTGCGCAGACGGCTGACGTGGTTCCAATGCAGTGTTTTGCCAGCCACCACCCAGCGCGGCGATCAGTTGCACGCTGCCGGTCAGGCGGTTGCCGAGTAAGGTCAGCGCCGTACGTTCGTTGCCCAGGGTGCTGGTTTGCACACTGACCACGCTGTTGTAATCGATGGTGCCGGCTTGATATTGGTTGCTCAGCAGTTGCAGCGACTCACGGGCTGAGTTGACGGCCTGTTGCTGAACCTGAGCTTCTTGTCCTAATACCTGCAACTGAACCAGGGCGTCTTCGACTTCGCGAAAGCTGTCGAGCACGGTTTGCCGGTACTGGGCGACGGTCAGCTGATAGCCGGCCTCAGCGCTGTCGACCTGGGCGCTGCGGGCGCCGCCGTCGAACAGGGTCAGGGCCAGTTGCGGGCCAATCGACCAAACCCGATTGGGCACATTGATCCAGTCGGCATAGCTGCTGCCGTTGTAACCCCCACTGGCGGACAGGCTCAGGTCTGGATACCAGGCGGCTTCGGCAACGCCAATCTCGGCGTTGGCGGCAATCATTTTGCGCTCGGCGCTGGCGATATCCGGGCGCCGTTCCAACAATTCTGACGGCAAGCCCAGCGGAATCTCCGGCAGGCTGGGCAGCTCTTTACGGGCAGCAATGCTGAACTCGCTGGGCGCCACGCCAACCAATACGGCGATGGCGTTTTCGAACTGGGCCCGTTGCCATTGCAGGTCGATGGCCTGGGCTTGGGTGCTGTACAGCTGGGTGCGCGCCTGACTGACATCCGACTTGGCGACGATGCCGGCCGAGTACTGATTTTCGGTCAACTTCAAGGCGCGGGCATACGCGGCTACCGTGGCCTCCAGCAGCCGGCTCTGTTCATCCAGCACGCGCAATTGCAGATAACTTTGGGTCAGCTCCGACTGCAGGCTCAGCTGCAGGGCGGCCAAATCGGCGGCGCTGGCTTGGAAGCTGGCATCGCTGGATTCCAGGCTGCGGCGCAGTTTGCCCCAGACATCCAGCTCCCAGGCGGCGTTCAGGCTGAGGTCGTAGCTTTTCGAGATTTTCGCCGCATTGGCACCGCTTACACTGATGCCATCGGCAGTGCTTAGGGTGCTGCTTCCTCCCCCCTGCCCGGCACGTTTCACTGAGGCGTTGGTTGAGAGGGTTGGATAAAAGCCGGCGCGGGCCTGGCTGACCAGTGCCCGGGCTTGCGCATATTGGGCCTGGGCGGCGGCCAGATTTTGATTGGATAGATTCAGCCGACCAATCAGCTGAGTTAGCTCGCTGTCGCCATACAATTCCCACCAGGCGCCGCGCAGAACCGCGTCGGCCGGCGTGGCGGTTTTCCAGCCGGCGGCCTGTTTGAACTGCGCGGAGGTGGCCGACTCGGGACGTTGGTAATCCGGCCCAACCGCACAGCCACCGAGCAGCAACACGGCAAGCGCCAAACGAGCCATGGGCAAGTGGCGAAGTGGATGCGGGTTCATAGCTGACTCTCCAGCGGTAAAGGTTTGGCGCGGCCATGCCAGCGGCGCAAAGCCCAGTGGCGCAGTCGATCGAGATAGAGATAAACCACAGGCGTGGTGTAAAGGGTCAGCAGCTGGCTGCCGATCAGGCCGCCAACGATGGTGATGCCCAAAGGCCGGCGCAGTTCGGCGTCGCCATCGGTGCCAAACAATAGCGGCAAGGCGCCGAGCAGCGCGGCCAGGCTGGTCATCATGATCGGCCGGAAGCGTTTCACGCAGGCCTCCAGAATCGCCTCGCGCGGGCTCATGCCCAGGCGTCGTTCGGCATCCAGGGCAAAGTCGATCATCAAAATGGCATTTTTCTTGACGATGCCGATCAGCAAGATGATGCCAATCAACGCAATCAGCGACAGCTCGGTACGGCACAACAGCAAGGCCAGCAAGGCACCCACCCCGGCAGACGGCAAGGTGGAGATGATCGTCAGCGGGTGCACATAGCTCTCATAGAGCATGCCCAGCACTATATAGACCGCCAGCAAGGCGGCCAGAATCATGATCGGCATGTCGTTTTGGGTGTCTTGGGCCGCCCCCGCGGTGCCGGCAAAACTGGCTTGCACGGCCACCGGCAGATGCAGCGGTTGCAAGGCTTTGAGGATGGCGGCCTGGCCGGTTTCCAGGGGAATGTCGGGGGCCAGATTGAAGCTGAAGGTGGTGGCGGCAAACTGGCCCAGGTGGTTGACCGCCAAGGGGGCGTTACTCGGTTCGATCCGGGCGAAGGTCGAGATGGGCACCCGTGCGCCGTCGCCACTGATCACATAGACCTGTTCGAGAATATCCGGGCTGCTCTGGTAGGCCTGGCCGACTTCCATCACCACCCGATACTGGTTCAAGGGGTTATAGATGGTCGACACCTGGCGCTGGCCAAAGGAGTTATTCAATAGCGCGCTGATCATCTCGATATCGACGCCATAGCGGGCGGCTGCGGTGCGATCAATCACCAGGCGGGTTTGCAGGCCTTTGTTTTGCTCATCGCCGCTGACATCGACCAGCTCGGGCAACTGGCGCATGACCGCCTCGACCCGTGGCGTGGCGGCGCGCAGTAGCTCCAGGTCATCGCTTTTCAGGCTGAACTGGTACTGGGCATTGCCCTCACGCCCGCCAATGCGCAGGTCCTGGCCGGGGTTCAGGTACAGGGTCGCGCCGGCGACCTTGGCCAACTCTTTGCGCAAGCGGCTGGCCACCACCGTCATGGGTTCGCGCTGGTCTATGGGTTTCAGGGTGATAAAGAACGAGCCGGTGTTGGCCCCGCCACCACCCGAGCCGCGCCCGCCGCCGCCACTGAAACCGGCCACGTTGGCCACCGCCGGGTCGGCGGCGAGGATCTGGCGAAAGTCCGCGAGTTTTTCTTGCAGCGCCTGAAAGGAAATACTCTGGTCGGCCACCGCCTGGCCACGTAAACGGCCGCTGTCCTGCTGGGGGAACAGGGTCTTGGGCACTATGGCGAACAGGTAAAAGTTCAGCACTATGGTCGAGAGCAAGATCACCAGCATCAAGCGTGAGTGGTCCAGCGCCCACTCAAGGCTGGCGCGGTAGTGCTGGGCCAGTTGCGCAAACAGCCGGGCAAAACGCTTCTGGCGTGGCGCCACCAGCAGCGCCGGTTTGGCTTGTAACAGCTTGGCGCAGAGCATCGGCGTCAGGGTCAGCGACACCAGCAGCGAGATCAGTACGGCCGCCGACAGGGTCACGGCAAACTCGCGAAACAGTCGGCCGGGAATGCCGCCCATCAGCAGCAAGGGAATAAACACCGCCACCAGCGACAGGCTCATCGACAGCACGGTAAAGCCCACTTCACTGGCGCCTTTGAGCGCGGCCGCCAATGGCGTCTCGCCCTCCTCGATCCGCCGGGCGATGTTCTCCAGCATGACGATGGCATCGTCCACCACGAAACCGGTGGCGATAATCAGCGCCATCAGGGACAAATTGTTCAGGCTGAAATTGCACAGGTACATCACCACAAAGGTGCCAATCAGCGAGACCGGCACCGCCACACTAGGGATCAAGGTGGCGCGGGCGTTACGCAAAAAGGCGAAGACCACCAGGATCACCAGCGCCACCGATACCATCAGGGTGAACTCGGCCTCATGCAGGGAGGCGCGGATATTCGGGCTGCGATCATCCATGACCTTGAGTTTGACCGCCGGCCCCAGGGTTTCCCGCAGCGCCGGCAGCAGGCCATGAATGGCATCGGTGGCGGCGATGATATTGGCCGCAGGTTGGCGGGTGATGATCAGCAGTACCGCAGGTAAACCGCCGGAAAAACCGGAGTTACGCACGTTTTCCACCGAGTCGCTGACCTCGGCGACATCGCCCAGGCGCAGCACCTGCCCGCCCTCCAGGCTGTTGTGGCGGATGATCAGCGGGATAAATTCGGCGGCGCTGCGCAGTTGGTCACTGCCATCGATTTGCCAGTGCTGGCTGCCCTGCTCCACCGCGCCCTTGGGGCCGTCACTGTTGGCGTCGCTGATGGCCTGGCGCACATCATCGAGGGCCAAACCGTGTTGGTTGAGCGCATCCGGGTTGAGGTCGACCCGCACCGCCGGCAGCGAACTACCGCCGACGCTGACCTGGCCGACGCCTTCGGCCTGGGCGATTTTTTGCGCCAGCACCGTGGAGGCCAAGTCATACAATTGGCCGCGGCTCAGGGTCTCGGAGGTCAGCGACAAGATCATGATCGGCATATCGGCCGGGTTGGCCTTGCGGTAACTGGGATTACGCGGCATGCCGGTCGGCAGCAGGCTCATGGCGGTATTGATGGCAGCCTGCACCTCGCGGGCGGCGCCGTCGATATTGCGTTCCAGGTCAAACTGCAGCACCACCTGAGTGTTGCCCAGGGTGCTGGATGAGGTCATTTCGACTATCCCGGCGATCCTTCCCAGCGCCCGTTCCAGGGGCGTGGCCACCGAGCTGGCCATGGTCTCGGGGCTGGCGCCGGGCATCGCGGCGTTGACCACTATGTAGGGAAAGTCGACCTGTGGCAGCGGTGCTACCGGCAGCAGGCTAAAGGACAGCCCGCCGGCCAGCAGCAGCGCCACCGTCAGCAACAGGGTAGCGACTGGCCGGCGGATAAACACCGTGGAGAAGCTCATGCAGCAGGCTCAGACGCGATGGCAGGCTGGCGCCAGTTATTCAGGCGCCGGGCCAGGCGGTCAAAGGCCAGGTAGATCACCGGGGTGGTAAACAGGGTCAGCAGCTGACTGAGCAGCAAGCCGCCGACCAGGGTAATCCCCAGGGGTTGGCGCAATTCGGCGCCGGAACCGCTGGCCAGCATCAACGGCAAGGCACCGAGCAAGGCCGCCATGGTGGTCATCAGAATAGGTCGAAAGCGCAGCAAACAGGCCTGATAGATCGCCTCCTCCGGGCTTTTGCCGGCGTTGCGCTCGGCCTCCAGGGCGAAGTCGATGATCAAGATGGCGTTTTTCTTGACGATGCCGATCAGCAAGATGATGCCGATAATCGCCACCATGCCCAGCTCCTCACCGGCCAGCATCAACGCCAGCAAGGCGCCGACCCCGGCAGACGGCAAGGTGGATAGGATGGTGATGGGGTGGATAAAGCTCTCGTAAAGAATCCCCAGCACTATGTACATGGTCACTATCGCCGCCAGAATCAGCAGCAAGGTGTTGCCCAGCGAGGCCTCAAAGGCCAGGGCCGCGCCGCGAAAACGGCTGTTGGTGCTCGGCGGCAAATTCAGCTCGGCCTGCACCCCACGAATCGCCGTGACCGCAGCCCCCAGGGAGGTGTCCGGCGCCAGGTTGAACGACAGGGTGGCGGCCGGGAACTGGTCGCTGTGATTGATCGCCAGCAGGGTCGAACGCTGCTCGACCCGGGCCAAGTTGGACAGCCGCACCTGGGTGCCATCGCTGCTCGGCACATAGAGTTGCTCCAGCGCCTGGGGCCCCAACTGGAAAGGCGCGGCCACTTCCAGCACCACCCGGTATTGGCTCGACTGGGTAAAGATGGTCGAAATCAGCCGCTGGCCAAAGGCGTTGTACAGCGCGTTATCGATCGAGGCCAGGCTTACCCCCAGGCGCGCGGCCTGGTCGCGGTCGATCTGCAAATAGGCTTGCAGGCCCTGGTCTTGCAGGTCGCTGGCCACATCGGCCAGTTCCGGCAATTGCTGCAAGCGCTCCACCAGTTTCGGCACCCAGTAGCGCAGGTTGTCCTGATTGGGGTCTTCGAGGCTGAACTGATACTGGGTACGGGTGATGCGGTCTTCGATGCTCAAGTTTTGCACCGGCTGCAGGTACAGCTTGGTGCCCGGCAGCTGCGCCAGTTGCGGCTGCAAGCGGCGGATCACCTGTTGCACGCTGACATCGCGCTCAGCAAAGGGCTTGAGATTGATCAGCAAACGCCCGGTATTCAAGGTGGCGTTGTTGCCGTCCACACCTATGTAGGACGACAAACTGGCCACCGCCGGATCACGCAAAATCAGCTCGGCCAATTGTTGTTGGCGCACCGCCATGGCCTGAAACGACACCGACTGCGGCCCTTCGCTGATGCCCTGAATCACCCCGGTGTCTTGCTCGGGAAAAAACCCTTTGGGGCTGAGTACATAGAGCAGCACGGTCAACGCCAGAGTCGCGAGGGCGACCAGCAAGGTCAGGGTTTGATGGCGCAGCACCCATTGCAAGGCGCCGGCATAGCGCTCAATCATCCGTTCGATAAACTGCCCGGCGCCACGGGCAAATCGCCCTTGCTCGGCTTCGGGCTTATGGCGCAGCAACTTGGCGCAGAGCATCGGCGTTAGGGTTAGGGAAACCACCGCCGAGATTAAAATCGCCACCGCCAGGGTGATGGCAAATTCGCGAAACAAGCGCCCCGCCACATCGCTCATAAACAGCAGCGGAATCAACACCGCGATCAGCGACAGGGTCAGGGAAATAATAGTGAAGCCGATCTGCCGCGAGCCTTTCAGGGCGGCGGTCAGGGGCGAGTCACCCTCCTCCAGGTAACGGCTGATGTTCTCCAGCATGACGATGGCGTCATCGACCACAAAGCCGGTGGCTATGGTCAGCGCCATCAGCGTCAGGTTGTTGATGGAAAACCCGGCCAGGTACATCACCCCGAAGGTGCCGATCAGCGACAGCGGCACCGCCAAGCTGGGGATAAAGGTGGCCGAGGCATTGCGCAAGAACAGGAAGCAGACCATCACCACCAGGACGATCGATAGCATCAACTCGAATTTCACGCTGGCAATTGCCGCGCTGATGCTGGTGGTGCGGTCAGTCAGCACCTGCACCTCCACCGTGCTCGGCAGGCTGGCCTGCAACTGTGGCAGCAAGGCATTGATGCTCTCGACCACGGCCAGCACATTGGCGCCGGGCTGGCGCTGGATATTCACAATCACCGCCGGGGTCAGGTTGGCCCAGGCGGCCAGGCGCAGGTTCTCGGCGTCGTTGTCGACAGTGGCGACATCTTGCAGGCGCACCGGCGCGGCGTTTTTATAGGCGATCACCAGCTGGCGATAGTCTTCGGGTTTTTCCAGCTGGTCATTGGCATCCAGACTGGAGGCGCGATTGGGGCCGTCGAAGCTGCCCTTGGGGCCATTCAGGTTGTTGCGGGTGACGGCGCTGCGCAGGTCTTCCAGGCTCAGGCCATATGAGGCCAAGGCATTCGGGTTGGCGCGGATACGCACCGCCGGGCGCTGGCCGCCGCCAATGCTGACCAGGCCGACGCCGGATATTTGCGAGATTTTCTGCGCCAGGCGGGTGTCCACCAGGTCTTGGATCTGCGCCAGCGGCAGGCTGTCCGAGACGATTGCCAGGCTCATGATCGGCGCATCGGCCGGGTTGACCTTGCTGAACACCGGCGGGGTCGGCAGGTCTTTGGGCAACAGGCTGGCGGCCACGTTAATTGCCGCCTGCACGTCTTGCTCGGCCACATCCAGATTGGTCGCCAGGCCAAACCTCAGGGTCAGCAGCGAGGCGCCACCGGAGCTGCTGGAACTCATTTCTGTTAAGCCGGCGATCTGCCCGAACTGGCTTTCCAGCGGCGCGGTGACCGTTGAGGTGATGATCTCCGGGCTGGCGCCGGGATACAGGGTGACCACCTGAATGGTCGGGTAATCGACCTCGGGCAAGGCCGCCACCGGCAAGATCCGATAGGCAATCAAGCCCGCCAGCAGAATGGCCAGCATCAACAAGGTGGTGGCCACCGGCCGCAAGATAAACAGCCGTGATGGGTTCATTGCGCGGAGCCGGGGTTAGCCGTCGTTGGCACTGGCGCAATAGGCTTCGATGCCGGCGCGACCGCCGTCGGTTCGGCGACCTTGACCTGCATGTCTTCGCGCAAACGGTCGACGCCTTCGGTCACCACTCGCTCACCCGCGGCCAGACCGCTGAGCACTTGCAGCTGTTCGCCGGTGGTGGCACCGACGCTGATATTGCGCAGGTGCACGCGGTTTTCGGCATCCAGCACATAGACGAAACTGCCCTGGGTGCCGCGCTGCACCGCATTCGCCGGGATGACCAGGGCATCGCTCAGGGTTTGCGCCAGCAAGCGCACATTGACGAACTGATTGGGAAACAGCGCCTTATCGCTGTTATCGAAGCGCGCCTTGAGCTTCAGGGTGCCGGTGGTGATGTCGATCTGGTTGTCGAGGGTGGCCAGCACGCCCTCGGCCAATTGCAGGTTCTGGTTGCGATCCAGGGCCACCACCGGCAAGGGTTTGCCACTGGCCATCTGCTGGCGAATCAACGGCAGCTGCTGCTCGGGCAGGCTAAATACCACGGCTATGGGTTTGACCTGGGTAATCACCACTATGCCGGTGGTATCGCCCGCGCTGATCAGATTACCCACATCGACTTTGCGCAAGCCCAGGCGGCCGCTGATCGGTGCGCGCACCTCGCTGAATTGCAGGTTGAGCTTGGCCTGATCGACCGCCGCCTGATTGGCCTTGAGGGTGCCCTGGTATTGATTGACCAGCGCCAATTGGGTGTCGAGGGTCTGTTTGGCAATGGAGTCCTGGGCAAATAGGCCGCGGTAGCGTTCAAGATCGATCAGGGCGTTTTGCAGTTGCGCCTGATCGCGCTGCTGCGCACCTTCGGCCTGCTGCAGGGCGACGCGAAAACTGCGCGGGTCGATCTGCGCCAACAGGTCGCCGGCTTTGACCTCCTGGCCCTCCTCGAACAGCACCTTGAGCAATTCGCCATCGACCCGGCTGCGCACTGTCACGGTGTTATAGGCCGTTACCGTACCTAAACCGTTGAAGTACACCGGCAAGTCAGTGCGCACCACCGCGGCGGCGCTGATTAAAAAGTCGCCGGCGGCGGCGGACTTGCGGCCCTCGCGCTCAACGGCATTGGGCTTGGCCAGTTGCTGCACCAAGAGCACCAAGCCAACCAGCACCAAGGTGCTGATCAGCCACGGCCGCAGGGTTAGAAATAGGCTGTTTTGCTTGGAGGTCGCGGACATGGGTTTCACAGTGCGGGAATGTGCGCGGAACCATATGCATTTCAGGCCGCCAAGCAAAGCCTCTTTACCGGCTTTTTACTTACTGGGCATTTCCGGCCGACAACAGCCGCCAACTGCCCTGCTCAGCCACCGCCAGCCAACTCAGCTGATATAGAGCTTGCTCGAACCGGGTAATTGCTCAACCAACTGCCAGCCAAGCAGCTGGGCCGGGGTGTAATAACCGCCTTCCACCGGATTATTCAGTAGCCACTGGGCCACATGCACGGCGCTGTGGATGGTCAACTCATAACCGTTATTGGTTTCAATCCGGGCGGTCTTAACCTGGCCTTGGGCGTTGCGCGCTTCGCCCCACACCGCAGTGCGCAGGGTTGCCCGCTGCTCCGCCGTGGGGCCCTTAACCCAGCGAGTGATGGCCCCACTGAGCAGGCGCTGCAGCCACGGCCAGGCAAAAGCCGGGCGCAGTCCATCGAGGGCGCGCAGCAACTGAATGACTGGCTTGGGCGTTGGCACATACACGCTGATGGTGGAAATACCGGTGCTGTAGAACGCCGTGACCACATCGCCCCAGGGAATGCTCATGGCCCATTTGGGACCGTAGCCAAAATCACAGATACGTTTTTGGTAGGCATTGGGCACACTGCGCAGCACACCCTGCTCGCGCACCTTGCCGCCATCGGCGAGATTTTCCAGCATGGTTTTGCTGGTGCCCGGGCTCAAGCCGCTGGCGGTATCAAAGCCCAGGCTCAATTCGATGGCGTCCGGCATGGCGGCCTTGAGAGCCATGGCCAGGCAATCGGTGGGCACCACGTCAAAACCGACCCCGGGGCAAAGCACTATACCGGCGGTTTTGGCCGCCGCATGCAGGCTGTGGGCGTGTTCAAACACGCGGTATTCGCCGGTGATATCCAAATAGTGCGCCCCTGCCGCCAAGCAGGCCTGCAGCATGGGGGCGGCGGTGGCGGAAAATGGCCCGGCGCAATTGAGCACCAATTGCACATCGGCCAAGGCTTTGGCGCAGGCGATTGAGTTGGACAAATCAAACTGGCGCACCGGCAAGCCGGTTTCAGCGCCCACCTGATGAATGTCCGCGCTGCGCCCGGCCAGAATCGGCTGCAGGCCAAGGCTCTTGGCGTGCAATGCAATCAAGCGCCCGGTGTAGCCGTTGGCGCCATAAATAAGCCAGTTTTTCATAAGGCGGTACTCACTGAGTATTTAACGTTTTGCCTTGCCCGGGCCACAGCCAAATGGCCGAACTTAAAACAGCAACGGCCCGCCAAGGCGAGCCGTTGGGCTAGCGCTGCAGGCTTACGACAATACGGCGGTGGCTGCGGCGTAATCGGGTTCGTTGCCGATCTCGGCGACTAACTCGCTGTGCAGCACCTGGTCGTTCTCGTCCAGAACCACCACGGCACGGGCAGCCACGCCGGTGAGTGGACCACTGGCGATGGCCACGCCGTAGTCTTGCAGAAACGCCGCGCCACGCATGGTGGACAGGTTAACCACATTGACCAGGCCTTCGGCGCCACAAAAGCGCGACTGGGCAAAGGGCAAGTCAGCAGAAATACACAGCACCACGGTGTTGGCCAGGGTGCTGGTTTCAGCATTGAATTTACGCACCGAGGTGGCGCAGGTTGGCGTGTCAACGCTTGGGAAAATGTTCAGCACTTTGCGTTTGCCGGCAAACTTGCTCAGCGAAATATCCGACAAATCGCTGCCGACCAGGGTAAAGGCCGGGGCGGTTTGACCCGCCTGAGGAAAAGCGCCGGCCACTTGAACCGGGTTGCCGTGCAGGGTTACTTGAGACATGAGAGTTCCTTTATAGGTCGATGGACAAGGCCTAGTAAAACACGCCTGAATTAAAGTTTGTCGTCAAAGTCAGGTTTTATGGGCAACAAAATAGTGCCCCAATAACACCTTGAATAATGCGTATTAAGCGCTGGCTTTCGCCAACACCTGCGGGGCTGGGTGAAACAACACGTGCTCAACGATAGGCCCGACGGCCACCTCGCCGATCTTGCGGTAGCCATGGCGCTGGTAGAACTCCAGATACCGGCTATTGCCGGTATCCAGCACTATGCCTTGCGAATTGGGGTCTTGCGCGCACCAGTCATGCAGCGCCGCCAGCAGTTGTTCACCCAGGTGCTGGCCCTGAAATTCGGGATGCACGCCCATCAGCGGCAACAAGTGATGCGGGCCCTCGGGCAAACAGGCGGCCACCGCGGCGTGATAGTCCAGATAGCGCCGCGTACCGCGAAAGCCTGCGCTCAACAACATGCGCAGGCGCCAGCTCCAGCTTTCAGTGACCTCCAGACGGCGCATGGGCGGTGCCACCAGCACTATCGCCGCTAAACGATCATCGATCAGCAAGCCAATCGCCGGCAGCTCCTCGGTAAAGTGTCGCTGCACCAACTCGCGCACCGTGGCGCGCACCCGCTGGTCGTAGCCGGCGCGCTGGGCTTCAAACAAGTAGGCGAAGGTCGGTTCGTGGCGGTACGCGTGATACAGCAGGGAACGCGCCTCGCGGGCGTAACCGCTGTCGAGCATTCGAACTTCAACGGGCGATGTGGGCATGGGCTGACCTCTTATATCTTTTAGGTTATGGGTCGGTTCTGGCACGTTAGCACCGCAGCTGTGTGGCTGCCAGATCACTGGTCGAGTGCAGAGCAGATCGGCTAGCATCGCAGCCACGCCAGCCCAATCCCCAGGACAGCCACCCATGAAGATTGTTTCGTTCAATATCAACGGCCTGCGCGCCCGCCCCCATCAGTTGGCGGCGCTGATCGACAAGCATCAACCCGATGTAATAGGCCTGCAGGAAACCAAAGTCAGCGATGAGCAATTCCCCTTGGAAATGGTTGAAGCGCTTGGCTACCAGGTGCACTACCACGGGCAAAAAGGTCACTACGGCGTGGCCTTGTTGTCGCGCCAGGCGCCCCTGAGCCTGCATAAAGGCTTTGCCGATGATAATGAAGAGTCCCAGCGCCGGTTTATCTGGGGCACTTTCGCCGATGCCAATGGCCAGCCCATTACCATCATGAATGGCTACTTTCCCCAGGGCGAAAACCGCGACCACCCGACCAAGTTCCCGGCCAAGACGCAGTTTTATGCCGACCTGCAAGCGCTGCTCGAAAGCCAGTTCCAGCCGGACCAGCCGCTGATAGTGATGGGCGACATCAATATCTCCCCGCAAGATTGCGACATCGGCATTGGCCCGGAGAATGCCAAGCGCTGGCTGAAAACCGGTAAATGCAGCTTTCTGCCCGAGGAGCGCGAGTGGTTGCAACGCCTGAAGGACTGGGGCCTGCACGACAGCTACCGGCAGCTCTATCCCGAGGTGAATGATTGCTTTAGCTGGTTTGATTACCGCAGCCGTGGCTTCGAGGACCAACCCAAACGCGGCCTGCGCATCGACGTGATACTGGCCAGCACGGCGCTGCAGAATCGCATCCAGGCGGCCGGTATCGACTATGAACTGCGCGGCATGGAGAAGCCCTCGGACCACGCCCCGATCTGGCTGCAGTTGAGCTAGCCAGCTTCGCTAAGGCCCGCACTAGAGCCATGGCCGGCCAGTCACTGTCATCTTTCGGTAATCTATCTGACTTAATCTGCGCAGCACGTTCCTCCCTAACCTAAGGTGCATGCCCGCATGCTGCGCAACCCGTCTACCACTGATAACGACACCTGGGGCCGCACCAGCGGCTGGTTGATTCTTGGCTTTCTCTGCTACGCCCTGCCTTGGCGGGTGTTCGCCGCCCTGCCCTTGCCGCCCGAGGGCCAGCCGGCGTTACAGATCCAGGGTTCCAATACCATAGGCGCCCGCTTGGGGCCGGCCCTGGTCAAGGGCTTGCTGGAAGAACAAGGTTTTCAGGAAGTGCGCATCGAGGCAGCCAAGGTTGCCAATGAACAGCGCGTGTCGGGCATTAACGCCGCCAAGCAGCGGGTATTTATCGAGGTGGCGGCCCACGGCTCAGGCACCGCCTTTGTCGCCTTGAAAGATGCCAGCGCGCAGCTCGGCGCCAGCTCGCGGCCGATTAAAGCCGCCGAAGCGCAAAGCCTGTCGGCCCTGGGCGACTTTCACAGCGCCGCGGCCGAGCACATCATCGCCATCGACGGCTTGGCCGTGATCCTTAACCAGCAAAACCCAGTGAGCAGCCTCACCACCAGCCAAATTGCCCAGGTGTTTAGCGGCGAGATTACAACCTGGGAGGAACTCGGCGGCAGTGGTGGGCCTATTCATCTGTATGCCCGCGACGACAACTCCGGCACCTTTGATACCTTCAAGGAACTGGTGCTGACGGCTAACGGCAAGACCTTGGCGGCCAGCAGCAGGCGTTTCGAGTCCAGCGAGCAGTTGTCCGACGCCGTCAGCCAGGACCCGCAAGGCATCGGCTTTATCGGGCTGCCCTATATTCGCCAAGCCAAGGCCCTGGCGGTAACCGATGGCCAATCGCGGCCGATGTTGCCGACCGCCACCCTGGTGGCGACCGAAGACTATCCGCTGTCGCGCCGGTTGTTTTTCTACACCCCGCCCAGCGCCAACAACCCCTGGGGACAAGCCCTGGTGCAGTTCGCTCACAGCGATAAAGGCCAGGCACTGGTCGAGAAAGCGGGCTTCGTGCCCCAGACGGTCAGCGCCGTTAACGTTAACGCCAGCTCCAGCATGCCGCCGATCTACCGCGAACTGGCCCATCAGGCGCAGCGCCTGAGCGTCAACTTCCGCTTCCAGCAAGGCAGCGCCAACCTGGACAACAAGGCCCTGCGCGACGTCGAGCGGGTGCTTGAGTACCTGGAAAAACAGCAAAAAACCCAGCACAAGGTGGTGCTGGTTGGCTTTGGCGACCCCAAGGTCGATGAAGCCCATGCGTTGATTCTGTCTAAATGGCGCGCCCAGGTGGTCCGCCGGGAGCTGAGCAAAGGCCAGCTGATCATCGACAAGATCATCGGTTTCGGCGCCGAATTGCCGGTCGCCAATAACCAGGGCGATGAGGGGCGTATTAAAAACCGCCGGGTTGAGGTGTGGGTTTACTAGCCTAACCGCAGCGCAATCGCCATAAAAAAGCCGAGGCCCGCATCTAGCGGGCCTCGGCTTTTTAGCGCTGGGCTTAGGCGCGCATTAGCGCGCCCTGTATTTACCGATTGCAAGCGTGGGGAGCCTACAGAATTCGGAAAAATCGTACGCTAAAGTTTCCGACCTGGCCGAGCGGCCTGAACTTCCCATTTTTCAGCTTGCGGCTCTGCCGCCAGACGTAATCTCCGGTCAGGATGACGTGCTTCCAGCCCAGCGACGACGGGTATTGATACATGTCAGGATTCACCGAGTTTCCGGCGTGCGTCAGCACTTGAGTTGCCCGCTCCAGGTAGACCGTATTCCACAGCGCAATCGCGACATTCACCAGATGAAGCCGCTGGCCCGGTAGTGCTGTTGTTCGAAGCTTAAATCCCTAAAAGGTCGCATTCGATATCCTGCCAATGAGAGCCATGGCCTTTTTCTAGTCAACAAAAAAATCATCCATGAGGCCAATACGGTTCAAAACGGAACATTAAACAAGCCTTATATGAGTGCACATATTGACTGGCGCGCCTAAAGAATTCTGACCGCCAGGAAATCTGTAATTAAACCGCACCTATATACTTGAGTGTGGGCGCATACACGATTCTAAAAAATCGTAAGTCATATCAGCATTTCGATATTTTAAACATGGAAACGAGGATTGCTTTAATGTAGGTGGCAGCGGCAGTGAAATCAGCGTAAGTTCTGTTTAAAGTTCGAATTGCTCATCCAAGGTTAGGGGTTGGCCAGCCCCCACCTTTGTTCGTAGTCTAATATTCGTCTGGCGGGAAGTATCAAAATGCATTTCATAACAAAAGCAATTGCCACGTCTCTGTTGGGCGCATTAAAAGTCAATTTTTTGCTCTCCAGGGGCTATATAGTCATCGCTTTTGGGAAATGGCAAAAACGTATTTTTACGGCAACAGTCGTAGTTGGTTGCCTGATGACGGACACGCTGGCAGTCGCTCAATCCAGCAACCTTGGGGATAATCAAGTCTTTCAAACAAACAACGACCTCGAGCGCGCTACTGCGGAGGTGAACTCGGCGTACACCGACGCCGAAAAGCATCCCGGCAGTACTGATGCACAGTATGCTCTAGCCCTGGCGCTAGATCGGATGGGGGACCTTCAAACGCTGAGAGCCAGGCACAAATTCCCCTACAGTGCAGGATACAGGGCAGCCCTCGAACTGGCG
Source organism: Pseudomonadales bacterium RIFCSPLOWO2_12_59_9 (assembly GCA_001830395.1). Taxonomy (GTDB): domain Bacteria; phylum Pseudomonadota; class Gammaproteobacteria; order Pseudomonadales; family Pseudomonadaceae; genus Aquipseudomonas. The sequence continues at coordinate 6,615 of MHZN01000049.1, read as the reverse complement.
CGTAACAACCTTAAGTCCCACCCGCACACCGATCTCATAGGAAAGGTGGCGCGCCTTGAAGCAACCGCGGCAGCGGATTCGGAACAAGCGCTGTGGGAGTTTCGTGATACCGCCCGGCGTTACTACGGCACAGCACGTGCCTTATATCAACGTCTCGTCACATTGCAGCCCGACAACAATAAATGGCATCGTGCTCTCGCACTGAATTATACAAAAACAACTCCGGGCCATGTGGGGATCGAAGAAGTCAGAGTTTACTATCAGCCTGCACTGGATATTCTCCTTCGCCTGGTAAAGTTAGAGCCTGGCAATAATGAGTTTCAACGCAATCTCGCTACGGCATACGAGACAATTGCAGACCAAGTGAACTCCATGACAGGCGCATTGCCTGCTGAATACCATGAGGCATTGACGATACGAAAGAAACTGTTCAGCAGCAATGAGACTAATGCGCTCTTCGTTCGCGAGTTGGCAGTGACCTTCGGTAAGATCGGGGAAGCCTTGGCTATAAGGGGGAAATGGAAAGCGGCTCACGACGCAGTGACCGATGAATTTGGCTTGTACCAAGATTTGGCTGCTATGAACCCAGCCAACATGGAATGGCAACACGACCTGGCAGCGGCACATATGGAGTTCGCTGCTATTAAAGACGATAACAATGGGCCAGGTGAAAAACTAGAAGGCGAAGTGTTAGCTCATTATGCCCAAGCATTAAAAATACGAGCCAACCTAATTCAGATGAATCCGAGGAACACAGAGTGGCAAATGGATTTAGTCGCCAGCCACAAAACAATGGCCGACTTTTACATTAACAGAGCAATGAATGATAAGGCATTAACCTCATACATCGACGCACAGCGACAGATGTCACAGCTCGCGCAGCGCTACCCTAACGATCGAGGCTGGCTCTTTTACCAACTTTATTTTTATTTCAGCATCGGTTACGAAAATAGGAAAACTCAACGCTGGACTGCCCCCCTTTCACAAGGAGGAAAATTTCAAGATCCTGAGAAATTCAAAGCCGCGGCAGTAGCCCAGGAAGAAGTTTTTGAAAATATGATCGGAATAATTGATACCTTGATCCGAATGACCAATACGCCACAAAATGAAACCAACCAACTTTCTGAAAACCTATAAAGTTCGGAAAGACGCACACCAAGACTTTCCAAGCAGTGTAATTATTCAAAAATAACTGTGATACAAATAAAATAAATTCTGATACTGCAGTGAGGTCGGTATATAAAATGACGACACTAAAGTGGCTGGCAATGTTTTTTATGCTGAACCTGCTGATGGCAGGTTGTAGTTGTCCCCATTATCCAGGCCCGATTCCGGCGACCACAAAAAACATGACGAAATCTTTGGAAGGCAGTGATAAGGAAATTATAGCAATCCAGTGGATGAAGAGTGATTTCTCTGTCGAAATAACAAATATTTCCGCCGGAGATACTGTTGGCCTTCTAATAAAAACGAAGGGTTACGCGCATGGAGAAAAACTGACAGTTGAATTCGACGATAAAAACACAAATGACGATGGCGGTAGCTATACCATAACCAGGACAATAACAGGCCGCGTGGATAAGCACGGCGAAGTCAGAGCCTTGATTAAAAGTTAAGAGATGACAAGTCTTAATATTTTTTCTTGTGTCTCGCTAATGCGCCTAAATTTTAAAGTAACGAAACTACTGATGAAGACTTTCCCGACTTATATCCGAAGCACGGCCGGCATTTTTTGAATCGCCGCGGATTTCCTAGACACTTTCCAAGCTCAATAAATGTCGCTTTTCAAACTCTACCCGGGATAGCTGGTTGTTGAAGCCGTGCTGGGGTTTTGGGTTGTAAAACATCTCGATGTAATCGAACACAACAGCCCGGGCATCCTGCCGTGCGCCATAGATCCTTCGCTTGATCCGCTCCCAAGCAAGTAGCCGGCCCCAAAAAAGCCAAACCCAAGGAATGGCTGGAGGGCAAGGCGGCGCATGCTCACGCATCAACGGACCGGGTGATTAAGGCCAATGAGGGGAAAACACCTTGAAAGAGCTGATCATAAAGGCGCCATTCAGGCTCGCCAGCAGGTTTTCGTAAGGTTCGCAGAGGTTCTCGAACAGCGCTTCGGTGGGGCCCTGGGGCGCATCGCCGCAACCAAACTGCCGATCGGGCAGATTTTCTTTCCCGCCGCCCCAAGCCCTTAACGGCCACCCAGGTCCGTGGGCGAGGCACTGGCGGCGGGCCATGCAGCAAAATTCAGCAGCGCCTTAAATGTTCGAATACGAACAGTCATATTCAAGTACGAACGGTCACCCACCTTTAGTAAGGCCTACCAAAACAGTCAAGGCTGATACTTTTTGTAACCATCAACGGCGCAAATACAGCGATATACAGCTGCCGCCAGTTCGCCGCGCGCCGCGCTCAGCACGCATTTTCAGCCCCCCTTTTCTTTCCCCTAATCTGGTCATGTGCCAGAAGGAACTGCCATGCGCCTGTATGCGCTGCTGCTGCCCCTGGTTTTTGTCCTGTCACTGCCTGCTCAGGCGCAAACGGCTGAGCAGGTGGCCATGCGTGCGGACGACAATCTGCGCGGCTATGGCGATGTGCAGATGCAGCTGGAGATGACCCTGATCAGCCCCAGCGGTGAAACCGCCAGCCGCAGCCTGCGGGTGCGCAGCCGTGAGGCCGCCGACGCCAGCGATCAAACCCTGATGACCTTCGACACCCCGCGTGATCTGGCCGGCTCCGGCCTGCTCTCCCATAACCGGGCCAGCGGTGAAGACGAGCAGTGGCTGTACCTGCCGGCGGTGAAACGGATCAAGCAGATTGGCGCCCGCAACAAGTCCGGCCCTTTCATGGGCTCTGAGTTCGCTTTCGAAGATATTGTCACGCCTTTTTGGCAAAAGTTTCACTATCAGACGTTGACCGAAGAGAGCCTGGACGGTCTGCCCTGCTTCAGCCTGGAGCGAATTCCCAACGACAGCTACTCGGGTTATGCCCGCCAGCGGCTGTGGATCGACAAACAGCAGTACCTGATCCGCCGTATCGAGTATTTCGACCGCAAAAACACCCTGCTGAAAACCTATAACGCCACGGACTTCCAACAATACGCCGGCAAACACTGGCGGCCAGGGCAGATGCTGATGGTCAATCAGCAGACCGGTAAACAGACCCGTCTGCAGTGGCGCGACTTCAGTTTTAACAGCGGCCTGAGCGAGCGTGACTTTAGCCAGAACGCCTTGCTCCGTGTCCGCTAACAGCACCAGTCGCCTCGCCGTTGCCCTGCTCGCCCTACTGCCCAGCCTGCCGGTATCGGCACTGGAGCAACGCTACGAGTTGAGTCTGGAACTCTGGGGTTTCGCCGACGAGGGCGCCCAGAGCCAAGCCCAGAGCGATACCTCCCTGAGCCTGCTGAGTAACTTCTGGCACGACCTGAACAACGGCAGTGATCGCTTCGCCCTCAGCCCCTTCGTGCGGGGCGACAGCCGCGACGCCGAGCGCAGCCATTTCGATCTGCGCGAGGCCAGCTGGAACCATCTGGGCGATGGTTATGAGCTGCGCAGCGGGATTTGCCAAGTGTTTTGGGGGGTCACCGAAGGCGTGCACCTGGTGGACATCATCAACCAGACCGACCAAGTGGAAAGCCTCGACGGCGAGCAGAAGCTCGGCCAACCGATGATCAACCTGGCGCTGGAAGGCGAGCAACAGATGCTCGATCTGTTTGTGCTCACTGGCTCCCGTGAACGGCGCTTTCCGGACGCCGACGGCCGGCTGCGTTTGCCACTGGTGGTGGATGAGGACCTGGCCAGCTATGAATCCGCGCGCGAGAACCACCGCCTAGACCTGGCCGCGCGTTGGCAGCTCAATCTGCCGGCGCTGCGCCTGGGCCTCAGCGGTTACTCCGGCACCGCCCGTGAACCGGAACTGCTGCCGGTGGTTGACTACAGCCAGCTGCTGTTCAGTGACGGCCAGCTCAGCGGCTTCGCCCCCGGCTATGCACCGGTGCTGGCGCCCTACTACCCGCTGATTAATCAGTTGGGGCTGGATCTGCAGGTTACCCAGGGCGATCTGCTCTGGAAGCTGGAAGCGATCCAGCGCAATGGCGGCCTGGAGAATTACCAGGCCGCCGACGCCGGGCTGGAATACACCCAGGTCGGCGTCTTCGACAGCCCGCTGGATCTGGGTTGGCTGGCGGAATACCTCTACGACAGCCGCGATGAACGGGCCAGCGGGCCGTTCGAGCACGACATTCTGCTGGGCTGGCGCTTGGGGTTTAACGATGCGGCCAGCAGCAGCCTGTTGACCAGCGTGATTATCGATCGCTACAGCGGCGAGCGGCTGTTCAGCGTCGAGGCCGAGCGGCGGCTCAGCGATGAGCTGTTGCTGGCCCTGGAGCTGCGGGTGTTCGCCAATGGCAGCCCGCAGCCGCAGAGCGCCGTCGAGTTTCTCAGTAGCGCGGACCCGCAAAACAAATTGCGGCCCTTGCTGCAGGACGATTTTTTACGCCTGGAGTTGAGCTGGTTTTTCTAACCACACCCCAGACCCACGTTGTTGACGCTGCCCACCGATGCCGAGAAAGGCCGCTCGCGCAGCCTTCGCCACCTGAACCGCAAGAGGCTTTGAGATGACCCCTGACCCCCCCGCCGGCCTGCAAAAGCTGAGCCCCCAAAAGAGTTGGAGTGATCGGCAGATCGACCGGCTGTCGCGCTGGATAGTCGGCCATCCGCTGCTCTCCATGCTGTTCGGTTTGTTGCTGGTGATTGCCGGTGCCGGCGGCCTGGGTGGTTATCACTACTCGCTGGATCATCGGGTGTTTTTCAGCGCGGAAAATCCGCAACTGCAGGCCTTCGAGAAGCTGCACCAGGACTACGCGAAAACCGATGCGGTGATCATCGCCCTGGCCCCGCAGTCCGGCTCGGTATTCAGCCGCGAGTTTCTCGGCGTGCTGCGCGAGCTGACCGAAAAAAGCTGGCAGTTGCCCTACTCCCAGCGGGTCGAGTCCCTGACCAACTTCCAATATGTACAGGTGGCCGGCGACAGCATCGACAGCGCCGATCTGGTGGCTAATCCGGCCGCCCTGGACGGCCCCGCCCTGGCCGAGATTCGCCGCGCGGCCCTGGCCGAGCCGTTCCTGGTCAATGCCCTGGTCAATCCCGAAGGCACAGTCGCCGGGGTGCGGGTGACCCTGAATATGCCGGGTGTCGAGCAGATCAAGGAAGTGCCAGAGGTGGTATTCGCCATCCGCGCCCTGGTCGCCGAGCTGCAAAAAGCCCATCCGGATATCGAGGTGCACCTGGCCGGGCAGACCATCGCCAACCAGGCCTTCCCGGAGGAATCCCAGGCCGACGCGGTGCGTGTCTGGCCCTGGTTTATGCTGACCATGATGCTGCTGCTGGTGTATTTCTTCCGTAGTGTCAAAGCCATGCTGGTGACCTTTGTCGCCTGCCTGCTGGCGGTGTTCGGCGGCGCCGGGCTGATCGGTTTCTTCGCCCCGACCATCAACGATTCGGTGATAGTGGCGCCGATCATGATTCTGTCCATGGCCTTCGCCGACGGCATTCACCTGGTGGTCAACTGGATTCAGGGCATGCACGGCGGGCGCGACAAGCGCACGGCCATGGTCGACAGCCTGCGCACCAATATGGGCGCCATGAGCGTCACCTCGCTGATGACCGCGATTGGCTTTTTGACCCTGCACTTCAACGACTCACCGCCGTTTCGGGTGATGGGCTACATAGTCGCCACCGGGGTGATTTTCGCCCTGCTGATCACCCTGTTTTTCACCGCGCCGCTGCTGGCCATATTGCCGGGCCAGGCGCCGAAAAAAATCTCCCCGTTGATGACCTCCGACTCGCCACAGATGGGTCGCCTGGCCGACTTTGTGATCAAGCGCCGCTACCCGATTTTCGCCACCCTTTTGCTGCTGGCGGGGTTGCTGATCAGCTGTGTGCCGCGCAATCAAATCAACGACGACATAGTCAAGTACTACACCCCCGACACCACCTTTCGCCAGGACATGGAGTTCGTTAACCAGCACCTGACCGGCATCTCCGAACTCAACTATTCGTTGCCGGCCGGCGGCCCGGAGCAGATCAGCGATCCGGCCTACCTGAAGACCGTCGATGCCTTCCAGCAGTGGCTGAAAACCCAGGCCGACGTGACCCAGGTGAACTCCCTGGTGGACATCATCAAACGGATGAATCAGGTGATGCATGGCGACGATCCGGCCTTCTATCGGATCCCCGATTCCCGTGAGGAAATTGCCCAATACCTGCTGCAATACGAGCTGTCGATGCCGTTTGGCATGGACCTCAATTACCTGATCCGCTTCGACCGTTCCGAGTCGCGGGTACGGGTCGCGGTCGGCACTTCCAGCGGGCAGCAGATCATCGCCGTGGATGCCGCCGCCAAGGCCTGGCTGCAACAGCATGCGCCGGCGCCCATGCAGGTTGAGGGCGCCTCGCTGTCGCTGATGTTCGCCCATATTGGCGAGCGCTCCATCACCGGCATGTTCGGCGGCATGCTCGGCTCGCTGTTGATGGAGTCGCTGTTCGTCATGCTGGTGTTCGGCGCCTGGCGCCTGGGGTTGGCCAGCTTTATCGGCAACCTGATCCCGATCGGCATGGC
>MHZN01000048.1 GCA_001830395.1 Pseudomonadales bacterium RIFCSPLOWO2_12_59_9 | reverse complement strand
TGGTCACCGGCTGTTGATAGCGACTACCGGCCGGAATATGCCCCGGCCATTGGGCGACAAAAGGCACCCGCAAGCCACCTTCAAACTGGGTCAGCTTCCAGCCGCGAAACGGCTTGTTCAGTTGCGGCAAACCCACATAGCCGGGGCCGCCGTTATCGCTGGTGAAGATGACGATGGTGTTGTTTTCCAGACCCTCATCGCGCAGCGCCTGCAATACCTTGCCCACGCTGCGGTCAATCGCACGAACCATGGCGGCATGCACCCGCTCGGTGTGATCGACAATATTGCTCAGCGCATCGTAATCGGCCTTGGCGGCTTGCATCGGCGTGTGCACGCCCCAGTGGGCCAGGTAGATAAAGAACGGCTGATGGCGATTTTGATGAATCGCCGTCACCGCCTCATCGGTCAGGTAGTCGGTTAAATAGTTGCGCGGTTCAAACCAGCGTCCCTCGTTATAACTGACGGCAAAACGCATGTTGGGCCAGAGGAAGGCATCAATAGGGTCAAAGCCGATTTTGGCGTTGACCACATTCGGATCATCTTCCGGCAGGTACAGACCGCTTTCCATGTACAGGCTTTCGTCAAAGCCCTGGTTGTTCGGACGCATCTCGGGGGTGCCGCCCAGGTGCCATTTGCCCAGGTGCACGGTGTGATAACCGCGGGCCTTGAGCAGTTCCGCCAAGGTGATCTCGCTGGCCGGCACGCCCAGCTCATTGAAGGAGGCGATTCGATCCGTCACCTCGGGGTGAGTTATCACCTCGCGCAACCGCGCGCCACCCAGCTCCAGCATTGGCGCCACCTTGGCCATGGCGCCGGGGGTGGGGGTGAACTCAAAACCAAAGCGCGAGGCGTAGCGCCCGGTCAGCAGCGCCGCCCGCGAAGGCGAGCAGACTGCGGCGCTGGCATAACCCTGATCGAAACGCACGCCGGCCTGGCTGATGGCATCAATATTGGGGGTCGGCACGCCCTGAGTGGTCAGGCCGGCGCCAAAGGTGCTGACATCATTGAAGCCCAGATCATCGGCCATGATCAGCACCACGTTCGGCGGGCGCGGACCACCGGCGGGCGCGGTGTCCGGTCCGGCTTGCCAGAGCACCGGGTGATTGGCCTGGCGTGGATGCTGCAGATCGGTCATCACCCCCAGGGCATGCAGCAAGATGGTTTGGCGCGCGGCATAACCACCGGCGGCCAGAGCCCCCAGTACCGCCACACTGACCAATAACGTTTTGCCCAATTTCATTGAGGGTTCTCCAATAAGAGCGCGGCAAGCAGTTCAGGGATATTATGGCGCGCAGCATGCCAATACAAGCCAATCAAAGCGTAGCAGCGACATTCAGCCCATCCATCCAGCCGCCATCCACTCAGACCAACGAAAGCCGCAGTGACGCCCGCCGCCCAGCGCTGCTAGCATATAGCCACAGGCTTAGGCCCTTTTTTCGGATTCCAGCATGACGTTACGCCAGCCCCGAGCCACCCAAGTCTCACTGCTGTTACTGCTGGTCATGCTGTTGATTGGCGGGTTTGTCAGCACCTCGCTGGTCAGCTACTACACCTCGCGCGCCTCGTTGCGCAGCAGCATCATCGACACGGCGCTGCCGCTCACCTCGGACAACATCTATTCGGAGATCCAAAAAGACCTGGTCCGCCCGGTGCTGATCTCCTCAATGATGGCCCGTGACACCTTTGTGCTGGACTGGCTGGCCGCCGGCGAACAACAACCGGCGCAGATGACTCGCTACCTGCAAGAGATCATGAGCAATTACGGCGCGGTTACCGCCTTCTTCGTCTCGGAAAAAAGCCGCACCTACTACCAAGCCAAGGGCGTGCTGAAACAGATTGACGAAAACCTGCCGCGCGACGCCTGGTACGCGCAAACCCGCAACATGACTGAACCGTACAAGATCAATGTCGATGTCGACATGGCCAACGCCGACCGCATGACCTTCTTTATCAACTACAAAGTCTATGATTACGAACGTAATTTTGTGGGTGTTACCGGTGTGGGTTTGGCCGTAGACGCCGTCGTGAAACTGATCGACGACTACCAACAACGCTATCAACGCAGCATTTATTTCGTCGACGGCAACGGCCGCCTGACCCTGACCGGTGCCAATGGCGGTCCGCTGGGCAGTACCGTGGGCCAGTCACTGCGCGACGTGCCGGGCATGCACGACCTGCTGGCGCAACTGCCAAAACCCCAGGGCGGCAATTTTGAATACCAGCTGCAAGGCAGCGGTCACTATATCAATGTGCGCTTTATTCCCGAGCTGAACGCCTATCTGTTTGTCGACGAAAACGAGAGCGATGCCCTCAGCAGCATCCGCACAACTCTCTACCTGAACCTGCTGATCAGTTTGTTGATCAGCGCCATAGTGCTGACCCTGGTCAGCATCGCCATGCGCCGCTATCAACAGCGGATCGCCGCACTGGCCACCACCGACGTGCTGACCGAACTGCCCAACCGCCGTGGTTTCAATTTGCTGGCCAGCCAAGCGCTGCAAGAAGCCAAACGCGCCAACAGTCCGCTGAATGCCTTGCTGATCGACATCGATCACTTCAAAAACCTCAACGACACCTATGGCCACCTGGCCGGCGATGAAGTGCTGCGCAGCTTTGCCGGCCACCTCAGGGCCAGCATGCGCCAGAGCGACATCATCTGCCGCTGGGGGGGCGAGGAGTTCATCATCTTGTTCAAGGACACCGACAACGCCACGGCCCAGCTGCTGGCAGAAAAAATCCGCACACAAACCGAGCTCAATCGCTACCCATTTGCCGGGGTTAACTTGCACGCCACCATCAGCCTCGGGCTGACCGAACTGCGCCCGGAGGATTCCCTCGATAGCCTGATTGGCCGCGCCGACCGTGCGCTGTATCGAGCCAAGGAATCGGGGCGCAATCGCTTGTGCGTGGATGCCGGCCAACCCCTATGACAGGCAACCCCAGCGTTCAACAGTGCCCCGCCTGCGGACAGTCGAATCGTTGCGCCCTGGCCGATCCGCAAACCGCCGCTCAAGCCTGCTGGTGTTTCAGCCAGACCATTGATCCTGCAGTAATTGCCGCCCTGCCCGCCGCCCAACGCGGGGTTGCCTGCCTGTGCCCGCGCTGCGCAGAAAAGCTGGCGCCGGCAACCCTGCCCCCGACGAGCTAGCCGTGCGCCTCGATCGCTTTCTGTGCAACCTGCCCAGCCTCAATCGCCCACAGGTACAGCGCCTGTTGGCCGCCGGTGAGGTGCGCGTCGACGCCCAGGTGATTCGCGATGGTCGCCATCCGGTGCGCGAGTTCAATCGCATCGAAGCAGCAGAACAGTTGCTGCAAGCCGGCAAGCCGGCGCGCTACTTTATGCTGCACAAGCCGCCGGGCTACGTCAGCGCCACCCAGCACCCGGAACACCCAACGGTGCTCGAGCTGCTGGATGAGCCCGACAAAGATGAGCTGCACCTGGCCGGACGCCTGGACCTCAACACCAGCGGCCTGCTGCTAATCAGCAATGATGGCCTCTGGTCGCGCCGCGTGACTCAACCGACCAGCCTGCTGGCCAAGGTCTACCGGGTTGAGACCGAACAGCCCATCGGCCCCGAATACGCCCAAGCCTTCGCCCGCGGACTGTACTTTCAGTACGAAGACCTAACCACCTTGCCGGCCGAGCTTGAGCTGATCGACAGTCACAGCGCTCGGTTGTCACTGCATGAAGGCCGTTATCACCAGGTCAAACGCATGTTTGGTCACTTCCAGAACAAGGTGATCCGCCTGCACCGCGAACGCATTGCCGGCCTGCCCCTCGACCCACAACTGGCGCCTGGCCAATACCGCGCCTTAACTTTTGCTGAAATTGCGCTGTTTTGACTAACCCGCCAAAAACCCGCCAAAAGCCCCGGCAGCCCTGGCCTGTATATAACTACCAAGGCCATTAAGCGGATAATTTACAGCGACTCGCTAAAATGTTTACCGTCCTAAGGCTTCAATTACCCAAGCAATTAGGGTATAAAGCTGGCGCCTGAGCGGGTGTCGTATAATGGTATTACTCCAGCTTCCCAAGCTGATTACGCGGGTTCGATTCCCGCCACCCGCTCCATTTATACAAAGCTCTGCCTTGGTAGAGTTCAAACGCGGTGATAGCGACAACGAGTCTTGAAGACTTAGCGCTGTCACCCGCAGCCAGCAACAACTACGGAATACCACGTGACGAAAGACGAACTGAGCGCAGAGTTAGCGCGTCAGGCGCAACGTTACAAGGATGTATACGGCGGGGAAGTTATTACCTACGCCGCTCAACCGGATCCCGAGCGTAAGCCTTGGCGAAAGAAGGCCAGCCTTCTTGATCAAGCATTTCAGCAAGAACTGAATAAAATCGAAAAAGCTCGTCAGTCGACCTAAGCGACTGAGCGCTTAAGCGTGCCATTAAACTCGAACGGGCAAATCCCCCAGCAACCTAATCCAAGTCAAGATTTGGCTGATTAGGCGAACCGACCAGCAGGTGCTGTATAGGCCTTGGGTCTTTCTCTGGCATAATCGCCGCCTCAATTTTGGCATGGTCATAAAACCTTCATGTTAGATCTATTCAGTGGGCTTGATGCCTGGGTTGTAGTTAGCTTGCTACTGGCCCTGGCTTTCGTCCTGACTTTTGAGTTCATCAACGGTTTCCATGACACTGCTAACGCGGTGGCTACGGTCATCTACACCAAAGCCATGCCACCCCACTTGGCGGTGTTTTTCTCCGGGATTTTCAACTTCTTTGGTGTACTGCTTGGCGGTGTGGGCGTGGCCTATGCCATCGTGCACCTGTTGCCGGTTGAGTTGCTGATCAACGTCAACAGCGCCCATGGTTTGATCATGGTGTTCTCGCTGCTCGGCGCCGCCATCGCCTGGAACCTGGGCACCTGGTACTTCGGCATCCCGGCCTCCAGCTCCCACACCCTGATTGGCTCCATCCTCGGGGTTGGCTTGGCCAATGCCCTGCTCAGCGATATTCCGCTGGCCGATGGGGTTAACTGGCAGAAAGCCATTGATATCGGCATCTCCCTGGTGGCTTCGCCACTGGCCGGCTTTGTGATTGCCGCCTTGATCCTGCTCGGACTGCGTCGCTGGCGGCCGCTGTCGAAGATGCACAAATCGCCGACCGAACGCCTGAGCATCGACAGCAAAAAGCATCCACCGTTCTGGAATCGCCTGGTGCTGATCCTCTCCGCCATGGGCATGAGCTTCGTCCACGGCTCCAACGATGGGCAGAAAGGTATCGGCCTGATCATGTTGGTGCTGATCGGTATAGTGCCGGCGCAGTTTGTCCTCGATCTCAATAGCAGCACCTACCAGATCGAGCGTACCCGCGACGCCACCGAGCACCTCAACCAGTTTTACCAGCGTAACGCGGCGACCCTCAGTGACTATCTGGCTCTGGGTAAAGTTAACGGTACCGAGATGCCGAAAAAGTTTCGCTGCGAACCGCAGTTGACCGAAGCCAACATCGCCAGCGTACTGAGCAATCTCAAGGGTGTGGAAAGCTATCAGAGCCTGAGCGCTGAAACCCGCATTGAACTGCGCCGCAACCTGCTGTGCCTCGACGATACGGCGAAGAAAGTCGGCAAGCTGAAAAACCTCGTAGCCCGCGAAAAAGCCGACCTGGACAAGCTGCGCAAAGACCTGACGGCCACCACCGAATACGCCCCGTTTTGGGTGATCCTGGCCGTCGCACTGGCCTTGGGCCTGGGCACCATGGTTGGCTGGAAGCGCGTGGTGCGCACCGTCGGCGAACGAATTGGCAAGCAAGGCATGACCTATGCCCAAGGGATGAGCGCGCAGATCACCGCCACCCTGGCGATCGGCATGGCCAACATCTACAGCCTGCCGGTGTCGACCACCCACGTACTCTCCTCTGGCGTGGCCGGCACCATGGTGGCGAACAAAAGTGGCCTGCAAGGCGGCACCGTGCGGACCATTCTGATTGCCTGGGTACTGACCCTGCCCGCCACAGTGCTGCTGGCGGCCGGTTTGTTCTGGCTGGCCTCAAGCTTTATTAGCTAAGGCTTGGCTGATTAAAAAAGAGCGCCCTGGGCGCTCTTTTTTTGCCTGCGTATTTTGCCGAGTGCGACCCGCACAGCAGCGTCAGCCGGCTAATAGGCGGTGGCGAGCCTTGCTCTGTACCCTTGGCCGCCGACGGCATGCATAAAATAACTGCACGCCTGCGCTATCCAAGCGCCGCCAAGGCCTTTAGACTGTACGCATACACAGTACTCTACAACATCAATAACCCTAATGGCATGTGAGGTGGTGAATGGCCGTCGAAGTGGTATACCGCAGCAGCCGCGATTTGGAGCGCTTATTCATGGATAAAGCTGAAGCTGACCGTCATGACAAAATGCTCGAACTGGCCGAACTGCTCACCGAAGTCCTGCAAAAGGCCGTGCCTTCGCTGAGCGAGCAACAAGGCGAAGAAATCGGCATCTACATGGCCAAGAACCGCGATGTATTTGCCAAGGCCTTCAAGAACCAGCCTGAAGCCTTGAGCGAACTGTTTGCTCTGGCCGCCTCAGCCGAGGCTTAACCACCGTCGGCGACAGCGCTAGAACGAAAAAGCCCCTGACGCTTAGTGCCTCAGGGGCTTTTTATTGGCGCTGCTCTCGTTATGGATTGAAGAACGGTTTCGTAGGGTGGGCTTCAGCCCACCGCATCTGAACGCAACAGAACTGGTGGGCTAAAGCCCACCCTACGTTTTGCACTCAACAGGTAACTGGTACAGAGCTTTTTTACTGCATAGCCGGTTCTCAGTCCTCGGCTTCTGGCAACTCCAGGGCAGTTACCAACACCTGCATAAAGCGCGCAGCTTCACCACCGGTAACCACCCGATGATCGAAGGTCAGCGACAGCGGCAACATCGGGTGAATCACCACCTGGCCTTGCCAGGCCACGGCCTCATCACGAATGCCACCGGAGCCGATGATCGCCACCTGCGGCGGCACCACTATCGGGTTGGCATAGCGGCCAAACAAGGTGCCGAAGTTGGACAGGGTGATGGTCGCCCCAAGCATCTCTTGCGGCGGTATGGTGCGGGCCTTGGCGTCGGCGCGTAAACGCTGCATGCCGGCTTTCAAGTCCGCCTTTGAGCGCGCCGCCACATCCCGTAGCACCGGCACGAACAGACCATCCGGGGTATCCACGGCGATGCCTAGATCCAGCTGCGGGCAGAGTTTCAGCGCCAGGGTTTTGCCATCGAACCAGGCATTCAGTAATGGCTCGGCCTTGCAGGCCACGGCAATCGCCTGACCGAGGCG
>MHZN01000047.1 GCA_001830395.1 Pseudomonadales bacterium RIFCSPLOWO2_12_59_9 | reverse complement strand
CGCAACTGCAATCAGCCCAGGCCTGGATTGCCCGTGAGTTTCAACCCTCAACCCTCAGCAGCGAGCAACAGCTGGCGGAGATGAGCTGGTTTATTCGCGCTGCGGCGCCTTATCGCGGTCTGCAGATTCGGGTGGTTTCGGAAAATATCGGCACCCATGTGTATGAAAGCAACGTGCTGGCACGGGCTTTCGCGCAGATCACCGGGATTGACGTGGTGCATGAAGTTACCGGTGAAGACGATGTGGTCAAAAAACTCCAGGCGCAGATGCAAACCGGCCTGCCGCTCTACGATGCCTACGTGAATGACAGCGATTTTATCGGGGCGCACTTTCGCATGGGCAAGACCCTGGTGTTATCCGACTACATGCTGGCCGAGGGCCGGGCGGTGACTTCGCCGACCCTGGATCTGGCCGACTTTATGGGCTTGCGCTTCACCAGCGGGCCGGATGGCAAACTCTACCAATTACCCGATCAGCAGTTCGCCAACCTCTACTGGTACCGGCAGGACTGGTTCAGTCGCCCGGAGCTACAGCGCGCCTTTAAGCAGCGCTACGGCTATGCACTGGCAGTGCCGCAAAATTGGACCGCCTATGAAGACATCGCCGAGTTCTTCTCGGTGCATGTGCGCGAGCTGGATGGTCAGCGAGTCTGGGGGCACATGGACTACGGCCGTCACGATCCATCGCTGGGTTGGCGTTTCTCCGATGCCTGGCTGGGGTTGGCCGGGGTGGGTGACAAGGGCTTGCCCAATGGGCTGCCGGTGGATGACTGGGGGATTCGAGTGGAAAACTGCCACCCCGTCGGCGCCTCGGTCAGTCGTGGCGGCGCGCTCGACAGCCCGGCCGCTATTTACGCCATGACTAAATACAAGGGTTGGCTGGATAAATACGCACCGCCCGAGGCGCGGCAAATGACCTTTAGCAGCTCTGCTGAATGGGTGCCAAAAGGCCAGATTGCCCAGCAGATTTTTTGGTATACGGCCTTTGTGCCCGACCTGTTAAAGCCCGGCAGCGCCCTGGCCAATGCCGATGGCAGTGCCCGTTGGCGCGTCGCCGCGTCGCCGGTGGGGGCCTATTGGCAAACCGGGATGAAATCGGGTTATCAAGATGTAGGCTCCTGGACTTTGCTCAAGAACACCGCCGCCGACCGGCAAGCGGCGGCCTGGTTGTATGCCCAATTTACCGTGTCAAAAACCGTATCGCTGCGCAAAACTCTGGTCGGCCTGACGCCCATCCGCATCTCCGACATAGAGTCGCAGGCCATGACTGAGGCTGCACCGCGCCTGGGCGGCCTGGTGGAGTTTTATCGCAGCCACGCACGTGATGTCTGGACCCCCACCGGCACCAATGTGCCGGACTACGCCTCCCTCGCACCCCTGTGGTGGCAAGAGCTCGGCCCGTTGGTGGATGGCCGGCAGAGCGTGGCCAGCAGCCTGCACAACCTCGCCAGTAAAATGGACCTGGAGTTGGCGCGCATCGCCGAACGTGGCGAGATGCAGCAGTGCGAACCGCGCCTTGGGGCGCCTCAGAGCGCCGCCTACTGGCTGGCGCAGCCCGGTGCGCCGGCGGCCAAGACCGATGAGCATCCGCCGGGGCAAACCCTGAGTTACCCCGAGGCGCTACGCAAGTGGCAGTAGTACGGCGCCAAGGCCGGCTGGCTGGGCCGCGGCTCTTGCTCTGGCTGGCTAGCTTTTGGGGTGGCCTGAGCCTGGCCGATCCAGCGCCGATCCAACTGCTGACCTTCGATGAGCCACCCTGGGTCAATGCGCAGCAAACACAGTTACAAGGACCGACCATCGAGTTAGTCAAGCAACTCTTCGCCTTGGCGGGCGTGCCTTACAACATCGAGGTCTTGCCATTGAAACGGGCCTTGATGATGGCCAACACCCGGCCCGGAACCTGCGTGTTCCCGATTGAACGCAGCCAAGAGCGGGAAACCGGCTTGCGTTGGATCAGCCCGTTGGTGGTCAGTCGTTATGGGTTTTACACAGCCCCAGGACAGAGCTTGAACTTGCAAACGCTGGAGGATGCCCGACCCTATTCGATTGCCAGTTATCTGGGCAGTGGTGTCGGTGAATACCTGTTGAACCGGGGCTTCAAGGTGGTGGAGGTCAGTAGCGCCAAGCTGGGGCCGAATATGCTGGCGCACAAACGCTTTGATTTATGGGTTTCCGATACCCGTACCGCCGAGGCCCTGAACGCCTCGGCCGGGCCAGTGCTGGACAAGCCGGCGCTGGTATTTCTCAGCACCTTGCGCGGTATGGGTTGCCACCCAGATACCAGCAATATCAGCCTGGAGTTGCTGCAAACTGCGCTGCTGCAGCTGCTGCGCACACCGCAGTGGCGTGAAAAAGTCTTTAGCCAGCAGCTCTAAGCGCCGTTAGGCGCCCAGTGGTTCGCCCAGGCGGCTGGCCTTAAACGCGCCGTGATGGGCGCGTCTCGCTTAATACTCACCCAAGCGTGCGGTATCACTCAGGGCATTGCAGGTGTCGCTGTCCAAGCACACGGCGATGTAGACCGCCTGCTTACCACAGCCGCGCACGCCCACGGTGTACTCGGTGCGGGCATAGCCAAAGCGCAGTTGCACCACTTTGCTGGACAGAATGCTCGGCGTTACCGTTTGGCAATTGAGCTCAAAGGCGGCGCGGGTGGTTGCAGCTTTCATCGCCGCATCCTGGTTGGCGGCAATAAATTGCTGATTGCTTTGGCAGGCCGAGACGCCAGCCAGTAATGCCACTAATCCAAATCGGCGAATGTTCTTGCTGGAATTGATCATCGAAGACGCTCCTTTAGTGTTTTGACTGGGGCACAGCTATCCGCTAAAGCACGGCTAGAGACTTCAGCATAGGTAAAGCTAGTTGCACAACGGGCTCCAAGCCAGTGGGCGGGCATGGGGCAGGGCGGCAGAATTTAACCAGCAAATATTGCCGCCTACTTTGCCCGGCCAGCCCAAGCCAGTAGCATCGGCCCACGCCCTTCAAGGAAAGACCCATGCGCAACAAACTAGAAGCCTGTATCCAGGCGGTAAATCAGGTGGTGTTGGGCAAGGAGCCGCAGGTGCGGCTGGCGCTGAGTTGTTTGCTGGCGCGCGGGCATCTGCTGATTGAAGACTTGCCCGGCATGGGCAAAACTACCCTCAGCCAAGCCCTGGCGCGGGTGCTGGGTTTGAGTTTTCAGCGGATTCAATTCACCTCCGACCTGCTGCCCGGCGACATTCTCGGCACCTCGGTCTTCAACAAAGACAACGGTCAGTTTGTGTTTCATCCGGGGCCGATTTTTGCCGAATTGGTGCTGGCCGATGAGATCAATCGCGCCACCCCGAAAAGCCAGAGCGCCTTGCTGGAGGCCATGGAGGAGGGCCAGGTAACCATTGAGGGGGCGACCCGGCCGCTGCCTGATCCGTTTTTTGTGATTGCCACGCAAAATCCGGCGAGCTCCGGTGGCACCTTCAACTTGCCCGAGTCGCAACTGGACCGCTTTTTGATGCGCCTGTCGCTGGGCTATCCGGCCCAGGCGGCAGAAAAAGCATTGTTGCTGGGCGAGTCACGCCGTGGACTGCTGCCGCGTATTCAGCCGTTGCTGGGGCATGCCGAGCTGGCCCTGATTCAAGCCGAAGTGCCTAAGGTGCGGGCCAGCGATGCGCTGGTCGATTACCTGCTGCGCCTGGTCGAGGCCACCCGGACTCAGCCGCAATTTGCCTGGGGCTTGTCGCCACGGGCCAGCTTGGCCTTGCTGGCCGCCGCCAAAGCCTGGGCGTTTTTGGCCGGCCGCGATTATGTGATCCCGGAAGATATTCAAGCGGTGTTGCCCTCGGTGGTCGGCCACCGCTTGCGTGAAGTCGCGGACCCGGCCGGACATGGCGGCGGCGCCCTGGTGCAGTGGTTACTGCGCGAAGTCCCCGCACTGTGATCTTCGCCGCCAAACTCAAACCGCGCTGGAATCGTTGGCTGGTTAAACGTATTCCACCGGCGGCGAGTGTGCTGCTCAATCAACGGCGGATTTTCATTATTCCCAGCCGAACCGGAGCGGCGTTCGCCGTGGTCTTGTTGCTGATGCTGCTGGCGGCGATCAACTATCAAAACAGCCTGGCCTACAGCCTGACTTTTTTGCTCACCTCGCTGTTTATAGTGGCGATCCTGCACACCTATCGCAACCTGGCGGGTTTGACGGTTAAGGCAGTGGGCGCGAGCCCGGTGTTTGTCGGCGAACACGGCGGTTTTCGCCTGCAATTGCTCAGCGGCAATCGTGGTCATCAGGCGATTGCCCTGGGTTGGACGGCCAGCGATCTGCAAGTGCTGGATGTGGCCGCCGCAGACGTTAGCGACTGTGAGTTGCGCCTGTTGGCCACTCAGCGTGGCTGGCTGCGCCCCGGTCGTCTGCGGGTGGAGAGTCGCTTTCCGTTGGGGGTATTGGTCAGCTGGAGCTGGCTGGATCTGGATCAGGCACTGCTGGTCTATCCACGGCCAATCGCCGCCGACTTGCCGGCCCATGCCGGTGGGGGCGCCGATGAGGAAGAAGACGGCGTGCGCATTCGCGGCCAAGGCAGTGATGACTTTCAGGGGCTGCGCAGCTACCAGCCCGGCGACTCGAAAAAACGCCTGCACTGGAAAGCCTATTCCCGTGGCCAGGGCTTACTGGTCAAGGATTTTGCCGCCCTGGCCGGGCGCGATATCTGGCTCGACTTTAACCAGTTGGGGGGCGACCTTGAAACGCGGCTGTCGCAGCTCTGTCATTGGGTCTTGCAGCTGTCGGCCAGCCAGCAACCCTTTGGCCTGCGCCTGCCGGGGCTGGAGTTGCCGGTCGCCACGGGCGTGGCCCAGCGTGACGCCTGTTTACGCGCCCTGGCGCTGTTTGGCAGCCCAGCATGAGCGGGGCAAAACACTCGGCCCTCCAGCCGCCAATCCCGCGTATCAGCCTGACCTGGTTACTGGTCGCCCAAGCCCTGGTGATACTCCCGCACATCGGCCATTTGCCGCTCTGGGTGCTGGCCATGTGGTTGTTTTGCGCCGGCTGGCGGGTACAGATATTTCGCATGCGCGCCGGCTACCCGAATGCCTGGGCCAAGGCCGGCTTGATGCTGGCCGCCGGTGCGGGGGTGCTGTTGTCGCGGGGCAGTTTGATTGGTTTGGACGCCGGTGTGGTGCTGCTGATTGCCGCCTTCGTGTTGAAACTGGTGGAGCTGCGCACCCAGCGCGATGCCTTGGTGCTGATTTTCTTGGGCTTTTTCTGCGTGGTCACCGCCTACCTGTTTGATGACAGCCTGAGCGCCGCGGCTTTTAGTGCCTTGCCGATCAGTGCGCTGCTGGCGGCGCTGATCGGCCTGCAACAAAGCCATTTGGCCATGCGCCCTTGGCCGACGTTGCGCCTGGCCCTGGTGATGCTGGCGCAAGCCTTGCCTTTGATGTTGCTGCTCTTCGTGTTTTTCCCACGTCTGGCACCCTTGTGGTCGCTGCCCAATCCGAGCAATCAGGCCCGCACCGGCTTGTCCGACAGCATGACGCCGGCCGATATTGCCGAGCTGAGCAAATCGGCAGAGCTGGTGTTTCGCGCCACCTTCGACGGCCCGCTGCCGGCGCGCAACCAGTTGTATTGGCGGGCGCTGACCTTTGAACAGTTCGATGGCCGGCGCTGGTCCCAAGCATCGGTTGGTCAGCTGCTGGCGCCACCCAGCTTGCGCAAAAGCGGTCAGTCGCTGAGCTACAGCATCATCATGCAGCCCAGTGGGCAAAACTGGTTATTTGCCCTGGATGTGGCGCAGAGCAGCGCGCCGGACATCCAGCAAATGAGCGACTTCAGCTTGCAACGCAAGTTGCCGGTGGAGCAGACCCTGCAGTACGCGGTGAATTCCTGGCCGACGGCGCTGCGAGCCCCTGACGCGCTCAGTGCCAGCCTGGCCCACGACCTGCAATTGCCGGCCGGTGGCGACCCGCGCAGCCGGGCTTGGGCGGCAGAGCTGCGCGCGCTATATCCAAGCAATGCGGCCTTGGTGCAGCAAGTGCTGACGCACTTTAACCGCGAACCCTTTGGCTACACCCTCAAACCGCCGCCGGTGGGCATCGACAGCATCGACGAATTTCTGTTTCGCACCCGTCGTGGCTTTTGCGCCCATTACGCCGGCGCCATGACCTTTGTGCTGCGCGCGGCCGGGATTCCGGCCCGGGTGGTGGCGGGTTATCAAGGCGGTGAGCTGAATCCTGCCGGCAGGTTTTTAACCGTGCGCCAGTTCGACGCCCATGCCTGGGTCGAATATTGGCAAGCCGGGCAGGGCTGGATCAGCGCCGATCCGACCTTTCAAGTGGCGCCCGAGCGGATCGAGCAAGGCTTGGAGCAGGCGGTTAGTGCCGAGCAGAGCTTTCTGGCCGACTCACCCTTGTCGCTGCTGCGCTATCGCAATATTGGCTGGCTCAATACGGTTCGGCAGGGCTGGGATAACCTCAACTACGGCTGGCAGCGCTGGGTGCTCGGTTATCAGGGCGAGCAACAGCTGCAGTTGTTGCAACGCTGGTTCGGGCGGATGGACAGCCAGTTGTTGCTGCTGGCGCTGGTCGGTGGCGGCGGCTTGTTACTGGGTGCTTTGGCGCTGTTTTTGTTCAAACCCTGGCGCCGCGAGCAAGACCCGCGCTTACGGCAGTTTTTGCGCTTCCAAGGCTTGCTGGCGCGCCACGGAGTGCAGCGTAGGCCTGTCGAGGGGCCGCGGGCTTTTGCCTTGCGGGCAGCAGTTGAGTTGCCGGCGCAAAGCGCGGCGATCCAGCATTTCGCGGCAGCCTTCGAGGCCCAGCAGTACGCCCTCAGCCACTCTGATCCGGCGGCCTTACGGCGCGCCTTGGCAACACTGCGCCGCGCCTTGCCCTGGCGCTTGAGCCGCAGCTAACACTCGAGTTTTGATTTTGCTTGGGCGCGGTCCCGGTCATGTGTAGCACGCAGTTTTGTAGGCTGGGCTTTAGCTCACCAGTGCTGGACAAGGACCTTGGTGGGCTAAAGCCCACCCTAGGTTTTGCATCCAAGATGCAACTGGTACATGAACTTACTTAACCCCGCGCTCTTCAATCGGGTCAGCTTCGAACAGCGTCGCAAGCTCGGCGCGGGCCTCCCTGGCGGTTTGAATCACTGCCGCGGCATCGTCGTATACCAAGTGCTGGGCTTGCAGTTCCTCTTCGTCGTGGCGCTGAAAACGCTGAATCCTAGCGGTGGCTTGTTCTTCGCTCAAACCCAGCCCCAGCAGCACGCTGCGGCTCATTTCCAGGCTGGAATGAAAGGTCTCGCGCACCGGCGTGGCGTCCAGGTCGAGCAAGCGGTGGACATGCTGGCGGTTGCGGGCGCGGGCGATGATTTTCATCTGCGGGTAGAGGCGGCGCACCAGCTCGGCGGTCTTCAGGTTGGTCTCTGGATCATTGGTGGCGATGATGAAAAATTCCGCCTTGTCGGCTTGCGCGGCACGGAGGATCTCCGGGCGCAACGCATCGCCATAAAAGATCGACATGTGGCCGAGGCTGCGCGATAACGCGATGGGCTCGACGGCCGTGTCCAGCGCCACGAAAGGCACCCGTTGCGCGTGCAAGACCCGGGCAATGATCTGCCCCATTCGGCCCATGCCGGCGATCACCACCCGCGGCGCATCGTTGTCGATTTCCAGATACTCCGGCGGTATCACCGGCGCTACCGGCTTGAATTTGAGCAGGCGCGACAGCAGCAGGACCAGTACGGGGGTCAGGGCCATCGACAAGGTAATGGCGAGCACCAGCAGCGCATGCAACCGTGACTCAAACAGCCCTTGTTCGTGGGCTATTTTGAACACCACGAAGGCAAACTCGCCACCGGCCGCCAGCACTATGCCCAGGCGCAAGGCGCTGTGTCGGCCAAGGCCACCGCCCAGCCTGGCGACCAAGTACAGGATCGGCAGTTTCAACAGGATCAGCAAAGCGGTCAGCCCGATAACAATCCCCGGTTCATGCATCAGCAAGCCGAGATCGGCGCTCATCCCCACGCTGATAAAGAACAAGCCGAGCAGCAGCCCTTTGAACGGCTCGATTTGCGACTTCAGTTCGTGGCGGTACTCCGAGTCAGCCAGCAGCAGGCCGGCCAGAAAGGCCCCCAAGGCCATGGAAATCCCCGCTCGCTCCATCAGCCAGGCGGTGCCTATCACCACCAGCAGTGCGGTGGCGGTGGAAACCTCCTGCAAGCCGCTTTTGGTGACCGCGCGAAACACCGGGCGCAGCAAGTAGCGCCCGCCGACAAACACCACGGCGATGCTGGCAAACACCCGCAGCACGGCGCCCAGCTCATGCCCGGCGCTGCTTGGACTGCTATCGCTGAGCAGCGGCACCATGGCGATCAAAGGGATAGCGGCAATGTCCTGGAACAGCAAAATGGCAAAGGCCAGGCGGCCGTGAGGACTGGTCAGCTCCTTGCGCTCGGCCAGGCTCTGCAGGCCAAAGGCGGTGGACGACAGGGCCAGGCCGAAACCCAGCACAATGGCGCTGTTCAAGGGTTGGGCAAACCCCTGCCAGGCCACCGCGCCTATCACCGTTGCGGTCAGTAGTACCTGCGCCAGCCCCACGCCGAACACCGAGCGGCGCATGACCCACAGGCGCGGCGGCGATAACTCCAGGCCGATGATAAACAGCAACAGCACCACGCCCAGCTCGGAGATCCGACTGACGCTCTGTGGCTCGGCAATCAGCCCCGACACCCAAGGCCCGATCAATACTCCAGCCAGCAAGTAGCCCAGCACCGCACCCAATTGCAGGCGCTTGGCCAAGGGCACGAAGAGCACTATGGCCAGTAAAAAGACCACGGCGGCCTCTAGCAGATTGCCTTCATGGGGCATGGGGTTTTCCTTGTTTGAGACACGAGTTATAGCTTTGCTGCAGCGGCTGAGCAGGCCGCAGGCGGCTGACCGCAATGCCGCCCGGACAATCGCGGGAGGATGACCGCGGCGGGTCGCGCTTCTCGGTGCTTATGGCGCTTTCTCCAGAGGGGGATATTACTCAATCAGCCGACTGCCGAGCAGGGTTTCGCCGCTCAAGCGTTTATGGACAGAGTCGGTGTTAGGCACCGCCAGCAGGCGCTGGCGTGAGTGGAGCGTGCAACTGAGGAGTGCGAATTGTCTGCTTCTGCCTAAGTTGCTCGGCAGTCTCGGGTAAAAAGCTTTGCGCCACCTTGATAGAGATCAGCGCCAGGCCTTGGGCTGGCGCTGATCTGCGTTACTTGGCGGCGGTCAGGGCGGCGTAACTGGTCATCAAGTTGCGATAGTCGGGGATATGGTTGGCGAACAAGGTGCCCAGTCCTTCGACGTCGTTGCGCCAGTCGCGGTGCAGCTCGCAAGCCAGGCCGAACCAGGTCATCAGCTGGGCGCCGGAGGCCGACATGCGGTTCCAGGCCGAGTCGCGGGTCACTTCATTAAAAGTGCCGGACGCGTCGGTGACCACAAACACCTCAAAGCCGGCCTCCAACGCCGAGAGCGCCGGAAAGGCCACGCACACTTCGGTGACCACCCCGGCGATGATCAGCTGGGTTTTGCCGGTGGCTTTCACTGCCTCTACGAAGTCTTCGTTGTCCCAGGCGTTGATCTGCCCAGGCCGGGCGATATAGGGCGCGTCCGGGAAAATCGCCTTGAGCTCCGGCACCAGCGGTCCGTTGGGGCCGTTTTCGAAGCTGGTGGTGAGAATGGTCGGCAGCTTGAAGTACTTGGCCAGGTCGGCCAGCGCCAACACGTTGTTCTTGAACTTGTCCGGGTCGCTGTCGCGCACCAAAGACAATAAGCCGGTCTGATGATCCACCAACAGTACCGCCGCCTTGGCTTGGTCGAGACGCTTGTAGGGAGTGCTCATGGGATTTGCTCCTGGTTGCTAAACGCCGGCCACCGTTCGGTGGCCGGCTGGGTTAAAAATCCAGATTAGGTGCTGATTAGCCAAGCGTTAAGCCGGCATCTGGCCGAATTTTCCGGCGTTGAAATCGTCGATGGCCTGGTTGATTTCAGCCTGGCTGTTCATCACGAAGGGGCCGTAACCGACTATCGGCTCATCGATCGGCTCGCCACTGAGCAGCAACACCACCGCTTCGGTGCTGGCCTCTAGTTGCAGCTCGCTGCCGGCCCGGTCGAACAGCGCCAGTTGCGCCTCCTTGAGCTGTTGCGCGCCATTGACCTGCACGCTGCCGCGCAACATCACCAACGCCGTGCTGCGCCCTGGGGTGAGCTGCAGGGTCAAGGTTTTGCCGGCCTTGAGGCGCAGGTCCCAGACATCCATCGGGGTGAAGGTGCGCGCCGGCCCGTGCTGGCCGGCGAACTCGCCGGCAATCAGGCGCAGGCTGCCAGCACCGGCTGCCAGCGGCAGCACGGGAATGTCCTGGGCCAGCAGGGTCTGGTAACCGGGCGCGGCCAGCTTGTCGCGGGCCGGCAGATTGACCCACAGCTGGACCATTTCCAGGGTGCCGCCGGTGCCGCTGAACTCGGCGGAATGCAACTCCTCGTGCAGGATTCCCGCGGCGGCGGTCATCCATTGCACGTCGCCGGGGCCGATGCGGCCACCGCTGCCGGTGGAGTCGCGGTGCTCCAGTTCACCCTGATAGACGATGGTGACTGTCTCGAAGCCGCGATGGGGGTGCTGGCCGACGCCGCGTTTCTGCTGGGTCGGCGCGAACTCATGGGGACCGGCGTAGTCGAGCAGCAGAAAGGGACTGATGTGTTTGCCCAAGCTGTCGTAAGAGAACAGCGAGCGGACTGGAAAACCGTCGCCGACCCAGTGCTGCTGGGGGCTGCTGTAAATGCCGAGAATGTTTTTCATGCTGCGCCTCCTGGAACTCATTGAGGACAGAGTAGAAGCCTAATCCGGGCGGCGGTAGATCGAATAAGTCAGCTGCAGCGTTCTATTTAAAGAACGATAAGCCTGTGGTTTACGACTTATGGGCCTGGCTGCTTTGCTAGTATCGTCAGATATGCCTTGGCATGTGTTTGTCAGGCGTTATTGCCGAGTTCCAGCGTTCTATCCGGAGAACAGCGATGGATGATCTCAACGATCTCTATTATTTTGCCCAGGTGGTGGAGTACGGCGGTTTTGCCCCGGCGGGGCGGGCCTTGAATCTGCCCAAATCCAAGTTGAGCCGGCGCGTCAGTCTGCTCGAAGAGCGGCTTGGCGTGCGCCTGTTGCAGCGCTCGCCGCGGCATTTTTCGGTCACCGAACTGGGCCAGGAATATTACCGCCATTGCCTGGCCATGCTGGTGGAGGCCCAGGCCGCCCAGGAGGTGATCGAGCGCACACGTTCAGAGCCGCAAGGCATGGTACGCCTGAGTTGCCCGACGACCCTGCTGCACTACCGAATTGCCGATTTGCTCAGCGGCTTTATGCTCGAGAACCCGCGGGTGCAGGTGCAGCTGGAGGCCACCAACAGGCGGGTCGACGTGATCGCCGAAGGGCTGGACCTGGCGCTGCGGGTGCGCTTTCCGCCGCTGGAAAACAGTGATCTGGTGATGCGCGTGCTGGTCGAAAGCCCGCAACGGCTGGTGGCCAGTCCGCAGTTTCTAAAGCAGTTTGAGCTACCACTGCTGCCCGCCGATTTGAGCGGTTTGCCCAGCCTGGATTGGGGCCCGACCTGCGACCATCTCTGGCGGTTGGAAGGCCCGGATGGCGCCACGGCCGAGGTGGCTCATCAGCCCAGATTGGTCACCGACGACATGACGGCGCTGCGCCAGGCGGCCCTGCACCTCGGGCAAAATCTCCATCTGGGTGCGTTCGCGCTCGTCCCAGGGGGTCATCAGAAAGCCGCCGATCCCCGACTGCACGCCGTTGAAACCGTTGATCTTGAACGAGGAGTAGTACTCGGGGAACTCCTTGAAGAGGGTGACGAACTCATCGGTGTACTTGTTCAGGTACTCCAGGTTGGTCGGTTGCGGCGCATTGGCCATCATAAAGATGATGCCCTGGTCCTCGTCCGGGGCCAGTTCGCTCTTGGTGAACTTGAGCAGCACCGGGATCAGGCACATGACTATCACGGCGAACACCAGCACCACCGGCCGGGTGTTCAGGGTGCCGTGCAGGGCGCGCTGGTAGCGCTGCTTGAGGCGCTCGAAGAGCAGATCCAGCTTGTGCGCCAGGCCCGACGGGTTCTCGTCGTGGCGCAGCAGCTTGGCGCACATCATCGGCGACAGGGTCAGGGCTACTATGCCGGAGATGATCACCGCGCCGGCCAGGGTCAGGGCGAATTCCTTGAACAGCGCGCCGGTGAGGCCTTCGAGGAAGCCGATGGGGGCGTACACCGCCGCCAGGGTGATGGTCATGGAAACCACCGGCACGGCGATCTCCCGCGCACCGGCGAGGGCCGCCTCGAACGGCGTCTTGCCTTCCTCGATATGGCGGTGGATGTTCTCCACCACCACTATGGCGTCGTCCACCACCAGGCCGATGGCCAGCACCATGGCCAGCAGGGTCAGCAGGTTGATCGAGTAGCCCATCAGCTGCATAAAGAACAGCACGCCGATCATCGACAGCGGGATGGTGATCACCGGGATCAGCACCGAGCGGAATGCGCCGAGGAACAGGAACACCACCACTATGACGATCAGCACCGCCTCGGCCAGGGTCTTCACCACCTCGTCGATGGAGGCCTGGATAAAGCGGGTGGCGTCGTAGGCGATGGATACCTTGAGGTTGGGCGGCAGCTGCGCCTGCAGCTCCGGCAGCAGGCCGCGCACCTCCTTGATCACGTCCAGCGGGTTGGCGCTGGGGGTGCCCTTGATGGCGATATATACGGACGGGATGCCGTCGAAGGAACTCAGCGAGTCGTAGTTCTCCGCGCCCATCTCCACCCGCGCCACGTCGC
>MHZN01000046.1 GCA_001830395.1 Pseudomonadales bacterium RIFCSPLOWO2_12_59_9 | reverse complement strand
CAGGCCAGCCAGGACAACGTCGGCGGCACCCGACAGGTCGATCTGGCGGCGCGCAACCTTCACCAGCTGGGCCTGAAACTCAAGAGCCTGGCCGGTCAGTTCAAACTGTGAGCCGACCATGAGCCTAGATCGCGAGGCCCTGCGGCAACGCTTACTGGCCAGTTTCCGGGTCGAGGCCGAGGAACGCCTGGGGGTATTGGCCGACGGCCTGGCCAATTGGCGCGAGGCCAGCGCCAGCAGCGAGTCGATTGAATCGCTGTTTCGCGAGGTGCACAGCCTCAAAGGCGCCTCCCGGGCCGCCGGCCTGGCACCGATCGAGCGACTCTGCCATGCCTGGGAAAGTTTGCTCGGCGTGGTGCGCCGCGGTCAGCTGAGCCTGACCCCGGAGCGAGTCGAACTGTGCCGACACACCCTGAAAGCCGTGCAAAAACTGCATGCCGGCCACCCACTGGAGGAGCATGAACAAGCCGCTTTGATCGACAGCCTGGAGGCCGCCGCGCTCGGCGAGACGGTGAGCCTGCCCGAAACGCCGCCGAGCACCCCGCCCGTGGCGCTGGACCCAAGCACGGTACGGGTCTCGACCCAGCGCCTGGACTCACTGCTGTTTCAGAGTGAGGCGTTACTGCAACACAAGCTCGAGGCCCAGGCCCATGTACTGAACCTCAAGGCCCATGCGGCCGCCTTTGAGCCGCAGCGCAGCAAGGGTCTGCTCAGTGGTGGCGCCCTCAAAGCGTTACGCATGGGCCTCGATGAACTGCCACAAAGTGCCCACGACGGCCTGAAAACCGTGCTCGACTACCTGGACTGGAGCCTGGCGCAGCTCGACCGCCTGCATTTCAGCGCCACCCGCCTGGAAAAAACCGGCAAGCATCTGGCCCAAGGTCTGACGCAGCTCTCGGAGTCCCTGTTTGGCGAGCTGCAAGCGGTGCTGCTGCTCTCCGGCAGCAGCCTGCTGGAAGGCTTGCCAGACATGGTGCAAGACCTCGCCAGCCAAGCCGGCAAACGCGTCGAACTGCACACCCGCGGCGAGAGCCTGCAAGTCGACAAGCGCATTCTCGACGAATTGCGCACGGTGCTCACCCACCTGTTGCGCAACGCCATCGACCATGGCCTGGAAACCCCGGCGCAGCGTGAGCAGCGCGGTAAAGCGCCGGTCGGCCGGCTGCAGGTGGAGCTGCTGCAAGAGTCGGCGGATCGCTTCGAGTTACGCGTCAGCGACGATGGCCACGGCATCGACCTGGCGCACTTGAAGGCCCGCGCCGTCGCCAGCGGCCTACAGACCGCCGAACAAGCCCAAGCCCTGAGTGACAGCGAGGCATTCGCGCTGATCTTCGTCTCCGGCTTATCCACCAGCGCCATCATCACCGACCTCTCCGGGCGCGGCCTGGGCATGGCCATAGTGCTGGAGGTGGTCGAGCGCCTTGGCGGGCGCATCGAACTGGAGTCCACGGCCCAGGGCACCTGCTTTCACCTGCATCTGCCGCTGAGCCTGTCGACCTTTCGCGCGGTGATAGTGCGCAACGCCGAGCGGGTGTTTGCCATCCCGGCGCTGGCAGTCGAACGCTGCCTGCGGCTGCCCAGCAGCGCGATGAAAAATCTGGAAAACCGCCCCTCGGTGGTGCTTGAGGGCGAGGTATTGCCAGTCTGGCCGCTGGCCGATGTGCTCGGCCTGGCCAGCCTCGAACAGAGCGCCAGCGAATTAACCCTGCTGGTCCTCAAGGTGCGTGGCGAGCGCTTCGCGCTGTTGGTTGAGGCGTTGCTGGGCGACCAGGAGATCACCGTCAAAAGCCTCGGCCGGCAACTGCTGCGGGTGCGCAACCTGCTCGGTGCCACGGTGCTCGGCGATGGTCAGCTGGTGCCTATTCTGCATCCGGCCGATCTCTATCGCAGCGCCCTGGAAACCGCCGGTTCCAGCCTCAGCCAGCAAAGTCAGCAGCGCAGTGCGGTGGCGCCGCAACGGCTGCTGATCGCCGAAGACTCCTTCACCTCGCGGGGCTTGCTCAAGGCCATCCTCGAAGGCGCCGGCTATCAGGTGGCCACCGCCAACGACGGGCTGGAGGCCTGGAATGCACTGAAGCAGGGGCAGTTCGATCTGCTGGTGTCGGATGTCGAGATGCCGCGCCTGGACGGTTTCACCCTGACCAGCCGGATTCGCGCCGACCGTGAACTGGCCGATCTGCCCGTGGTGCTGGTAACCGCCCTGCACTCGGCCGAAGACCGCGCGCGCGGTCTGGAGGCCGGGGCCAATGCCTATCTGGTGAAAAGCGTGGGCGACCAGGAAATCACCGTCAAAAGCCTCGGCCGGCAACTGCTGCGGGTGCGCAACCTGCTCGGTGCCACGGTGCTCGGCGATGGTCAGCTGGTGCCTATTCTGCATCCGGCCGATCTCTATCGCAGCGCCCTGGAAACCGCCGGTTCCAGCCTCAGCCAGCAAAGTCAGCAGCGCAGTGCGGTGGCGCCGCAACGGCTGCTGATCGCCGAAGACTCCTTCACCTCGCGGGGCTTGCTCAAGGCCATCCTCGAAGGCGCCGGCTATCAGGTGGCCACCGCCAACGACGGGCTGGAGGCCTGGAATGCACTGAAGCAGGGGCAGTTCGATCTGCTGGTGTCGGATGTCGAGATGCCGCGCCTGGACGGTTTCACCCTGACCAGCCGGATTCGCGCCGACCGTGAACTGGCCGATCTGCCCGTGGTGCTGGTAACCGCCCTGCACTCGGCCGAAGACCGCGCGCGCGGTCTGGAGGCCGGGGCCAATGCCTATCTGGTGAAAAGCGGCTTCGACCAGGAAAGCCTGCTGGACGCCATTCGTCGACTGATCTGACCGAGGACTGCAGCCATGCGCATATTGATAGTCGACGACTCGCTGGTCACCCGCGTGCAGCTACGCGCCGTATTCGAGGCCGAGGGTTATCAGGTACGCGAAGCCAGTAGCGGTGAGCAAGCCTTGCAGATACTGGATGGCTACAGCCCCGACATAGTCACCATGGACGTGCATATGCCTGGCATGGACGGTTATGAAACCACCGCACGAATACTCGAAAAACACGCCCTGCCGGTGGTGGTGTTGACCGCCAGCGCCGACCCCTACTCCACCTCGACCGCCATGCGCGCCCTCGAGGCGGGGGCGCTGGCCGTGCTGGAAAAACCCGTGGCCACCACTGCCGCTGACTTCGACGCACGCATGGCCGAGGTGCTGCAGGTGTTGCGCAACATGGCCCAGGTCAAGATAGTCCGACGCCCGAGCAAAGCTGTCGGCCCCAGCCCGGTTGCGGGTCACAGCCACACACCACAGAGCAGCTTGCAGCTGGTAAGGCAAACCGCGCAAGCCGTCCCGCAACTCATTGCCATCGCGGCCTCCGCCGGAGGGCCGGCGGCCATCAAGGCCTTGCTGCAGAACCTGGTGCTGCCACAGCCCTGGGCGCTGATTTTGGTCCAGCACATCGCCGCAGGCTTTCTGCCGAGCTTTCGCGATTGGTTGGCCAGCCTGTCGGCACTGCCGGTGATGATTGCCGAAGAAGACCAGCCCCTCAGCCCGGGGGTGCTCTACCTCGCCCCTGATGGCGTGCACCTGGGCTTCTGCGCCGAGCGCCGCGTGCGGCTGCACCCAGGACCGCCGGAGGAGCATATCCGCCCGGCGGCCAATTACCTGTTTCGCTCGGTGGCCCAACACTTCGGCCGGCAGGCCATTGGCATCCAGCTGTCCGGCATGGGCCGCGACGGTGCCCAAGGGCTGGCCGAACTGCACAAAACCGGCGCCCTGACCCTGGTCCAGGAACCTCGCAGCGCGGTGGTCGACTCCATGCCGCAGGCCGCCATCGCCCTGCACGCGGCGCGCCTAGTGTTGCGCCCGGAAGCCATCGGATTATTGCTCAACCAGCTCGCCACACAACTAGCGCCCGCCAGCACGCTAGGTAAGAGGGAATAAACCATGCACACCGACGCCGACATACTGATAGTCGAGGACAGCCCAACCCAGGCCACCGAACTGCAATACATGCTCGAATCCGTTGGCTGCAAGGTCCGCGTCGCGCGCAACGGCATCGAAGCGCTGGCGATGGTGGCCGAGCAGCAGCCGACCATCGTCATCAGCGACATTGTGATGCCCGAGATGGATGGCTATGAGTTATGCCGCCGGCTGAAAAACACCCCTGCGACCCAAGGCATTCCAGTGATTCTGGTGACATCTCTGGCCGACGCCCGAGACGTGGTGCACGGCCTGGCGTCGGGCGCCGACAACTTCATCGTAAAACCCTACGATCAGAAGTACCTGATGTCGCGCATCCGCTACTTTCTGGTCAACCTTGAACTGCGCAGCCATGAGCGCGTGCAAATGGGCGTGGAAGTGGTGCTGGAAGGCGAGCGGCATTTCATCACCGCCGGCCGCCAGCAGATTCTCGATTTACTGATCTCCACCTACGAGCAGGGCGTGCGCCTCAACCACGAACTGCAGGCCAAGCATGACGAGCTGACCCGTTCCAACTCGCTGCTCAACTGCCTGTTTCACTTCACCAGCGGCCTGACCGATGCCCAGAGCGAACGGCATGTCATCGATGCTGCGCTGCGGCGCCTGCTGGAGTTTCCCGATACCCAGGGTGCCTGGTTGCTGATGGCCGATGCCCACGACCCAAACGAGCCCGCCCAGGTGGTGGGGGCCTGTGGGCGCGGCGGCGACTACAGCCTCGCCTGGCTGGCGGGTTGCGCGAAAAACTGCCCTTGCCGGCACGCCTGGCTCAGCGACAAGCTGACCATGCCCTGCAACATTGCCGAGTGCCCGGCTCTGGCCGGACACGCCGGCGATGCCATACACGCCAGCATTCCGCTGCTGCTCGGCGCAGAAACCATCGGCATGCTGAATGTCGTGCAGAACAGCGGGCGGGCCTGGTCCGAGGAGTCCTTGACGGCCCTGGCCTCAATCGGCCGCCAGCTGGCCATGGCCCTGGGCCGGGCCCGGCTGTTCGAGAGCATGGAGCAATTGGTGACCCAGCGCACCGAGGCGCTGGCGAAAAACGAGACACTGCTGCGCAAGATCCTCGATAGCCTGCCGGTCGGGGTACTGGTCACCGACCCGCAGGGCCAACTGATCATGAGCAACCCGGAAAGCAGCCTGATCTGGGGCGGCCCGCACCCGGTTGGCCGCGAGGCTTACAAGCAATACCGCGGCTGGTGGGCAGAAAGCGGCGAGCCCATAGTCGGGCAAGACTGGGCGCGGATGCGTGCCGTGCAGCACAACCAGGTGTCGCGCAACGAAGTCATCGATATCGAGACGTTCAAGGGCGAACGCAAGACCATCCTGAACTCGGCGGTGCCCTTTCTCGACGCCAATGGGGTGATTCAGGGCGCCATAGTGGTGATCCAGGACATCAGCGAACAACGCCGCCGCGACCTGGAAATCCGCACCCGCACCCGGGCGGTGGAGGCCAGCGTAAATGCGGTGGTGATCACCGACAACGAGCAGCCCGACCAACCCATCGTCTACGTTAACCCCGCCTTCGAGCGCATCACCGGCTACCCGGCCGCCGAGGTGCTCGGCCGTAACTGCCGCTTCCTGCAGGGCGACAATCGCGATCAGAGCGGCCTGGGCAATATTCGCCGGGCTCTGCAGGCCCAGGAGGAAGGGGGCGCCCTGCTGCTCAATTACCGCAAGGATGGCTCGCAGTTCTGGAACGACCTCAAGGTCGCGCCGGTGATCAATGACCGCGGCAAGGTCAGCCACTTCGTCGGCATTCTGCAAGACATCACCGAAGGCAAACGCTACCAGGAGGAGCTCGAGCATCAGGCCAACCATGACAGCCTGACCGGGTTGCCCAACCGCAACCTGCTCAATGATCGCATCAGCCAGGCCATCGCCTTTGCCACCCGGACCAACGACCAATTCATCCTGGCCTTTATGGACCTGGATAACTTCAAGCTGATCAACGACAGCCTCGGCCACAGCGCCGGCGACCTGCTGTTGATCCAGGTCGCGGAGCGGCTGCGGGCCAGCTCCCGGGAAATCGACACGGTGGCGCGCCTGGGCGGCGATGAGTTCATCATTCTGCTGGCCAATACCGAGCAACTCGGCGGGCAGCTCAGTTTGCTCGAGCGACTCAAGGACAGCATCGCCATGCCCCTGATGTTGGAGGACCAGGAAATGGTCATTAGTTGCAGCATCGGGTTCTGCTGCTTCCCCAGCGATGGCCACGACATCGGCACCCTGCTGCGCAACGCCGACACGGCGATGTACCAGGCCAAGCACCAGGGGCGTAACCGTATCTGCGCCTTTATGCCGGAAATGAACGAACAGGTGCAGAGGCGTTTAGCCATGGAGCGCGAAACGCGCCACGCCCTGCAAAACCATGAATACCTGGTGGCCTATCAACCGCAACTCGACCTGCAAAATGGTCGCCTGTGCGGTTTCGAGGCGTTAGTGCGCTGGAACCGGCAGGGCAAGATGGTGCAACCCAACGACTTCATCCCCCTCGCCGAAGAGACCGGCTGGATAGTGGCCATCGACTTCTATGTGTTCGAGGCCGTCTGCCAGCAACTGACGGTCTGGCGTGAGCTGTTCAGCCAGGACCTGAGTATCGCGGTCAACTTCTCGGCCATCAGTTTCGCCGAGCCGAACTATGTCGAGCGAGTTCTGGCGATCTTGCACAACCACGCCACACCGGCGCGCTGGATCAAGATCGAACTGACCGAAAGCATCCTGATGACCAACGCCGAAGATGTGCTGCACAAGATGCAGCGGCTCTGCGCCGAGGGCATCCGCTTCTCCATCGACGACTTCGGCACTGGCTATTCGTCGCTGGGTTACCTGAAGCGCTTCCCCTTCAGCCAACTGAAGATCGACCGCAGCTTCGTCACCGATGTAATCACCGACCCCGACAGCGCCTCGCTGGCCCGCTCGATGATCTCCATCGGCCATAACCTGGGCATCCAGGTGATTGCCGAAGGGGTAGAAAACGCCGAGCAACTGGGTTTTCTGCGCACCGCCGGGTGCGATGAGCTGCAGGGCTATTTTTACTCGCCACCGCTGCCACCCCAGGCGTGCCTGCAGTTTCTACAAGAGGATTCGTTGTTCCGCCTGCCGACGAACCTTCTCGATGAGAGTCAGCGCTACCTGCTGATCATCGACGACGAACCGGCCATTCTCGCCGCCTTGCAGCGGGCGCTACGGCTGGAGAACTACCGGATTCTCACCGCCAGCAGCAGCACCGAGGCGCTCAAGCTGCTGGCCACTCACCCGGTCGATGTGGTGCTGAGCGACGTACGCCTGGCCGATATGGACGGGCTGGATTTCCTGCGCAAGATCAAAATCATCCATCCCGACGTGGTCCGCATGGTCCTCAGCGGCTCCAGCGAAGTCGGCAGCGTCCTCAAGGCGATCAATGAAGGCGTTATGTATCGTTTCTTCAGCAAACCCTGGGAGCAAGACGATTTGCGCAACCAGCTACGCGATGCCTTTCAGCTGCGCGAACTGCACCGTGAGAACAAACGCATGCGCCAGCAGTTATTGACCCAGCAGTAGCCACCGCCGCTGGTCGCGGCACACCCTGCAGTCACCCGGTGTGCCGCTAAGCCGCCGTTAAGGCGGCCCTCAGGGCTGCTGCATGATCAGGGTTTGGGTGGCCATAGGTGCCGGGAAATCGGCGCTGCCCAAGGTATCTTTAATCACCTTGTTGCTGGCAAAAAACACCTGGCCATAGTTGCTCGGCTGACAATAGGGGCGCACCGCCAGCACCGGCCCGAGCAGATTGAACTCGAGAATCTCGACATCCACGGCCGGCACCGCCAAGACATTCGGCAGCGCACTAAGCCGGGCCTTGAGCAGGTCAATGGCGGCCTGGTAATCGGCAGCGTTGGATAACTGCGCCGTCAGATCGACCCGACGATAGGGGTTGTGGCTCAAGTTCTGGATATTGTCGGCAAAAATCTTATTGTTGCCCACCAGGGTCAGGATGTTGTCTGCGGTATTGATCGCGGTAACAAACAAACCAATTTCGGTCACGGTACCGGTCACCCCACCGGCGCAAATCACATCGCCGACCTTGAACGGGCGCAACACGATAATAAAACCGCCGGCCGCCAGGTTGGCCAACAGCCCCGACCACGCCAAGCCAATCGCCAGGCCCACTGCCGCCAGCAAGGCGGCAAAGGTGGTGGTCTGCACGCCGAGATAACCGAGCACACCGATAACCAGCAGGATGTTCAGAGTCACGGTAATAAACGAGCCGACATAGCGCAGCACGGTCGGGTCAACGTTTTGCCGACCTAAGGAGCTCTGTACCAGGCCCACGGAAAATCGAATCAACCAGCGGCCGATCAGCCAGAAGGCCAGCGAGGCCAAGATCTTGATACCGAACTCAGTGCCGTACTGAGTGACCAGCGTCATCAAGGCATTGGCTTTTTCAGTCCCTGCATTCACCAGCGTTGTTTGATCCATAACAGCTTCCTTAGTGGGTAAATTACCGGGCAAAAATAGCATGCTTACAGGCGTTGCCTCTATCGCGCCGCGCCCTGATGGCGCTAGGCTACTAGTGTTACCCAAGGCAGCCAAATGCGCCGTCTTGCGACCATTTGGCCGGCGGCCAGCGCCTACGCCAACAGCGTATACACTCCAATCAACCGCTGCGTTTTTGGTACTGCCCATGCACCTGCGCCACCTGACTGGCTTGCTGCTGATTAGCTCACTTGCCGCGCTGCCGGTGACCGCACTGCAGGCCCAGGAAACCTTGCGCATCCTGACCTGGCCGGGCTACGCCGACAGCGACCTGGTCGAGGAGTTTGCCAAGCGCCACGACGTTAAAGTCGAGGTGACGCTGATCGACACCGACGAAGTGCTGCGGGCGAAAATGAACCGCAACCAGGGTGGCGATTACGATGTATTGGCCGCCAACACCGCCGAGATGCAGTACTACATCGATCAGCAGCTGGTGCAACCGCTGCAGCTGGCCGACATCCCCAACACCAAACGCCAGCTCTGGCGGTTTCGCAACCTGCAAAGCATCCCTGGCATCAGTCGCGACGGCAATATCTACGCCGTGCCCTACACCTACGCCGAGATGGGCCTGATCTATGATCGCGCGCAGTTCAGCAGCCCGCCGACCTCGCTGGCCAGCCTGTGGGACCCCCAGTACCGCGGCCGGGTGCTGGCCTATGACGGCGCCACGCACAATTTCTCCATTACCAGCCTGCTGCTGGGCGGCGCACCGTTTCAAATCAAAGACGCCGAGTTTGCCGCCGTCAGCACCAAGCTGGTGGAGCTGCGCCGCAACGTGCTGACCTTCTACACTCAGCCACAAGAATCGGTGGAGCTGTTTCGCCAGCACCAGGCCGCCCTGCTGTATGCCAACTATGGGCGCCAGCAACTCAAACAACTGCTGGATGCCGGCGTCGACGTGGGCTATGTCATCCCCCAGGAGGGCGCCCTGTCGTGGCTGGATTGTTGGGCCGTCAGTCGCGGCGCGAAAAACCCACGCCTGGCCGAAGACTGGATCAACTTCACCCTGGAGCCGCGTATCAGCCAGGAATTGAGTCGCCGCCAAGGACTGTCCAACACCATCGAGGCCGGTGCCGAAAACAGCAATCTGGACAAAATAATCTGGCTTGAACCGGCCGAGGATGACGCGCGCCGCGCCCAACTCTGGGGCCGTATTCGCTCCGGTGAACGCC
>MHZN01000045.1 GCA_001830395.1 Pseudomonadales bacterium RIFCSPLOWO2_12_59_9 | reverse complement strand
GCCGCCCAGATTGCAGCGGGCGATAAAGGCGAACTCTTCATCCAGGGTGCTTAACCGCTGGTCACGCTGCAACGCTTGCTGGGCGGCATCGGCACCTTCGCAGCGGGCCTGCCAATAGTCGATCCAGGCATCGCGTTTAAGCACTTCAAAACGGGTACTGATTTCATGGATGCGGTCGTACAGGGTTTCCAGTTTGGTGGCCTTATCCACCACGTATTCCGGCGTGGTGATCTTGCCGCAGTCGTGTAACCAGGCCGCGATGTGCAGCTCATCCCATTGCTCATCCGTCGGTTGGTAGCTGGCAAAGGCCGGCTCTGGACTGTCGGCGGCGGCGTGGGCGAGCATCAGCGTCAACTCCGGCACGCGCTGGCAGTGCCCGCCGGTGTAGGGGCTTTTGGCGTCGATGGCGCCGGCCAGTAATTGGATAAAAGCTTCCAGCAGCTGCTTTTGTTGCTCAAGCAAACGCTGGCTGTCGATGCACAAGGCCGCCACGCCAGACACCGCCTCGATCAAGGCAATGCGCTCGGGGCGCAGCAGGGTTAGGTCCTGCTCATCGGCGTTATTGCGGTGCAGTAGCAGCAGCACGCCGAGGGTCACGCCTTGGCGATTATGCAAGCCGCAGCTGACCAAGTGAATCATCGGGCTGTCGAGGCTGCTCAGTAGGCCTTGCAAGGGCCCGGCGTGATCAAAGCCGAGGGCGACTACCGCACTGTCACCCCCTCGGGCTGGCCCGCTGAGCCAGTCGGGCAGGTTGGGGTCGCTGCTGGGGTAACTGCTGAGCGGGTGCTCGTTGAGGTCTTGTTGCACGCCATCGAGGATCAGCGCTTGGGGGATCAGTCGGCCGCTTTCCGGTTCGATTAAATACAACAGGCCACCACAGGCTTTGCCGATGCTGACGGTTTCATCGAGCACCCGTTGCAGCAAGTTATCGAAACGTTTTTCGGCCGATAAGCTGGCGGCAATCTCAAGAAAGCTGGCGATGGTTTCTTTCATGCGGTTCATCGACAGCGCCAGGCGGTCGACTTCCAGCAGCGGTGAGCGGCCACTGGCGGGTTGTTTAAAGTCAAAACGCTGAATGGCTTCGGCCTCCAATACCAAGGCGTGCAGCGGTTTAACCACGCTGCGCGAGGCCAGCCAGCCAAAGGGCAAGCACAGCAGCAGGGTGGCAAGGGTGATGACCGCACCCTGCCAACGAATACGGTAGGCGTCGGCCAGCAACTCGTCTTCGGGCACCAGCAGCGCCAGCTCCAGGCCTTGTGGGCCGCCCTCGTTGAGGTGAGTGCGGGCCACGACCCAGTCACGCTTATTCAGGCGTAAATGACCC
Organism: Pseudomonadales bacterium RIFCSPLOWO2_12_59_9; assembly: GCA_001830395.1. Lineage (GTDB taxonomy): Bacteria > Pseudomonadota > Gammaproteobacteria > Pseudomonadales > Pseudomonadaceae > Aquipseudomonas. The sequence continues at coordinate 6,094 of MHZN01000045.1, read as the reverse complement.
TGCTGCAGCCGATTATTGCTTGGCTGTAGCAGGGCGGCCAAAGGCGCGCTGAGTTCGGCGGCCTTGACCAACTGCACGCTGCTGCCGGTCTCTACCAGCAGTGATGGCCGACCGGGGTAGGCAATGGCGTTGCCGTCACTATCGAGCAGCAGCACTTCGGTGCTTGGGGTGATTTGATGTTTGCTCAGGGTGGAAGACAGGTCGTCGAGGGTTAGGTCGGCGGCCAGCACTATGTTGAGGCCGAGGTTGCGCGCCAGGGTGGTGCCGACTTGCTTGCTGGAGAAAAACCCGTAGGGCGCCGTGGTGATTTGCTCGGCATCGCTGAGTGCACTTTGATACCAGGGGCGCGAGCGCGGATCGAAGTCCTCGCCGTTGCGTTGGATATGGCGCAGCAGATTTAATTGTTGATCAAAGAACTGATAGCTCGATTGCACGGCGCCATCGCTGTGTTCGATGCTCCAGAGTTGAAAGGCGGCGTTCGGCGGCGCTTCAAAAAGCTGCCGGAACGCAGCAGTGCGCAGGGGCCGCAGCATGAAAAAATCGCCATTGGGATAGCCCAAATACAGCGCGGCGAGCTTGGGGTTGTCGCTCAGGGCTTGGGCGAAGGGCGCCAGCAAGGGTTGCCGCTCACTGGGTTGCGCTTTGCGGGTGTTGGGGTCCAGCGCCAGCAGGCTCAGCAGGTGGCGAATAGGGGTGTAGGTGTTGTTGAGGTCCAACTGCACTTCTGTTGAGATTCGCTCAAAGAGTTTCTCGCTGCTGGAGAGAATAATGCTGCTGGTTTGCTGGTAGTTGAATACCCCCATCACTATCCCGGTGGTCAGCAGTAGCAGGGTAAAAAGTGCGCTGATATGCACATGCAGTGGAAAGCGATGGGCAGTTACGGGTTTGGCTTTGGCCATAGCATTAGCGTCCAGTTTGCTGAGGGGCGGGCACAAGCATAGATGGGCTCCAGCGCAACTGCGCAGGCAGGGTCGCCGGGCGTCTTTGGCGGCCCTGCCTGCGCTTTACACCGGGCTGGAGCGGCCGGTCATTTCGCGGGCCATTTCGGTGGCATAGCTGTCGGTCATGCCGCCGATAAAGTCGATCATCCGTAAAAACGACTGATACAGCGGCCAGCTCGGGTCGGGGGCGTTGTTGCCGAGCAAGTCGAGAATCCGCCGGCTCTTGAACGACGGCGTGCGTCCGCCATATTGCTCAACCGCTGCGCCGCAGAAGGCATTCAGCAGAATCTCCAGGGTGGTGTAGGCGCCGATTTCGTGCAGGGTTTTGCGCTTGTCCTGGAAGATTTTCTTGCGCGCCAGGTCTTTGGCTTCCAGCACGCAGCGCTTGGCCGGGCCGTGCATATGCTCGACCAGGTCGCCCTCCAGATGGCCGGCCAGCAGCGCTTGCTGTTGCTCGACAAAGGCCCGCGCCGCGGCATTGGTCAGGTGCTCGATGGCCTTGCCGCGCAGAATGGCCAGTTTACGCCGCCGCGAATCCTTGGGGCCGAGCTGGCGATAGGTTTCCGGCAAGTCGTCACCGACCAGGTTGAGCAGCAGGGCTTCGACTTCGCTGTAGTCGAGCAGCTCCATTTCCAGACCGTCTTCCAAATCGATCAGGCCGTAGCAGATGTCATCGGCGGCCTCCATCAAGTACACCAGTGGATGGCGCGCCCAGCGTTGGTCTTCGATCTGTGGCAGGCCCAGCTTGCGGGCGATTTGCTCCAGTATCGGCAGCTCGCTCTGGTAGCAGCCGAACTTGTGTTTTTTATAGCCCAGGGCCTGGGCGTGGTGCGCGGTCCAGGGGTACTTGAGATAAGTGCCCAAGGTTGCGTAGGTCAGCCGGGTGCCGCCATCGAACTGGTGATATTCCAGCTGGGTCAGTACGCGAAACCCTTGAGCATTGCCTTCAAAGTTAAGAAAGTCGCCGCGCTCGGCCTCGCTCATGGCATCCAGCCAGCCGCGTCCGGCGGCCTGCTGAAACCAGTGGCGGATGGCGTCTTCACCGGAGTGGCCGAAGGGCGGGTTGCCGATGTCGTGGGCCAGGCACGCCGACTGCACGATCATGCCCATGTCACTCGGGTCGCACCAATCGGGCAGCTCACCGCGCAGCACTTCGCCGACGCGCATGCCCAGCGAGCGGCCGACGCAACTGACCTCCAGCGAGTGGGTCAGGCGGGTGTGGATATGGTCGTTGCTCGACACCGGGTGCACTTGGGTTTTGCGCCCCAGGCGGCGAAAGGCGCCGGAGAAAATGATGCGGTCATGGTCTTTGTGAAACGGACTGCGGCCGAGCTCATCGGCGCTGTGCAGCGGTTTACCAAGACGTTCGCGGGTAAGCAGGGTCTGCCAATCCAAAACTGATCCTCGCCGTTGAGTGGCTATTAGATCCTTAGCTTCGGTGTTCGCACGCGTGCCTGCAAGTATTGCCGGGCATAACAGAGCAGCCCCTCAATGCGAGGGGCTGGCAAGGTTTACTCGGGAGCCAGCTGGCTGGCGCTGAGCTGGTGTTCTTCGCCGGCGTAATAGGCCCGCACGCGCGGGTCCATCACCGCCCGCCAGAGTGGCGGAATTAATGCCAGCACCACCATGCCGGCGTAGCCATTGGGCAGTTGTGGGCTGCTTTCGTGGTGGCGCAGCACCTGATAGCGGCGTTTGGCATAGGCGTGGTGATCGGAGTGGCGCTGCAGATGGAACAGAAACAGGTTGGTCAGCAGGAAATTGCTGTTCCACGAATGGGCCGGCCCGGTTCTTTCATAGCGACCGTTGTCCAGTTTGCGCCGGTGCAGGCCGTAGTGTTCGAGGTAGTTGACGATCTCCAGTAGGGTCACGGCCACCAGGCTTTGCCCGAGAAAAAATCCCAGCCCTAGCCAGCCAAAGGCCCAAGTAAAGCCGAGGGCGAAAGTTGCACTGAGGGCGTACCACCAGATTAATTCATTGTGCGCGGACAGGGCCGGCAGGCCTTTGCGCTGCAGGCGCTCGGCTTCCAGCTTCCAGGCATTCAGGAAGTTGTGTTTGTAGGCATGCGGCAAGAAGCTGTACAGGCTTTGCCCGAAGCGGGAAGAGGAGGCGCACTGCGGGGTCGAAACATGCACATGATGACCGCGCACATGCTCGACTTTAAAGCCGGCGTAGCAGACGGCGGCCAGCAAGATGGCGCCGGTGTTTTGCTCGATGGCCGGGTCTTTGTGCACCAGTTCGTGGGCCACGGTGATGCCGATGGCGCCCATCACAATGCCCACCGAGAGGGTCCAGCCCAGTTGCCCCAGCCAGCTCCATTCGGGGTTGTTGGCCAGAATCCAGGCGGCCCAGGTCAGCATGCCGAGCAGGATCGGCACGCAGGCCAGGGTCAGCAGACGGTAATAGAATTCGCCCTCCAGTCGCGGCACCTGCTGGCTTTCTTCCGGGTTGGCCGGGTCGCGGCCGAGCAGGGCATCGACAAAGGGAATCAGGCCAAAAATCACCGCCGGCACCAGAAAGCCCCAGGCATCGGCATGGCTGCTGCCTTGCGACAGGTAATAGCTCAGGGGTACTAAAGCGACCGGCAGTAGCCAGAACCAATAACCGATCTTTTTCAGGCTGAGCATCCAGTCGGATGAGCGAGTGGCAAACATGGTGGGCTCCTCGGGCTTAATTTTTGTCAGTATTGTTGTTGGATTGTCGGACAATCATCGCCGACAATTGCGCCCCGCCCAGCCTACCTTTAGCACGGCAGCGCTTAGGCTCATCGGGGTGGTTGGGTAACACCCTGTGTTACACTCGCCGCCCTGCGTGGAACAGCATTTAAAGGAACAGCATGACGTTCAAGGCCCCGGACAGCCTCGCTGAGCAAATCGCTCACCACCTTGCCGAACGCATCATTCGTGGCGAGTTAAAAGAGCGCGAGCGCATTCAAGAGCAAAAAGTCACCCAGGCCCTGAATGTCAGCCGTGGTTCGGTGCGCGAGGCCTTGCTGATTCTCGAACGTCGGCATTTGATCGTGATCTTGCCGCGCCGTGGCGCGCAGGTTACCGAGCTGACCGTGCATAACGTCAAAAGCCTGTATGCGCTGGTGATGGAGCTGTACATAGTCTTGGCCAATGCGGTGGCTGTCAGCTGGCGCAACGAGGCCGACTTGGCGCCGCTGCTGCATGTGCAGCGGCAGTTGCAAGCCAGTGCGGCGCGTGAGGACATAGACGCCTTTGTGGAAAACAGCTTCGATGTGATGCGCGCAGCATTCCCCTTCGCCAACAATCCATTCCTGCAAGAAACCCTGGAAAACCTGCTGCCGGCCATCAGCCGCACTTACCACCTGGCGCTGGCGCGGCGTAAATCCGAGATGAGTCAGTTCCTCAATACCTTTGCCAGCTTGTTGCAGGCGGTGTTGGCGCGTAACGCCGAGCAGATCCGTAGCGTGTTGCTGGCCTATGGGCAGCACAACTGCACACTGGTGCTGGCCGCAATGGCCGAGCGATAAGGCCCAAGGGAAACGGACTGCTATGCGGCTAAAGTGCATCAAACTGGCGGGGTTCAAGTCCTTCGTCGACCCCACTACGGTCAACTTTCCGAGCAATATGGCGGCGGTGGTTGGGCCTAATGGCTGTGGTAAATCCAATATCATCGATGCCGTGCGCTGGGTGATGGGCGAAAGCTCGGCGAAGAACCTGCGCGGCGAGTCGATGACCGACGTCATCTTCAATGGCTCCACCAGCCGCAAGCCGGTCAGCCAGGCCTCGATCGAGCTGGTGTTCGACAACAGCGACGGCACCTTGCTCGGCGAATACGCCAGTTACGCGGAAATTTCGATTCGCCGCCGGGTCACCCGCGACAGCCAGAACACCTACTTTCTTAATGGCGTGAAGTGCCGGCGGCGCGACATTACCGATATTTTCCTCGGCACCGGCCTGGGGCCGCGCAGTTACTCGATCATCGAGCAGGGGATGATCTCCAAGCTGATCGAGGCGCGTCCCGAAGACTTGCGTAACTTTATTGAAGAAGCCGCCGGCATCTCCAAATACAAAGAGCGCCGTCGCGAGACCGAAAACCGCATCCGCCGCACCCATGAGAATCTGGCGCGCCTGACCGACCTGCGCGAAGAGCTGGAACGCCAGCTCGAACGGCTGCAGCGCCAAGCTCAGTCGGCCGAGAAGTACCAGCAGTACAAAGCCCAGGAACGCGAGCTCAAGGCGCAACTGTCGGCCTTGCGCTGGCAGAGCCTGAATCAGCAGGTCGGCCAGCGTGAAGCGGTGATCGCCCAGCAAGAAATTGCCTTCGAGGCCCTGATTGCCGAGCAGCGCAGCGCCGATGCCAGTATCGAGCGGCTGCGCGATGGCCATCACGAACTGTCCGAGCAGTTTAATGCGGTGCAGGGTCGGTTTTACTCGGTCGGTGGCGACATCGCCCGCATCGAGCAAAGCATTCAGCACGGTCAGCAGCGCCTGCGTCAATTGCAGGATGACTTGCGCGAGGCCGAGCGGGCCCGCCAAGAAACCGCGGCGCACCTGGGCCATGACCAGGATTTGCTCGCCAGCCTGACCGAAGAACTGGCCCTGCTAGAACCCGAGCAAGCCCTTACCGCGGCCTCTGCCGAAGAGGCCGCCGCCAGCCTGGAAGAGTCGGAAACGGCGATGCACGGCTGGCAAGAGCAGTGGGACGCCTTTACCCAGCGCAGCGCCGAACCCCGGCGTTTGTCCGAGGTGCAGCAGTCGCGGATTCAGCAACTCGAACACAGCCTGGAGCGTTTGGCCGAGCGTCAGCGACGCCTGACTGAGGAGCGTCAGCAACTGGCCGCCGACCCGCAAGACGCCGCCATTCTCGAGCTGGGCGAGCAACTGGCGATCAGCGAACTGACCGTTGAGGAATTGCAGGCGGCGGAGCTACAACTGGCCGAACAGCTGGAGCAGTTACGTGGCCAATTGCAGGCAGCCAATCAAGCCCAGCAGCAGGCCCAAGGTCAGTTGCAACGCTTGAATGGACGGATTGCTTCTCTGGAAGCCTTGCAACAGGCGGCCTTGAATCCGGGCAAAGGCACCGCGCAATGGCTGCGTGAACAACAGCTTAGTGAGCGGCCGCAGTTGGCGGCCGGCCTGCGGGTCGCCCCGGGTTGGGAACTGGCGGTCGAGACCGTGCTGGGCGCC
>MHZN01000044.1 GCA_001830395.1 Pseudomonadales bacterium RIFCSPLOWO2_12_59_9 | reverse complement strand
ACGACACCTACGCACAATTGCTGGTGGCCCTGCTCGGCGCCCTGCAAAAGAACCCGAAACTGCGCGCCCTGCAACTGATCGCGCGCTGGCACGGTACCGAGCAAGGCCGTCTGTTACGGGCCCTGGCGGAAAAAGAGTGGCTGATTTCAGCCGACAACCTTGAACAACAGTTTTTTGACACTATAACTAGTCTTGTAGCCCGCCAACGCGAGCGCAGCCTGGAACATTTGATCAACAAAGCCCGTCAAAGTGAGTTAAGTGCAGAGGAAAAAAACCAACTACGTAACCTGCTGAGCCGTAATGCATCACCGGTAATCCCGAGCCCAACTGGCGCATAGGGGTCTTATTCGGGTATAATCCGCGGCTTGTTTTTAGCCCGCCAAGACCTTCAGTGGATAGGGTGTTATGTCCGGAAAAGCGCAACAGCAGTCTCGTATCAAAGAGTTGATCACCCTTGGTCGTGAGCAGGGCTACCTGACTTACGCGGAGGTCAACGACCACCTGCCGGAGGATATTTCAGATCCGGAACAGGTGGAAGACATCATCCGCATGATCAACGACATGGGGATCAACGTATTCGAGGTTGCGCCAGATAAGGATTCTCTTATGCTGGCCGACGCCGATACCGACGAAGCGGCTGCGGAAGAAGCAGCGGCTGCGTTGGCAGCGGTCGAGACCGACATTGGCCGTACTACGGACCCGGTGCGCATGTACATGCGCGAAATGGGCACAGTGGAACTGCTGACCCGCGAAGGCGAAATCGAAATCGCCAAGCGTATCGAAGAAGGTATCCGTGAAGTCATGGGCGCTATTGCCCACTTCCCTGGCACCGTCGCCGGCGTACTCGCCGAATACGACCGTGTCAGCGTCGAAGGCGGCAAGCTCACCGACCTCTTTATCGGCTATATCGATCCCGATGACGGCAGCGTTCCCGCCGAAGTCGCGCCCGTAGCGCCAGTCGTCCCAGAAGAGAAAGCTGAAGACGAAGAAGACGACGGCAAAGAAAAAGCCGCCGAAGAGGAAGAGGAAGAAGTCGAGACCGGCCCAGATCCAGAAGTCGCCCGCCAGCGTTTCGGCGCCGTACTGGAGCAACTGGAAAAGTCCAAAAAGGTTCTGAAGAAGCACGGCCGCAGCAGCAAGCAAGGCATTGCCGAGCTGGCGCTACTGGCTGAGCTGTTCATGCCGATCAAGCTGATCCCAAAACAGTTCGAAGTTTTGGTGGTACGAGTTCGTGGCGCCCTGGAAGCCATTCGCGCCCAAGAACGCGCCATCATGCAGCTCTGCGTGCGTGATGCGCGGATGCCGCGCGCCGATTTCCTGCGCCTGTTCCCCGGCCATGAAATCGACGAAAGCTGGAGCGACGCGCTGGCCAAAGGCAAAAGCAAATACGCTGAAGCCATCGGCCGCCTGCAACCGGATATCCAACGCTGCCAGCAAAAGCTGATCGCACTGGAAGCCGACTGCAGCCTGACCATCGCCGAAATCAAAGACATCAACCGCCGCATGTCGATCGGTGAGGCCAAGGCCCGCCGCGCGAAGAAGGAAATGGTTGAGGCGAACTTGCGCCTGGTGATCTCGATCGCCAAGAAGTACACCAACCGCGGCCTGCAGTTCCTCGATCTGATTCAGGAAGGCAACATCGGCCTGATGAAGGCGGTGGACAAGTTCGAATACCGTCGCGGTTACAAGTTCTCCACCTACGCCACCTGGTGGATTCGCCAGGCGATTACTCGCTCCATTGCCGACCAGGCGCGGACCATCCGTATCCCGGTGCATATGATCGAGACGATCAACAAACTCAACCGTATCTCGCGGCAGATGCTGCAGGAAATGGGTCGCGAACCGACCCCGGAAGAGCTCGGCGAGCGCATGGAAATGCCTGAGGATAAAATCCGCAAGGTATTGAAGATCGCTAAAGAGCCGATCTCCATGGAAACCCCGATCGGCGACGACGAAGACTCGCACCTGGGCGACTTCATTGAAGACTCCACCATGCAATCGCCGATCGACTTGGCGACTGTTGAGAGCCTCAAAGAAGCCACCCGCGACGTACTCGGCGGCCTTACCGCCCGCGAAGCCAAAGTGCTGCGCATGCGCTTCGGCATCGACATGAATACCGACCACACCCTTGAGGAAGTCGGTAAACAGTTTGACGTGACCCGCGAGCGGATCCGCCAGATCGAAGCCAAGGCACTGCGCAAGTTACGCCACCCGTCACGAAGCGAGCATCTACGCTCCTTCCTCGACGAGTAACAACAAAACCCCAGCCCCGGCTGGGGTTTTTGTTTTAGCTCCCGCACCGCGCCGGCTAAAACAAAAACCTCACGCAACCATCCGATCATTTATCAGCTAACGCACCGTTAAGTTGGCGCTAACCACACCAGCTCGTTATAATCCGCCGGCTTTCTGGGGCCCATAGCTCAGTTGGTTAGAGCAGAGGACTCATAATCCTTTGGTCCACGGTTCGAGTCCGTGTGGGCCCACCACCTTTAAAGCCGCGCACTGCGCGGCTTTTTTATGGGCGAAGGAAAAGCCGACAACGCCGGCAGACAGCTGAGCGAAATGCACCGGCCCCGCTTGAGGATCTGCCGGCGACGTTTAAATCAACATCCACAGCTTGCTGAAAATGGCTTAGCGCCTAAACGCAAACCCGCGACACTCGGCCGCGGCGGCGCCCAAATAATAAAACTCAAGCTACGCTCAGCAATGAAGTTTAGCGGCCGATACTCCGCAGCGACAAAGATGCAATTGCTTCATCCTGCAAACCCGCAAATAAATAGAGGGCGCAGGGTTTAGAGAATTCCAAAGCGAAGGAGCTGTTCAATGCGATTACCACTGATTCTGCTGTCTGCCTCTGCAACACTGGGGTTAAGTTATGCGGCTCATGCAGCGGCACCCGCTGACCAAGTGGCCAAGCTGGGGCAAAGCCTGACACAGCTTGGCGCCGAAAAAGCTGCCAACGCCGACGGCAGTATTCCTGAATACACCGGCGGCAATACCACGCTGCCGGCCGGCTTCACCAGCGGCGACAGCATGCGCCCGAACCCCTATGCCGATGAAAAACCGACGCAGGTAATCGACGCTAAAAATGCCGCACAACACCCCGAGCGCCTGACCGCGACTGTCACCGAACTGCTTAAGCGCTTCCCCGACTTCAAGCTCGATGTTTACCCCACTCACCGCTCAGCGGCACTGCCGCAATGGGTACTCGACAACAGCCTGAAAAACGCGGCCAATGCCAGTTCAACGGGTGGTGGTGTGGGTATTGCGAATGCACTGCCCGGCACCCCCTTCCCAATTCCGGCCAACGGTAGCGAAGCCATGTGGAACCACCTGCTGCGCTACCAAGGCAGCACCGCCAACAGCAAATTCGACAACTGGAACGTCGACAGCGCCGGCACCGCGACCCTAGCCACTACAGGCGACGCCACCATCAACTATCCCTTCTATCAGGACCCGACGCGCACCACCGTCAGCGACCCGAAAGAAATTTTCTATCGGGTTAAAGTTGCTTACACCGCACCGGCTCGCCGCGCTGGCGAAGCGGTACTGATTCAGGATGCTCTCGACCCTCTGGCCCAACCCCGGCGCGGCTGGCAATACCTGCCCGGACAGCGCCGAGTGAAGCTGGCGCCCGATCTGTCCTATGACACGCCAAACCCAGGCTCGGCCGGTGCCTCAACCTACGATGACACCTATGTCTTTTCGGGCGCACTGGATCGCTACGACTGGAAGCTGGTCGGCAAAAAAGAGATGTACATCCCCTACAACAGTTACTCCATTGTCTACGACATCGACGTCGGCAAGATGACCACCCCAAACTTTGTCAATCCAGAAAAAGTACGCTGGGAGCTGCATCGCGTCTGGGTGGTCGAGGGCACGCTGAAGCCCGACATGCGCCACATTTACCAAAAGCGCACCTTCTTCCTCGATGAAGATACCTGGGCTGCAGTGGCCTCCGATGAATACGATGCCCGCGGCGGGCTGTTTCGCGGCTCACTGGCGTTTCTGGCGCCAAGCTATGACGTGAAAGTACCAGTAGGCCCAGCCCATATGATTTATGACCTAGTCGGTGGCAGCTACAACATCACCGGCATGACCGGCCCTTACGGCGGGGTGAAATACATTCCCGACCTGACCAGTATGCAATGGTCGCCGGAGGCATTGAGCGGCAGCGGTATTCGCTAAGCCTGCAGGTTCTGCGCCTCCATTAAATGGCCTGCATCTGCAGGCCATTTTTTTAGCGATAACTCGCCACACTCACCCTGCCCTTTATGCCGTGACTCGTTAGCGACCCAACTGCGGATACCTGCTCGGTGTTATGGAACCCTATGCCGCCGCACCGAGCCGCGGAGCAACTACTGCCGCTAGTGATATTTGGCGTTGAGCCTGTCAATGACGCCTTCCTTGCGCATCACTTCAAGCGTCTCATTGAGCTTCAGGATCAGATCGTCCGGCGCGCTTTTATTGAAGGCTAAACTCATTTGCGTCTCCCTAAAGGTAAAAATCACCTTGGGTGGCGGGGCTTTTTCCAGGGCAGCCAAATAAGGCCCCAGGTATTCGCCAGTCGCCCAGAGCTGAATGCGCCCGGCGTCGAGTTTTTTGGCGTTAGAACGATCACTGGGTGCCAACTGCAACTTGCTGAAACCCTGAGCCGCCAAGTATTCAGCCACCGCATCACCGTAATAGCCGCCGACGGAATACTGCTTAGCATCGTCCAAACTGACGACCTTGAGTGGCGAGTCAGTCTTGGCAAAAAACACCCAGTTGTTACTCACCAGCGGCCCCACCCACTTGAACAAAGCCTCACGCTCTGGCGTGCGGGTGGTGGAATAGAGCACCGTATTGGGCGTGTTCAGGGTCTGCTCGTATGCGCGCTTCCAAGGCAGCAGTTTGATCTTGTATTCGACCCCGGCCCGCTTGAATAACTCCTCAACGATCTCGGTTGATAAACCACTGATTTTATTGTCTGCCGCCATCATATTGAACGGTGGATAGTCTTCAGTGAGCACCTCAAGCGGCGCACTGTGGACACTGACAGACGTCAGCGCGCCGCCAAATAGCAGCCCTTGCCAGAGTAGTTTCAGGTTCATGGTCGATGCTCTTTTCAAGTGGGGACCCTATAGGTCTAGCAGCATTCCCCAGACTCACCAACGCGACATTCTTGGCGAGCCGGCAAGAACTCACCTAGAGTCATTCACAAGCCACCCACAAGGACACCACCCATGCAAAGGCTACGCAATGCGCGACTCTGCGCCGCTTTACTGGTCGGCCTCGCCACGCCAGCCATGGCTGAAAGCCTCAACCTGGCCAGCCTCGACTGGCCGCCCTACACCGGCGAAAAACTCGCCGGACAAGGCATCTCATCTCAGGTGGTCAAGGCGGTTTTTGAGAAAGCCGGCGCCAGCGTCAACTTCAAGTTCTTGCCTTGGCAGCGCGCCGTCGATACCGCCCGCAGTGACGCCAGCTTCGTTGGCTATTTTCCGGAGTACGCCGACCCCAGTAGCCCCTGCCTGTTCTCCGAACCAATCGGCAACGGCCCCCTCGGCTTTGCCGAGCAGCGCGCCAAACCCATTAATTGGACCTCACTGGCCGACCTCAAGAGCAGCAAAATTGGCGTGGTGGCCGGCTATGTAAATACCGCCGAGTTCGACAAAATGGCAGCCGCCGGCGAACTCAAAACCGACGCCGCCACCTCGGATGAATTGAACCTGCTGAAACTGGCAAATGGCCGTTTCGACCTCGCCGTAGTGGATCAGAACGTCATGCAGTACCTGCTGCAAACCAGCCCGAAGTTAAAACCGCTGGCCGCCAAACTGCAGTTCAACAGCAAGCCACTGGAGGACAAAACCCTGCATGTGTGCTTCACCAACTCAGCCGCAGGCAAGCTGGCGCTAGAGCAGTTCAATGCGGCGCTAAAGCAGGTGGATATCAAGCAACTTAACCAGCAAGCCACCCAGTAACTCCGGCAAGAGTCGAGGCAGTTATCCACAATAAAAGCCCGCAGGTGAATCAATTTACGGCGTTTTGACTGGATATCTTCAACAATAACAAGCATTTCGTTTGACATATTTTACAGCCAAGGCACACTGAGGCACGGTAACGCCCTGCCTGCGCCAGTCGCAGCAACAGCCAGCTGACCCGCGCCGCCGCGCAAGAGTTAAGCCCTCGCACTACGGCGTTATCAGCATGCTAGGCAGTACCGCTACAACAGTCAGGGTCACAGCAGCACTGGCCCTGGCTGCACAAAAACGGCAAGTGACGGCTTGCCTCAAGGTGACATATGTCTAACAACAACACTGGCAACATCCAACACCCTAAGCGAAAACCGGTCGTACTGATGTCCATGGGCGCTCAAGAGCGCAAAGGCCATGATTACCAGGTGATGACCAAAAAATACATGAGCCCGCTGGTCGAACTTGCCGGTTGTGTGCCTCTGCTGGCACCCACCTGCTTCGGCACTGCGGACCTCGAGCAATACCTGTCAATGGTCGACGGTGTCTACGTCACCGGCGCCGGCAGCAACATAGACCCAACGCTCTACGGCCAAGAAAACCTGACCCCAGACAAAGCCCAGGACCAAGACCGCGACCACTTCGACCTGCCGCTGATTCGCGCCGCACTGGCCAAGGGCTTACCGTTACTCGGCATCTGCCGCGGCATGCAGGAACTTAACGTGGCGCTGGGTGGCGACATGTACCAAAAGCTCTACGAGGTTGATGGCCTCAACGACCATCGCGAAGACGACACTACCCCGCCGGCCGAGCAGTATGCCGATATTCATGCCGTGCGTCTGGTGCCCAATAGCTGGCTGGCTAAACTCATGGGTCAGGAAGAAATCCCGGTCAACTCGCTGCACGGCCAAGGCATCAAAACCCTCGGCAAAGGTCTGCAGCCCCTGGCCCACGCCGAAGATGGAGTGATAGAAGCCATCCACCTGCCAGACCATCCGCAGTTCACCCTCGGCGTGCAATGGCACCCGGAATGGCAAGCCGCGCAAAATCCCCATTCGGTACGCTTGTTCCAAGCCTTTGGCGCGGCCTGTCGCAAACAAGCAGAGCAGCGTAACGACTAAGCTACCCATCGCCGGCTGGCGCGATTTAATCAACCGCAGAAACAACAAAACCCCGCCGAGGCGGGGTTTTGTTTTGTATCCTGACATCCGTGATCTAACCGCCATCCTGGCGGAACTCCTACATATCCCTGTGACTTACATGCGCGTCCTGCGCAGCATCCTTGCGTCCTTGAGATACAGAATAGCCAGGCACAGCCCGGCAGGTAAGCGCCGATCAACAGCAACTCGTGTAAGCCAAAGCCTACAAACGCGCTGACCCAACGTCCGCTCTGGTTTATTTTGTGACCTACGTCTTGTTAGACTCGATTTGTCCTACAAAACAATCGGCTGCGACCACGCGGCCACGGGGTTGGAATCATGCGCGCAGTTGTTATCGCCCTTAGCTGTCTGGCCGCTTATGCCGCCGCAATCCCCGCCCAGGCGGGTGGCCAAAACCAGCTGGCAAGTCCCAAGGCCAGCGCCGGGCAACTGTTCTGGGGCGAGCTTTACCCTGCCGGCGGCACCTCGCTGTATTGCGGCCTGCCTTTTACCGCCAGCCACCACTCGTTGATGGCCAGCCCCGTGTACAGCCACAAGCACATCAAGAGTGCGCTGCGCTGTAGCTCCGACCAAGAGTGTTTGCAGAGCAATCCGCAGTACCTCTACATGCTTTCCGACCTGCATAACCTCTACCCGGAGTTAACCCGAATCGAGCTGGCCCGCCGCGGCGCCCAGTTCGGCAACCTGGGCGCCGAGGTGCCGAGCGAGTTCGACGACATCGGCTGCAACCTCAAGGCCAGTTTTCAGCTCATTGAACCGCGGGACGAGGCCAAGGGTAATGTCGCCCGGGCGATTTTTTACATGCACATCGAGTACGGCCTGCCGATTGTCGGCCAACTGCAGATGTTCAAACAGTGGCACCAGATGGATCCGCCAGACGCCGATGAGAAGGCCCGCAACGAAACAATTTTCCGCCTGCAAGGTACCCGTAACCGCTTTATCGATGATCCGAGCCAGGTCGAGTTATTGATCAAGGGCTGATCCAGACAGCCGCGCGACAACAACAAAAAGGCCCGCCCATCACAACTTTATGGGCGGGCCTTTTTGCTTGCGGCCTGCTAACGGCCGCGCCGATTCAGGCTTGAGCGCAGCTTGTACCTGTCGCCGGGATGGGTCAGGCGGGCGTAACTGATCAGATGCTCATCCGACCAGGTGCGGCGGATCATGCTCAGGCAGGCCGCCGCCGGGTCTATTTCCAGCCAGCGCGCGCTTTGCTCATCGACCAGCACGGCCTCGACTACGTGCTCGACATCGGAGATCGGGCAGCTGGCGACCAGCACCTCGTTAGGCGTGTGCAGGGAAAAATCGGTTTGCAGATACTCGGGCACCCAGCGTGGATTGACGAAGCGCTCCTCCAGCTGGATCGGGATGTCGTTTTCGCGGTGCACCAGCAGGGTATGAAACACCTGGCTGCCCAGGCGCACGCCGAGCTGCAGGGCCACCTCGTCATCGGCGGCGATGGCCTCGCAGCGCAGCACATTGTTGCTATAGGCATGGCCACGGGCGCGCACTTCGCTGGCGATATTCAGCACTTCATGCAGCGACGACTCGGCCTTGCGGTCGGTAACGAAGGTGCCCAGGCCGGCCTGGCGGATCAGATAACCTTCCTGTACCAGATCGCGAATGGCCTTGTTGGCGGTCATCCGGCTGACGCCGAAATCGCGCGCCAGCTGCTCTTCCGGTGGAATCTGTTGATGCACCGGATAGACGCCATTTTGCATGCGTTCGAGCAAGTAGTCCTTGATCGCCTGGTAGCGGGGTACGGTGCTGGCCACGGAGGCTCCCTGAGTGATGACGCTGGCCTGGATGATACAGGCGGCGTTCATTGATCGGCAGGTTGGCGCAGCAAAAAACGCCGCCAACTCAGACCGTGTGACAACTACTGCGCTTGGTTATGCCGCGTTAAAAACAGACTCAAAATGCTCATTTACAACTCGTAAACTGCACTTTTTCGCCTGTTTTTGCCTTGCCTAACCTTCGCTCGCTACGTTTTCACACGGCTTGAACTGCGCGTATAAACGCGGAAAGGGCCGGCTTAGTCGAACGATGGCAGCAAGGTTGCGGGCACCAGACCATTGAGCACCCGCGTCGCCAATAACGTCTCGGCGGCGGCAATATCCGGGGCGAAGAACCGGTCCTCGACATAGAACGGCACCCGCGCACGCAGCAGCCCACGGGCCTGCTCCAACAAGGGCGAGCTCTTGCGTGCGGCGCGAAAATCCAGGCCCTGACAAGCGCCCAGCCATTCGATGGCCAGCACCCCGCGCACGTTGGCGGCCATCTCCCACAGGCGTTTGCCGGCGGCCGGGGCCATGGACACGTGGTCTTCCTGATTGGCCGAAGTCGGCAGGCTGTCGACACTGTGCGGGTGGGCCAGCGCCTTATTTTCACTGGCCAAGGCCGCCGCCGTTACCTGGGCGATCATAAAACCGGAGTTGACCCCGCCATTGGCCACCAGAAACGGCGGCAACTGCGACATATGCTGGTCCATCATCAGCGAGGTACGCCGCTCGCTCAGCGCGCCGATCTCGGCGATGGCCAGCGCCAGGTTATCCGCCGCCATGGCCACCGGCTCGGCGTGAAAGTTACCGCCGGACAGCACCTGATTGTCCGCGGCGAACACCAACGGGTTATCCGACACCGCGTTAGCCTCCAGCGCCAACACCTCGGCGGCCTGGCGCAGCTGAGTCAGGCAGGCGCCCATCACCTGCGGCTGACAGCGCAACGAATAGGGGTCCTGAACCTTGTCGCAGTCGGCGTGGGAGCGACCGATCTCGCTGCTGCTGCCGAGCAGATGCCGATACGCCGCCGCGGCATCTATCTGCCCCGGCTGACCGCGAGCGGCATGGATACGCGCATCGAA
>MHZN01000043.1 GCA_001830395.1 Pseudomonadales bacterium RIFCSPLOWO2_12_59_9 | reverse complement strand
CATTCGCCAGCCTCAGGTGTTGCAGGCGCTTAACCCCTATTGGGCGGTGCAGTTTTTTATCAGTCATCCGGGCATCGGTATCACCATCCTCGGGGCTGTGGTGCTGGCCTTGACTGGTGCTGAGGCGCTGTATGCCGACATGGGCCACTTCGGCCGCAAGCCGATTGCGCGCGCCTGGTTCGGCTTGGTGTTGCCGGGGCTGGTGCTGAATTATTTTGGTCAGGGCGCTTTGCTGCTGGAGAACCCGGAAGCGGCGCGTAACCCGTTTTATCTATTGGCGCCGAGCTGGGCCTTGTTGCCGATGATCGGGTTGTCCACGCTGGCCACCATTATCGCCTCGCAGGCGGTAATTTCTGGTGCCTTTTCGCTGAGCCAGCAGGCTATTCAGCTGGGCTATATCCCGCGTATGCAGATCCAGCACACCTCAAGTCAGGCGCAGGGGCAGATCTACGTCGGTGTGGTCAACTGGGCGTTGATGGTCGGCGTGGTGTTGCTGGTGATTGGCTTCCAGTCGTCCGGCGCCCTGGCAGCGGCTTACGGGGTGGCCGTGACCGGCACCATGCTGATCGATACCTTCCTGGTGGCGGCGGTGATGCTGTTGATGTGGAAGGCGCCGCGCTGGTGGGCGATTCCATTGTTGATTGGTTTCTTGGTTGTGGACACCCTATTTTTTGCCGCCAATATTCCGAAAATACTCGAGGGTGGCGCCTTTCCGGTGATCGCCGGGATCGTGTTGTTTGTGTTGATGACCACCTGGAAACGTGGCCGGCAGATTCTGTTTGAGCGATTGGATGAGGTGGCGTTGCCGTTGCCGCTGTTTATCAGCAGCATTCGTAGTGATCCGCCGCACCGAGTGAAGGGCACGGCGGTGTTCCTCAGTGCTCGTCCAGACGCGGTGCCCCATGCTCTGCTGCATAACATGCTGCACAACCAGGTGCTGCATGAGCAGGTGGTGTTGTTGACGGTGGTCAGTGAAGACACGCCACGGGTGGCACTGGACCGGCGTTTCGAGGTGGATGCCTATGGTGATGGCTTCTTCCGGGTGCTGCTGCATTACGGCTTTATGGACGAGCCGGATGTGCCGCAGGCCTTGGCCCTTTGTCATTTGGAGGGCTTGGACTTCAGCCCGATGCGCACCACCTATTTCCTTAGCCGGGAGACGGTGATACCGACCAAGCGTCTGGGCATGGCGCGTTGGCGGGAAACCCTGTTTGCCTTTATGTTGAAGAACGCCAACAGCAACTTGCGTTTCTTCAAGCTGCCGCTCAATAGGGTGATTGAGCTGGGCGCGCAGGTCGAGTTTTAAGGCTTTACCAGTGCCAACAAAAAGGCCTTGCCGAGGTGATCGGCAAGGCCTTTTTTGCATCCGGCGCGGCGCTTTATTTGCCCGTGGGCAGCATGATGCGCAGGGTGTTGTCGCGGCGGATGTAGTGGTGATACAGCCCGGCAACGGCGTGCAGACCGATCAGCCAGTAGCCCAGGGTGCCGGCCAGTTCGTGCAGCTCTTTGATCTGCCCGCCGAGTGCTTGGTCGGGGCTGAGCAGCGCCGGCAGTTGCAGGCCGAAGAAGGGGATGGGTTTGTCGTAGGCGCTGAGCATCAGCCAGCCGGCCAGCGGTGCGCCGATCATCAGTACATAGAGTGCCAGATACATCAGCTTGGCAATTTTGTCTTGCACGGCCGATACCGCCGGTTGAATCTGCGGGCGTGAGCCGATCAGGCGAGCGGCGATGCGCAGCCAAACCAGGGTAAAAACCGCCAAGCCGAGCATAAAGTGCCACTGCTTGAGGCCGTCGCGCACCTCGCTGCCCTTGGGGAAGTTACCTTTAAGTTCAATGCAGGCATACACGGCGGCGATCAATAGCAGCATCAGCCAATGTAGGCCGATGGACAGGGTTCCGAAGCGAATTTCAGTGTTTTTCCAGCTCATCATGGCTCCTAGAATATGGAGATGCGTGTGTCTT
Organism: Pseudomonadales bacterium RIFCSPLOWO2_12_59_9; assembly: GCA_001830395.1. GTDB lineage: Bacteria > Pseudomonadota > Gammaproteobacteria > Pseudomonadales > Pseudomonadaceae > Aquipseudomonas. The sequence continues at coordinate 11,199 of MHZN01000043.1, read as the reverse complement.
TAATTGAATCAAGCTGAGGCGCACGCGCCGCACAGCATCAGTCGATGTTCAGTATGCGCTGCAGCTGTTGATTCGATGCTGCGCTAGATCAGGGCGCGAGGCTTGCCACGCTTATGGGGCGTTTGTGCGTTGCGCCGTCGCGGTTAAAAAGCGGGCAACAAAAAAGGCCACTTAGTTAAGTGGCCTTTTATTGTTTGGTTGCGGGAGCAGGATTTGAACCTACGACCTTCGGGTTATGAGCCCGACGAGCTACCAGACTGCTCCATCCCGCGCCGGCAATTCTACGCATATGAGCGCAGCTGTCAACCACTAAGTCAGAAAAAAGGGTTTTCTGTCAGATGCTTAGCGCTGCTACTGGTGATTTTCGGGGATAAGCAACGGCGCTCTGTGCTTTTTTGTCCAGAGACTGCCGCGCTGTCGGGCAACTACCTAGCTGGCGGGGTTTTTGTTCTGGGCGCAGGTATGATGCGCTGTGCTTACATGGCGCTGTTTTGCTGCGGGGCAGGGTGTTTTTTTATTGTTTTATGGTCAAAGCCGCAGGTTATGAGTTCAAGAAAAATCGTCCACGTGGATTGCGACTGTTTTTATGCCGCCATTGAGATGCGTGACGACCCGCGCCTGGCCAATAAGCCCTTGGCTGTGGGCGGTAGCGCCGAGCGGCGTGGGGTAATTGCCACCTGCAACTATGAAGCGCGGGCTTTTGGCGTGCATTCGGCGATGCCGACCCGGCAGGCGCAAAAACTCTGCCCGGACCTGGTCGTGGTCAAGCCGCGGATGGACGCTTATAAGGCTGTGTCCCGGCAGATTCACGGGATTTTTGCCGACTACACCGAAATCATCGAACCCTTGTCGCTGGATGAGGCGTTTTTAGATGTGTCGGCCAGCCCGCATTTTGCCGGCAGCGCCACCCGGATTGCCCAGGAGATCCAGCGGCGGATCGCCCGCGAACTGCACATCACGGTGTCGGCCGGGGTGGCGCCGAATAAGTTTCTGGCCAAAATCGCCAGCGACTGGAAAAAGCCCAGCGGCTTGTTTGTGATTACCCCGGCGCAGGTCGATGAGTTTGTCCTGGCTCTGCCGGTGAACAAGTTGCATGGAGTCGGCAAGGTCACGGCGGAGCGCATGGCGCGCCTGGGTATCCACAGCTGCGCCGATTTGCGCGAGCGCAGCAAATTGGTCTTGGCCCGTGAGTTTGGCAGCTTCGGTGAGCGGTTGTGGGGCTTGGCGCGCGGCATCGATGAGCGCGCGGTGCAGGTCGACAGTCGCCGGCAAAGCCTCAGCGTCGAACATACCTTTGAGCAGGATTTACCCGATTTGAACGCTTGTTTGGCCCGGGTGCCGGAGTTGCTGGCCGAGCTGAACGGGAGGCTAGAGCGGCTGGAGCAGAATTATCGGGCGGGCAAGCCGTTTGTTAAGCTCAAATTTCATGATTTTAGCCAAACTACCATTGAGCAAGCCGGCGCCGGTCATGAGCTTGACAGCTTCCGGCTGTTGCTGAGCGCGGCGTTTTTCCGCGCCAACAAGCCGGTGCGCTTGATTGGAGTGGGCGTGCGCCTGCTGGATTTGCGCACCACCCATCAACAGCTGGAGTTGTTTGCGCGCTAAGCCTTACTGAGGCGGTTGCAGGTCGATTTTGTAGGGTGGGCTTCAGCCCACCGCTGCGTGACAAGGGGCTTGGTGGGCTAGAGCCCACCCTAGGTTTTGCGTTCAATAGTTAACGGCTAGATAGCCTGTTAATCGTGGCCCGACTCGAGGCGCATGGGTTTGCCTTCGGCGGGCCACAGGCGCAGTTGTTCCTGGCTGGAGAAGTCCCAGCGTTGCACCTGGCTGAGCTCTTCGAGAAAACGCTGCTCTTGCTCCATCAGCGGGGCTGCGCAGATTTTTCGGGTGCTGCCGATCTGGGCAAAGCTGAGTTGGTCCGCTTCCAGGCTGTAAGCCGCAAACCAGTGGTTGCAGCTGCCATTGCCATAAGCGCGGCCATCTTGGCCGAGAATCAGGGTTGGATGGCTGTGGTGGATACGCGGTTTACCGCTGATCCATTCGGCTTGGTAAACCCGCTCATTGACCAGCTGCTGCGGTTCGGTGGCGCAGCCGAGCAGGCTGGCGGCGCTAAGCGCGAGGCCGAGGTTAAGGCTGAAGCGGCCTTTCATTGGGCGTTCTCCTGACATTTCGGGCAGCGGTGCTGAGCCGCAATGGCTTGCCAGCCGAGTTCGCTAATCCGCGCCTGGGCGGCAGGTGCCTGGGCTTTTTTACCCAGGACGACATCGACGGCAAACTCAAAGTCCAGCTCGGCGGGGCAGCTATCGCACTTGACCTGCCAATTGAGAATAGCCAGTTCGCCGAACACTGGGCCCTTGGCCACGGCGACCCATTGCCCGGGCGGGCTGATCAGGCGGCGGACTTTTTCCACCTGCAAACGCAGGCATAGGTCGCGACTGCCTTTGAGGGTGACTAGCAGGGTGTCGCCACTGAGGATTGAGCCACCGTTGCCAGTGACTTGGTAGCGGCCGGGGGCGAGCGCGCGGCATTCGCTGAGGGTGTGCTGGGGGTTGAGCAATGAGTAACGGAAGTCGTGTTCGGCCATGGTCGAGTCGGTAGCGCCAGAGTCAGGAGGATCAAGGCGCGCATCCTAACATGGGCTCGATTAAAGCCGGGCGCTGCCGGTCGTGCAGGTGGCCGCCAGATGGCGATTAGCGAGGTTTAATCGCAGGCAAAGAAAAGGGCGCTGTGTGAGCGCCCTAAAATAACCAATGGAGTAAGTCCGTAATTAAGAGTAGTGCCGCCGCTGATTAGTTCAATCGGCGCCACTAAATAATTGCGCTGAGCCGGGTTAGCGACGCGGAATCAGGGTTAGTCGCTGTTTGCCGTAGACCTGTTCGAGGTTTTTTGCCTGGAACGGGAAGCTCATGTAGCGACCTTGCTGCCAGGCCTCGATGCCATCGTCATAGTGGGGGCTGGCGGGATTGCCCGATTGGCCCGAGCTGTTCACCCCGATCAGCGGCTCCTCGCGGCTGAAATCCACCACGATGCGCATCGCCGGGATCAGCCAGGTGTCAAAGTCCTGACCCCAGTGATAGGCCGAGACATTCAAGGTGCTGTGATCGCCGCCGGCAGGATAAGGGCCGCGGTCCAGATAGTCTTTAATCGCCCCTATGGCCGCTTGTTGGCTGGTGCTCAGGTATTTGGCCATTTGCGTGGTTTCGGTGGCCCAGGTGTAGCTGTGCAGCTTGCCCCATTGCCAGGTGTGGCGATCACGGCCCAAGCGGTTTTCACAAAAGGTGACGGCCGCGGCCAGGCTGCGGGCCAGGATGGTGGGTTTGTCTTCTTTGCCGGGGCTGCCGAGATCGTCCCAGAACGGGCTGTCATCGCGGCCCAGTAAGTGGTCGGCCTGGGCCGAATAGGACAGGTCGGCGGTTTCGACCAGGGCTTGCCAGCTGGGCGAGTCGGTGCCGCCCAGTTCATCGGCAAAAGTCAGGCGTGCGTTTTCGGCTAAAAAGGCGCCGTACAGCGCGGCATCGCCGGAGCTGGCGCTGAGCTTGCCGTCAAAATGGCTTAAGCGTTTATAGGCCTCGCTGGCCTTGCTGCGCTCGTCGGCGGGCAGGGCGGCAATCGCCTGCTGCAGGGGTTGGCCCATGCCCGGTGCGGTAAACATGGCTTGCAGCTTGGCCACGAAGGGTGAGGTTTGGTCGTACTGCATGGCGATCATGCTTTTCTGGTCGTGCTTTCCGGTACCGGCCAGTTGGGCAATGCGCTCGGCCCGCTCCGGGTAGTACCAGGAATTGGACAGTTGCATGCCATAACCTTGCGGCACGCTGCGCTGATTGGCGGTGCCGAGCCAGCCTTGTGGCGGATCTTGGTCGTAGGGATGCAGCATCGGGTCGGCAAAACCGTCCCAGTCATAACGGCCGTCCCAGCCGGGGGAGGGCAGCAGGCCGCGGCCCGCGCGGCGATTGGGGAAGCGTCCGGTGACTTGCCAGCCAATGTGCTGGGCGTCGGCGAACAGAATATTCAGCGGCATGGCGCGAATGTCGCGGGTGGCGGTGAAGGCCTGATCGATGTTTTGCGCGCGGGATAGGTTGAAGAAGGCATCCAGGGTTTTATCGGCTTCGAACTGCGTGGTCTGCAGCGCGAGGCCATAGCCGCTGCTCAGTTGCAGGGGTTGCAGGGGATGTTTGCGTTCGCCCAGCACGCTGTTGAGCAGCGGGCCGTGACGGGTTTCGTAAATGGTTTCGCGGACCGGGCTGGCGCCTTTGATAAAGAAGGTTTCCGAGCGGGCCCGGGCGGGCAGCCATTTACCCTCGGCGAGGTAATAAGGCTGTTTATTTTGCAGTTTGATTTTTTCCAGAAACAAATCCTGGTTGTCGCCCATGACCATGGTCATGCCCCAGGCCAGTTTGCCGTTAAAACCGGCGACTATGGCCGGAACCCCGGCGATGGAGACGCCGGCGGCGTTGAATTTTGGCGTGCGGATCTGTACGAAATTCCACACCGAAGGCATCGACAACGGCAAGTGGGTGTCGTTGGCCAGCAGGCTTTTGCCACCGCGGGTGCGTTGCGGGGCAATGGCCCAGTTGTTGGAAGCGGCAACCCCGAGCATGTCCAGGCTGGCGATCTGGCCGGCGGCGCTGTTGATGGCGCTCAGGCCGGCAAGCTGCCCGGAGAGGGCGAGGTCTTGGAGTTTTTCCGTTTCATCGAAGGGCAGTGGCTCATCCGGATAGGTCGGGGTGAGCCAGGCAAGCTTATCGGCGCCGACTTTTTGCGCCAGCACCAGAGAGGCGATTTCTTCCTGCAGGTTTACCGCCAGGCCGAAATTCAGCAGGCTGAAAATCAGCGCCGAATCTTCGGCTTTCCAGTAGGCCGGCCGGTAGCCCGACTCGCTGATGTCCATCGGCAGCTTGTCGCGGTACTCGAACAGGTAGGCATTGACCCCGCGGGCGTAGACCTCGAAGAAGCGCTTAATGCGCGGCGAGGCATTTTGGTAGAGCGCTGCCGAGCTTTGTTTGAGATTAACCGCGCGCATAAAGCGGTCGATCTCCAAGGCACCGGGTCCGACCATCTCCGACAACCGACCCTCGGCCATCAGGCGCATGCCGACCATTTGGCTGAGGCGGTCGCTGGCATGCACATAACCCAGGCTAAACAGGGCGTCGTGGAAGCTGTTGCTCTCAATCAGCGGCATGCCTAGGGCGTTGCGGCGAATGCTGACGGTTTGCGACAGGCCCTTGAGCTGCACCGTGCCCTGGGTTGGCGCGAGGCTGGCGCGGTACTGGCTATTGAGCAGTGACTGGCAGCCCGCCATGGCCAGCAGTGCGGCGAGGCTGGCGCCCAGCGTCAGGTGGGTCAGCGCTTGCCGCGAACGAGGCGCTAGCCGGGTCAAGTGAGTCAGTGGGCGGAACAAGCGCGCTAGCATTGAAAAGCTCCAGGGCAGAGGGGGCTGTTGCTTGAGTGTCTCTAGGCGCGTCAGCCACGGCGGCTGCGGGCGAAAATTTGGCCAGAGCCGCAGGCCCGCAACGACCGCCGAGTGAATCCGCGGGCGATCTTTTTTGCGCTCGGCCTGGCGGGTCTAAGCCTGGCGTCTAGTTTAGGCGCCGTGGCATTTCTTAAATTTCTTCTGGCTGCCGCATGGGCAAGGGTCATTACGGCCAACATCTTTCAGCGGGTTGCGCACCGGTTCTGCATGCGCATGGCCGCAGTCGGGACCATGCACGTGGCCCTGGTCGTGGCTGTGCTGATGTTGGTGGTCGTGCTGGCAGTCGGGACCGTGAACGTGGGGCTCTTGTTGCATGGGGGCTTACTCCGGGATGTAGTTGCCGGGGATTATCTCGCCATTACGCTCAAGGTGCACGCTGCGTCCAAACATCAGCCCGGTTTTCACGTCGCCCTGCAGCTGATAGCTGATGGGTTCGCTCGGGTCTTCGAGCAGATTGACGATCTGTTTGAGGTGGCGCCACAGGTTGGTGCGCACCGGGATCTCAAAGTTCTGGTGGCACTTGGCCGGGATGACGAAGTCGCGATCAGACTCGCCTTCGGCCAGCGGTACCCCATTGAGCCTGACCTTGTAATGCAAGAAACGCACGGGCAGGCTCATGTCGTTGGGGTTGTCGATGCGAAAGTGCAGGACAAATTTTTGCTCAAGTAGCTTGGCCTTGATTACATCGACTTTTAACAGGCGAACGCTGGGGTCGCGCAAGTCATCGCTGATCAAACTGGAGCAGCCAGCAAAACACAGCAGCAGGCCAAGGCTCAGCAGCGCGCAAAGAACTTTTCGGGTGAGGGCCTGGCGAAACATTCGCTACTCCAATCGATGGCGCAGTGTAACAAGCGGTTGCTTGGCCGCAACCTGTTGTTTAGATGAAAAAATCTGCGCCATACTAGGTCCAGAATCGTACAGGAGTGTGACCATGACCCGCTTTGAAATTGCCTTTTCCGGCCAGTTGGTGGCTGGTGCTCCACTTGAGACGGTGCAGGCCAATATGGCCAGGTTATTTCAGGCGGATACGCAGCGGATTGCCTTGCTGTTTTCCGGGCGGCGGATGGTGATCAAAAACAACCTGGACGCCGCGGCGGCCGAGAAGTATCGGCTAACCCTGGAGCGCGCGGGCGCCGTGGTCGAGGTTGTGGCCATGGCGGTTGAAGAGATTGAACTGGCTGCGCCGCCGGCACCGGCACCGGCACCGGCACCCGCTCCGGCGTTGCCCGGTTTAGCACCCGCGGCTGTCGGTACACCAGCACCGGGGCGCCTGCAGGTGCTGCCACGGGATGAATATATGGCGGCCTTTGCCGAGGTGGAGGCCTTGGACTTTGGGATCGCCCCTCTGGGGGTGGACTTGCAGGACGCTCAACCTGAAGTCGCGCCGCCGCCGGTGGATTTTTCGCAGTTCAGTTTGGCCCCAGCCGGCAGCGATATGGGCCAGGTTAAGGCCGCCCCGGCGGCGCCCGCACCGGACACCTCCCACCTGAAATTGCAGTAAAGCGCTGGGTGCTGGTGATGCGGCCTGCTCGCGGTGTATCAGCCTAAATAAGGCGCGCAGCACTTCTTGAATTTCTGCCCGCCGCCACAGGGGCAGGGGTCATTGCGGCTGGCTTTGAGCGGTACGCTGGGGTCGATGAAGTACCACTGCCCTGCGACCTGCACAAAGGCTGAGCGTTCGCGTTGCGCCTGTTCACCCTCTGTATCCTGCCAGCGGGCCATAAAGGTGACGAAGGCGTGGGGCGGATCGCCTGCCAGCAATTGGCTGCTTTCTACTGTGAGGCCAAGCCAGTGGCTTTGGCTGCTCCAGGCGCTGATGGCGGCGCGGTCAAGTTGCCCTTGTTGCACCGGCAAGGTGCTGCTGACCAGATAGTCAATCAAGCCCAATACATAGGCACTGTAGCGCGAGCGCATCAGGCTCTCGGCGTCGTTCGGCCGGCGGCCAGCATGATAAGGCCCGCAGCAATCGCTCAAAGCGGCGCCGCTGCCGCAGGGGCAGGCGAGGCTCATGGTTACCACCAGTACTTGCCGAACAATTGCGGATTGGCCCAGAACTTGGCATTTAGCCAATCGGGTACCTGCTTGTATTCGCGCACGTCATAGGTAAATAGCGTCAGGGTTTGCGCATCACGCTGAAACCGCTCGCTGGCTTCCAGGGCCAGTGAGTAGAAGTCGCTCAGCTGCCAATCACAGACGCTAAGGTCTACAAGCACCGCCAGTTTGCTGGCATTCAGGTTACGCACGCCGGCCAGTAACTGCAGACCGTTGCGTTTGTTTAGGTGCTCCAGGCAATCGACAAAAATCGCCAGATCAAAGCGCTGCGCGGCCAGATCCGCCGGCAGTTCGCCAGCTGGCGCATGGGCATAGTGACACGCGGGGTGAGCAGCCAGAAAAGCGTGCAGTGCGGGCAACTGATCGGAGCCAATCAAGAGCAAACTTTGCGGTGCATGTTGTGCAAGTAAAGCGGCCAAGGCTTGCTGTGGCGTGCGAGAAGAAAAACGTTCAATCATCAAAAATCCTCAATTTAGGTGGCAAGACTAGCGCGCCGTTGCGGGCAGGCCTAGCGCTGGCGCTTTTTAAAAACCCCGTCTTTACTGCAAAAAGCATCGGCTTAAGTCCGATTAACTCAGGAGAGCACACTTATGAATATGTTTAAGACAACAGTTCCGCTACTGCTGGTCGCTGGTGTGTTGAGCGGTTGCAGCACTTATCAGAAAGGCGACTTACCGATGTGTGCGGCAATCGGTGGCGTAACCGGTGGTGCGCTGGGGGCGATTGAAAGCTCGAGCATGGCCGGTACAGTTGGCCTTACCGGCGCGGTGTTGAGCGCGGCCTATTGCTGGGTACATGGTGATGCTGATGGCGATTGGGTGGTAAATAAAACCGACAAGTGCCCCGACACCCCCCAAGGTACCCAGGTTGATGAGGTCGGTTGCCCGATAGAAGTGGCTGTGGTCGAGGAAGTGGTTGAGGTGGTTGAAGTAGATGAAGTCATAGTGGTGGATAACCTGCACTTTGCTTTCAACTCGGCCGATTTAACCGCGGCGGATAAGTCGGTGCTTGATACCGTTGCCAGTAAGCTGAGCCAGGATGCGCCGAATGCCAAGCTGAGTCTGGTCGGTTTTACTGACAGTGTTGGCTCTGATGCTTACAACCTGAAGCTGTCTGAGCGGCGCGCCATGTCGGTTGCCAACTATCTGGTTGCGGCGGGTGTGCCACAGGCCAATATTGTCGCTGTAGGTGGCATGGGTGAAGCTGATCCAGTGGCGGACAATGCCTCTGCAGATGGTCGCGCGATGAACCGCCGTGTGGTTATCGCGGTAGATAATTAAGCCCGCAGGCTTTGCCTGCGCCTGTAGTTCACGGCTTGTGAACTACAGAAACCGGGTCTTTACTCCTGTATTACCGGCATCTGCCGGTGACACAGGAGATACCTACCATGAGAACTCTACTCTCAAGGGCAGCAGTACCCCTTCTTCTGGTCAGTAGTGTTCTTTCTGGTTGCGCCTCTACCAGCAGTAACGGAGATGCGGCGCTCAACCAAAGGAACTGGCCAATTTGTAGTCTGGTTGGTGCTTTGGCGGGCGGTGGCCTTGGTGCTACCGAGAGCTCCGCCTGGGCCGGCGGCGGTGCGGCGATTGGTGCACTGTTTGCTGGGCTGATCTGTTATGCCCAGGATGGTGATGAAGACGCCGATGGCGTGCACGATCGACGCGACACTTGCCCAGGAACCCCGGCCAATACGCCGGTTAATCCCAACGGTTGTCCCATTAAAGTCTACCCCGAGGCAACGGTTCAGGAGCCGGTTGCCGTCCCGCAAGATGAGGTCATCGTCCTCAGCGACAAGGTCTTGTTTGATTTCGACTCGGCCACCCTCACCCCTGAAGCCAATGATCTGCTGGCGCAAATCAGTAACCGTTTAACTGATGGCGCAGTGATTGGTGTCTTGGTGAAAGGCCATACCGACAGTGTTGGCTCGGATGCCTACAACGAAAAACTGTCGAAACGTCGTGCCGACAGCGTGGCAGCCTTTTTGGTGAGCCAAGGTGTGGCGGCTGACAAGATTAAAACCGAAGGATTGGGCGAGAGTCAGCCAGTGGCCGATAACGCCACCGATGCTGGTCGTGCACAGAACCGTCGAGTGGAAATCGTGGTCGATCGATAACCCTGCAAGCTGTATCTGAGTGGGTATCTTGCAGGCTACGTGAGAACTACTGCGCTCGGTTATGCTGCGTTAAAAACAGGCTCGGACAGCGGGCTCGCCCGCTGAACGCACTTCAGTGCGGCCCATAGGGCGAGCGCAGCGAGTACTGCTCATTTACGACTCGTAAACTTCGCGTCCTCGCCTATTTGACTGCGCTTCGCTTGCCCTGCGGGCCAACCTTCGGTTGTTACTCCGCTTCGCTGCGTTACGCCTTGTGACCCACATGGATGTGGGAAATGCAGCTAGCCCTTTCGGCGCGGGCGTCGCACTAACCTTCGCCCGCTAGGTTTTCACACAGCCGGCCTGAGCCCCCGTTGTTTTTTCTGCTGGCGCTAGCCCCCGGCGCAGCTGAGCAGTTATGGTGCGAACAAATAAAACCTGTAAAGGGCGGGCAGCATGCGAGTTTTTTTGTGGTTGGGGAAGTTGCTGGCACTGCTGTTCTGGGCACTGGTGCTGGTAAATCTGTTGGCAAGTTTTGCGAAACCTTTTGGTTTGCTCCTGCATCTGGCGGGCGCTTTGGTTTTGCTCATCCACGGGCTTGAATTGCTGCTGTTCAACGCACGCCTAAAGCAGCGTCCGCGACCCTGGTTAGAGCGTCTGCAAGTGCTGCTATTTGGGGTGTTTCATCTGTTTGGCTTACCGCCAGCGACACTGCCGGAGGTTGAGCATGCGTAATCTATGCTGGCTGGCGCTCTTGAGTTGCTCTTGGGCCTTGGCCGATACACAGGTAAAGGTCGAGGCCAATACCTTGCTGCGTCTCCCTGTGAGCGGCGCTACCTTGGTGCTGGCGCGATTAGAGGTGGCTGAGCATGCCACCTTGTTACTGCCTGCCAACCTTAATGAGTTGCGCGTTACTGAGCTGCTGCTGGGCCGGGATGCGCATATTGGTATTGCGCCCAGCACCCAAGGGTTTCGCCTGGTGGTGCTGCATGGTGATTTGGCTGCCGGTAGCCATATCAGTACCCGCGGCGCTGCCGGCAGCAGCAAAAAGCCGGCGCTGGCGGGCCGCGATCTGAATCTGCGCCTGGAGAATGTCCGGCTCAGTGATCTGACTGTGGACTTGCGCGGTGGAGCTGGTGCCGCCGGTCAGCATGGCCAGAACGGGCTGGCGGGTGAGGCGGGCGGTTGCCTTTGGGGGCAGGCGAGCGACGGTGAGAACGGTCAGTCGGCGGGCAATGGTCAGCCGGGTGCGGCCGGAGGTCAGTTGCGTTTAGAAGTGCCGGCGGATTTTGATCCGCAGGCACTGAAATACAGTCTGCAAGGTGGTGCCGGTGGGGCCGCAGGCGCGGCCGGTCAGGGCGGCCGTGGTGGCGCAGTGAATAACTGTCTGCTGTACGACACCGTCGGCGGCAACGCAGGTCAAACTGGTGCTGCCGGCAAAGCGGGTAGTTCAGGCCCGGATGGCAGTTTTAAGCGGGTGCCTTTAACGCCGATAAGCCTCTGAGACTGTGAGTTGCCGGTGCGCATCAGAAGCGCATCGGCAAGTCTTCAGAAATTAGGTCGGGCGGCGGCGATGGCGACCAAA
>MHZN01000042.1:13928-14285 GCA_001830395.1 Pseudomonadales bacterium RIFCSPLOWO2_12_59_9 | reverse complement strand
CTCCAGCGCCAAGGGCCTTGCCTATATCACCGCCTACGTGGAGCAACGCGCTTATAAAGATGCCGGTATCGGCGCCGTCGAGCAGGCGCGAATGAACGGCTACGGCTTGTCGATTGGTGTACAGGAAAAACGCGGCTACAAGGCCCGCCCGCTGCACGGCATCTGGGCCACCCCGCCGTTTTTGCACAACGGCTCGGTGCCCAATTTGTTCCAGCTGCTGTCGCCGGTGGCCGAGCGCTCGCCACAGTTTTGGGTCGGCAACTTTGAGTACGACCCGCAACAGGCCGGCTTTGTCAGCAGTCAATTTGACGGCGGCTTTTTGCTCGACACCCAGCTCACCGGCAACAGCAATCGCGG
>MHZN01000042.1:0-13863 GCA_001830395.1 Pseudomonadales bacterium RIFCSPLOWO2_12_59_9 | reverse complement strand
GTTTGGCGCTGATCGAATACCTCAAGGTCATGGGCGACAGCGCCCTGGAGCGACAACTGAGCAGCGTTGAAGCGCGGGTCTGGAACGCCGGCCCCAACTGCCCGCAATAACCATTAACACGCGCGCCGCACTCGGCGCGCCAGCATGACAAGGATGAGATTAATGCTTAGCACCTGCTGGTTATGGATGGGTCGCCTATTGGGCCGCTTAGTCGTGTTGTTGCTCGCCGTCGGACTGGTCGGCGGGGCTGTTGGTTACGCTTACTACAGCGTCAAATTCAGCGGCCCGGTGAGCAGCGAGGAACAGATCCCGGCCGATGAAGCCGCCCTCACCCAGATCATCATCGAAGACGCCATCCGCGTGGTCGAGCAGCACCGCAGCGACACCCGCGTATTGCGCGACGCCCATGCCAAGGCCCACGGCTGCGTCAAGGCGCAGGTCACAGTAGCCGCCGATTTAGCACCTCAATTTCGCCACGGGGTATTCAGCCAACCAGGCAAAACCTGGCAAGCCTGGCTGCGCCTGTCCAATGGCAATGCCTACCCGCAATTTGACCGGGTCCGCGATGCCCGTGGCATGGCACTGAAACTACTGCAGGTGCCAGGTGACAAGCTGCTCGCAGGCGCGGCGGCCGAACAAGACTTTGTGATGTTCAATCACCCAAGCTTTTTCGTCCGCGACGTGGCCGAGTACCGGCAGAACTTCGCCGCTCAAGCCGACGGCAAAAAGGTGCTGGCCTTCTTTCCAAGCTGGGACCCGCGCAGCTGGGAAATCCGTCATTTACTGATTGCCTTGCAAACCTTAAGCCCGGCGCCCGAAACGCCGCTGACCACCACGTACAACTCGATTGCGCCGTTCAAACTCGGGCCCAATGCCAGCAAATACCGGGTAATCCCCAGCCCCCAAGGCTGCCCAAACTATGCGCCGCCTGCGCAAAACCAGGATTTGCCGAACTTTCTGCGCAATGCCCTTTATCAGCAGTTGTCGGTGGACCGCGTGGATTCCTGCCTGGCGCTGCAAGTGCAACTGCAGGAACCGGCGCACTTTATGCCGATTGAAGACCCCAGCGTTGAATGGGACGAGGCGCTGTCGCCCTTTATCACCGTCGCCAATATCCGCGTGCCCGCGCAAGACTTTGATAGCCGTGAGCAAAACCTGTTTTGCGACAACCTTTCCTTCAATCCTTGGCAGGCCTTGCCCGAACATCGCCCGCTGGGCGGGATTAATAGGTTACGCAAAAGCGTCTATGAGGCCGTCAGCGTCTACCGGCACGCCCGCAATGCGTCAAATTCTGCGCCTTAGTGCCGTTATGCCAGCATCCTGCCGGGCAGATAACTAAAGAGTCTTTTCTGACCAAGGGTATCGAGCGCAGGATAAACGGAGTCGCCTGACCGCTCTGCGGTCGGCTGTAGTGTGGTTGCAGGGATGCCATTTGCGAGCGCATTAACATGACAATCCCAACTTCTCGCCTAAGCCTTGAACGCCTGCGTCAGTTCAGCCCAATCGATTTTTTGACCCCGCACTACCTGCAACAACTGCTCGACAGCCTGCAGTACATCGAACACAAAGCCGGTAGCCTGGTGCTACGCCGAGGAGATAACTCCTTGGCGCTGTATTTTTTACTCGAGGGTGAAGTCTGGCTTGGCAGCAAAAAGCTCGGCCGCAGCATCCAAGCCGGCAGCCCCGAGGCTTACCGCGCACTCAATGAAAACCAGCCACAAGCCTTGGACATTGGCGCCTGCAGCGACGTACTGCTGATGGCCGTCGAGCGCGGTTTGCTTGAGCGCCTGCTGGGCTGGAGCCAGTCCGCCTCCTATGAGGTCGCCAGCCTGCAGGAAGAAGACCAGCAGGCCGAGAGCGATGACTGGCTGAGCAAGCTGTTGCGCTCCCCGCTATTTGGCCGCCTGCCACCGGCGCACTTGCACCTGTTGCTGGCGCGTTTCGAGTTCATCGAAGTTAAAGCGGGCGAACATGTGGTGCAGTATGGCGAGCCGGGTGAGCACTTTTACGTTATCAAGCAAGGACGGGCACAAATCAGCCTGCCGGCCAGCTATCAACAACCGCTGCAACCGGAGCTGCACAGCGGCGATTTTTTTGGTGAGGAGGCCCTGATCAGCGGCTCGGTCCGCGCCGCCAGCGTCACCATGCTCGAAGACGGCGTACTGGCCAGGCTGCAGCGCGATCTATTTATTGAGCTGGTGCGACCAACCCTGATTCCACAGATCAACGCCAAGCAACTGCAACAACTCACCGCCCACGGCAATAAAACCAGCCTGTTACTCGATATCCGCCTGCCGATGGAATACCGCATGGCCCATGTGCCGGCAAGCCTGAACCTGCCGCTGGCACAATTGCGCAAACAGGCGGATAGCCTGAATAACACCACCCTCTATGCGGTGCTACCCGAAGGCGGCGTGCGCAGTGAACTGGCGGTGCATTTGCTTAATCAACTGGGTTTTGAGGCGTATTTGTTGACCGATCAGTCTGGGCCCTCACCGGTAGCGGCCTGAGCCGCAGTGCCAAAATAACGGCAGCCTTATATTTTTGCGACGCAGTCGGTCAAATTCTCGGCAGTATGTGACTTATCAGTCGACATCCGTCATCCATACTATGACCGGGCCAGACTGCGCTAGCAGCGTTGTTAGCCCACCTTCTTTTGGGCTGACAACACGGAGTGACACCCATGCAAAATACCCTGCGTTTTAACGACGCCCTGTTAATCGTCGATCGCGCCTTTAAACCCTTCCAGTGCGTAGCTTGGAGCCCGCAGGCAGGCAGCGGCGAGTTGTGCCTGAGCGTAATTGACCGCGCCAGCACCCGCCTGCTCGGCCGCACCCAGCTGGCCGCCAACACCTACAGCGATCCGGTATTGCTGGCCAGCGTACTGCAGCAATCGCGCGACCAGTTAAGCCAACAAGGCTACCAGCTGGAGCCTTGGTGCATGCCGGCGTAAACCTTAACTGACCTTGAAAAACTACTGCGCTCGGCTATGCGGCGTTGAAATCAGCCTCAAAATGCTCATGTACAGCTCGTACACTGCGCTTTTTCGGCTGATTTCGCCTTGCCTAGCCGTCGCTCGCTACATTTTTCAAAGGCCTGTTAGCGAGCAGTAACTAACAGCCAACAAAAAGGCGACCCACGGGTCGCCTTTTCTATTTGCTCAGCGCTTAGTAGTAAGCGTTTTCCTTGATGCTGTGGTCGGTCACGTCGCGCACCCCTTTGAGCTCGGGAATACGCTCCAGCAGGGTTTTCTCGATACCCTCGCGCAGAGTCACATCGGCCTGCCCGCAACCTTGGCAACCACCGCCAAACTTCAACACGGCGATGCCATCTTCAACCACATCGATCAGGCTGACTTCACCGCCGTGACCGGCCAAACCTGGGTTGATCTCGGTTTGCAGGTAGTAATTGATCCGCTCATTGACCGGACTGTCGGCATTCACCATCGGCACTTTGGCATTCGGTGCTTTGATCGTCAGCTGGCCGCCCATGCGGTCGGTGGCGTAATCCACCACCGCATCATCGAGGAAGGCCTCGCTGAAGGAGTCGATATAGGCGGTGAAGCTTTTCAGCGCCAGTACCGTGTCTTCAGGCTTTTCTTCACCCGGCTTGCAGTAGGCAATGCAAGTCTCGGCGTACTGGGTACCCGGTTGGGTAATAAAGATCCGAATGCTGATGCCGGTGGTGTTCTGCTTGCTCAGCAGATCAGCCAGATAGTCTTGGGCAGCGTCGGTAATGGTGATAGCGCTCATGGCAACTCCTCGCAAACATTGGACAATTGTACGCCCATCCGCCCCCCGCGAGAAAGCCCGAGTATTTCTCTCGGGTAAGCCTGGACAACCGCCGCGCCAGAGTGCGGCCCAGCAGCACAAGGCGCAGTTAGCTGCGGCTCACAGATTTTGGTAGCGATTCATATCCAGAACCCCGTCTTCGACCGGCTCGGTTTCACGGATATAGCTCGACAGGTCATGGAAGTAACGCCAAAACTGCGGATGACTGCGGCGAATGCCCCAGCGCTGGGTGATCCGCTCAAAGGCGTCGGCATCCTTGGCCTGCTGCATGGCCGCGACAAACTCAGGCACCTGCGCAGCCGGCAGGTTGAAGATAAAATTGGGATAACTGGCCAGCACTCCCGGATAAATCGTCAGGGTGTCCAGCCCCGGCTGATAACGCAGCGACTCACCCACGATAAAAGCCACGCTACTATGGGCGCGGTTGCGCAACAGGCTATAGATTTCGCGCTGACCATTGGCTAGCTCAACCCGTAACAAGGTCGCTTCGGGCAACTGCTCGATAACCCGCAAGCTCGCCGCCGGCCGCGCGGTTAAGCGACTCAAACGCTGCTCAACCGCCTGCAACTCGGTGCCAATACCCGGGCGATAACAATTACCATTGCTGCAGCGATTGATCGGGTCTGGCCGCGCATTCAGGCTGCCATAGCGCACCACTAACGCCTCAGCAAACGCCTGTTTGGGCCGCAGTGGATCTAACTGCAAAGCCGTTTCTGTATCGGTATCCAGCGGCGGATAAGACAGCCACAGCTTCAGCCGGCCACTGTCCTGATACCAATCGTTCAACATGGCCTGACGGCTGTCTGCCGGCATCAAGCGCAGAAAGTTTTGCTCGGCACCATTGCGAATCAAGTCGAAATACAAACGGGTTTGCGCCTGGTGCGCGGCGTTGCCAAACACATCGAAATTGACCACCAGTTGATAATAGGTGCGCTCAAACAGAGGGTAATCCATCAACCACAGGGTTTGCGGCGTCGCACCGATCAAGCCCTTGGTCACCGAGGCGCTGTCGTAGTGACGAAATATCGATAGCAGCGCGTTGTCGTTACCGGTCCAGATACTCGCCCAGCCGGGGAGCGGCGCATCAGCATAGGCATCACTGCGCAGCTCCTCGTACTGATTGCGCATGTCTTGGGCATCCGCCCACATCCGCGTGAAATTACCCATCTGCGCCACCTGCCCCGGCACCGCTAACAACGGCGTTACCTGCGCGCGGTAATTGGGATCGGTGATGTACAGGTCACTCTCCGGCGCCTGGAACAGGTTCCAGAATTGATCGCGGATCACATCGGTGGCTATCTGCCCACGGCATACCGGGCCGCGAATAAAGGTGCGCACGAAGTACTCGGCGTCATCCAGCATAAATTCATAACGGGCTTTGGCCGGAATCGCCGCAAAGGTCGCAAAGGGATTGGCGCGATGGCTGGGACCGTAGCCCGGCACCGCATCAACCTGCCAATCACCGCTGTAAAACAGCTGCTTGACCCGCGCCAGTTTTTTCGCGCTAAGGCCGTAGGTGATATGGGTTTTATGCACTATCACGCCTTGCACCGGCCATAGACGATAATAAAAATTATTGCCCGGATCGTCATTCGGGCGGCGCGTGGTGATCGGATCAATCGCCTCGCCACTCGGGGTGCGCGAACGCACCAGCTGGAAGAAATGCCCAGCCTCGCCGCCCTCAAGGTACAAATGGGCAATAAACAAATGCTCAAACAACCAGCGGCCGACCAGATCGGCGCGCGCTCCGTTGGTATTTAACAAGGCCTCCCAGTCGGCAATTTGCGCGGCCTCAACGGCGCTCGGTTGCAGCGCTTGCTGGTCAACCGGCGCACCGGCCGCCAGCCAGTCCTGCAGGGTTTTATACTGCTGTGGTTCAAGGCCGGTCACGGCAAAGGGCATGCCCTCAGCCGGGCGCTCACGCGCATAACTGGCAAATTCAGCCGGTAATGCGCACTGATTTTTACGAGTAATCCCCAGCTCAATATCTTCGGGCAGCTTGGCATTGGCGAGCAAAGGCGTGGCATGGCCCAACTCCAGCATCCGCGCCATCAACGCCGCCTGATTGCCCTGGGGGGTCAGCACCGAATAAAAGTCCTTGCGCCGCCACGCGGCCTCGCCGTGGGCATCGAAGAACAATCGGGTGGTGGCTTGCTCTTTAGTGCGCCCGCCGTCATACACCGGCAACTTACTGGCGCCGCGCACCACGCCCTCGGCACTGCCCAGATTAAGCTGGCAAGGCGCGTCATAGCAGGCATGGCAAGCGACGCACTTGTCGGTAAAAATCGGCTGCACGTCGCGACTGTAGGAAATCGACTCGGCGAAAGCGAATGTCGCGAAGAGCATCGAAAAAAGGCCGGAAAATGCTCGATACGACATAACTCAGATCCATTCATAGCGTGAGGGGGCAATTCTAGTCGCGCAGCAGCACGCCATAAAGCAAAGCCCGCCAACATGAGAAATATTCATGCAAATACCACCCATACTCGTAAACCATGCAACTTTGCTATCATTGCCCGCTTAAGTATTCCGCCGCCTTCAGGTAGTTGTTATGTCCGCCATCTTCGATCCTTCGTCCCATCAACAAGACCGTCAGCAAGCCCTCCAGCAAGCGCTGCAGCAACGCATCCTGATTCTCGACGGCGGCATGGGCACCATGATCCAAAGCTACAAGCTGGAGGAAGAGGACTATCGCGGCGAGCGTTTCGCCGATTGGCCGAGCGATGTGAAGGGCAACAACGACCTGCTGCTACTCAGCCGCCCGGACGTGATCGCAGCCATCGAAAAAGCCTACCTGGACGCCGGCGCCGACATTCTGGAAACCAACACCTTCAACGCCACCCAGGTGTCCCAGGCCGACTACGGCATGGAGTCGCTGGTCTACGAGTTGAACGTCGAAGGCGCCCGCGTGGCCCGCCGGGTGGCCGATGCCAAGAGCCTGGAAACCCCGGATAAGCCGCGCTTCGTGGCTGGCGTCCTCGGGCCGACCAGCCGCACCTGCTCGCTGTCACCGGATGTGAACAACCCCGGTTATCGCAACGTCACCTTCGACGAACTGGTAACCAACTACATCGAAGCCACCCGCGGCCTGATCGAAGGCGGCGCGGATATGATTCTGATCGAAACTATTTTCGACACCCTGAATGCCAAGGCGGCGATCTTCGCCGTGCAGGAAGTCTTCGAGCAGCAAGGTTTCGAGCTGCCGATCATGATCTCCGGCACCATCACCGACGCCTCCGGCCGCACCCTGTCCGGGCAAACCACCGAGGCCTTCTGGAACTCGGTCAGCCACGCCAAGCCGATTTCCGTGGGGCTGAACTGCGCCCTGGGCGCCAAAGAGCTGCGCCCCTACCTGGAAGAGCTGGCCAGCAAGGCCGACACCCGCGTCTCCGCCCACCCCAACGCCGGCCTGCCAAACGCCTTCGGTGAATACGACGAAAGCCCGGCCGACATGGCCCTGGTGGTCGAAGAGTTCGCAGCAAGCGGCTTCTTGAACATAGTCGGCGGCTGCTGCGGCACTACGCCTGCGCATATCAAAGCGATTGCCGAAGCCGTGGCCAAGTACCCGCCACGGGTAATTCCGGACATCCCCAAGGCCTGCCGCCTGTCGGGCCTGGAACCCTTCACCATCGACCGCAGCTCGCTGTTTGTGAACGTCGGCGAGCGCACCAATATCACCGGTTCGGCCAAGTTCGCCCGGCTGATCCGCGAAGACAACTACACCGAAGCCCTGGAAGTCGCCCTGCAGCAAGTACAAGCCGGCGCGCAGATCATCGACATCAACATGGACGAGGGCATGCTCGACTCCAAGGCGGCGATGGTCACCTTCTTGAACCTGATCGCCGGCGAACCGGACATCTCCCGCGTGCCGATCATGATCGACTCCTCAAAGTGGGAAGTGATCGAGGCCGGCCTCAAGTGCATTCAGGGCAAGGGCATCGTCAACTCGATCTCCATGAAGGAAGGCGTCGAGCAGTTCAAGCACCACGCCAAGCTGTGCAAGCGCTACGGCGCCGCCGTGGTGGTGATGGCCTTCGACGAAGCCGGGCAAGCCGACACCGCTGCGCGCAAGCGCGAAATCTGCAAGCGCAGCTACGACATTTTGGTTAACGAAGTCGGCTTCCCGCCACAGGACATCATCTTCGACCCGAACATCTTCGCCATCGCCACCGGCATCGAGGAGCACAACAACTACGCGGTCGACTTTATCGACGCCTGCGCCTATATCCGTGACCACCTGCCCTACGCCCTGACCTCGGGCGGCGTGTCCAACGTGTCGTTCTCGTTTCGCGGCAACAACCCGGTGCGCGAATCCATTCACTCGGTGTTTTTGTATTACGCGATCAAAAACGGCCTGACCATGGGCATAGTCAACGCCGGTCAGCTGGAAATTTACGACGAAATCCCTAAGCAACTGCGTGATTGCGTCGAAGACGTGGTGCTCAACCGCAACGCCAACGGCACCGACGCCCTGCTGGCGATCGCCGACAACTACAAGGGTGATGGCAGCGTCAAAGAGGCCGAGACCGAAGAGTGGCGCAGCTGGAGCGTGGTCGAGCGCCTCAAGCACTCGCTGGTCAAGGGCATCACCGCCTTTATCGTCGAAGACACCGAGGAATGCCGCCAGCAGTGCGCGCGCCCGATCGAAGTGATCGAAGGCCCGCTGATGGCCGGCATGAACGTGGTCGGCGACCTGTTCGGCGAAGGCAAGATGTTCCTGCCCCAAGTGGTTAAATCCGCCCGGGTAATGAAACAGGCCGTGGCCCACCTGATCCCCTTTATCGAGCTGGAAAAAGGCGACAAGCCGGAAGCCAAAGGCAAGATCCTGATGGCCACGGTGAAAGGCGACGTACACGACATCGGCAAGAACATTGTCGGCGTGGTGCTCGGTTGCAACGGCTACGACATCGTCGATATGGGCGTGATGGTGCCGGCGGAGAAGATCCTGCAAACGGCGATTGCCGAAAAGTGCGACATCATCGGCCTGTCCGGCCTGATCACCCCGTCGCTGGACGAGATGGTACATGTCGCCCGCGAAATGCAGCGTCAGGGCTTTTATCTGCCACTGATGATCGGCGGCGCCACCACCTCCAAAGCCCACACCGCGGTGAAGATCGAGCCCAAGTATCAAAATGACGCGGTGATCTACGTCACCGACGCCTCGCGCGCCGTGGGCGTGGCCACCCAGTTGCTGTCCAAAGAACTGAAGCCGGCCTTTGTCGAACGCACCCGCCTGGACTACATCGAAGTCCGTGAACGCACCGCCGCCCGCAGCTCGCGCACCGAGCGCCTGCCCTATGCCGCCGCCGTGGCGAAAAAACCCAAGTTCGATTGGGCCAGCTATCAGCCGCCGGTGCCGACCTTCACCGGCACCCAGGTGCTGGAGAACATCGACCTCAAGGTACTGGCCGAATACATCGACTGGACGCCGTTCTTTATCTCCTGGGACCTGGCCGGTAAATACCCGCGCATCCTCACCGACGAAGTGGTCGGCGAAGCCGCCACCGCCCTGTTTAAAGACGCCCAGGAAATGCTCAGCAAACTGATCGACGAGAAGCTCATCAGCGCCCGCGCAGTATTCGGCTTCTGGCCCGCCAATCAGGTGCAGGATGACGACTTGGAAGTCTATGGCGACGACGGTCAGCTGCTGACCAAGTTGCACCACCTGCGCCAGCAAACCATCAAGCCAGACGGCAAGCCGAATTTCTCGCTGGCCGACTTTGTCGCGCCGAAAGACAGCGGCCTGACCGACTATGTGGGCGGCTTTATCACCACCGCCGGCATCGGCGCCGAGGAAGTAGCCAAGGCCTATCAGAACGCCGGCGACGACTACAACTCGATCATGGTCAAAGCCCTGGCCGACCGCCTGGCCGAAGCCTGCGCCGAGTGGCTGCACCAGCAGGTGCGCAAAACCTACTGGGGCTACGAGCCAGACGAGCAGCTACAAAATGATGAGCTGATCAAAGAGCAGTACAAGGGCATCCGCCCGGCCCCAGGCTACCCGGCCTGCCCGGATCACACGGAAAAAGGCACCCTGTTCAACCTGCTCGACCCAGCCGCCACAGAAGGCCAGGCGGGCCGCAGCGGCGTATTCCTCACCGAACACTACGCCATGTTCCCGGCCGCCTCAGTTAGCGGCTGGTACTTCGCCCACCCCCAGGCCCAGTACTTCGCGGTCGGCAAGGTAGATAAAGACCAAATCGACAGCTACACCGCCCGCAAAGGCCAGGACCTGGCCGTGAGCGAGCGCTGGCTGTCGCCGAACCTGGGTTATGACAACTAAACAGCACCATTAAAGCCCGCTTTTAGCGGGCTTTATTTTTCTAAGCCCCAGGCTGAAAGCGCGGGCTAGCGAATACCCGCACTTACCGACCAAACCGCAGCTTAGAGCCCGACCTACAGGCAAGCTTTCCATGCCCCCCCATCGCCTACATGATCCGCCGCCCTTCCGCCGGCCTGCTGTTCATCCAACTGCTCGGCGTACTGCTCTACCCCTGGATGGAAGCCACCGCGCTGGGCCTGGCACTGCATGTGGTCAAGCGCAGCCCCACGCAAACCTAGGTCGCCACACTGCTGGCCGTGCTGGTGCTGGCGCTCTCGTCGATCGACCTGCTGATGCCCTGTCCGCAACTGGACTGGCTGATCGCCATCCTGGAGGCAGCGTTTTACTTCTATGCGGCAGCCAGCCTGATCGCCTATATGTACAGGACCAGCACGCCAGCACCGATGAGCTGTATGCAGTAGGGGCGAGCTTCACCCTGCTGGCCTGGGTCTTTGCCCACCTCTATAGCGTTTGCCAACTGCTGCTGCCGGGCAGCTTCACGGCGCTGCTTGAGCCGCAGGCGCGCGGAGCTGGATGGAGTTGCTGTTCCTCAGCTTCACCACGCTCTCCGGGGTCGGCCTGGGCGATATAGTGCCGCTGGCGCCCATGGCCCGCGCGCTGGTGATGATTGAGGAGTTCGCCGGAGTCATGTACCTGGCGCTGGTGGTGTCGCGCATGATCGCCCTGTCGGTGATCAAACGCTGAGTTCGTGGGGTGGACAACCACCCTAAGCGTATTGACCGGCGGGAACTCGAGGATCAGCAGCAACAAAAAAGCCCCGCCAGCAAAACTGGCGGGGCTTTTTTGTTGGCGTTGTCGTCAGGCGGCGAGGCTGTTCTGCGCCCGCTCTTGACTGGCAAAACGCAGCAGCCACTCGGCCACCACCACACCCTGATGTGGCAGGCTCATGCTGCTGATGGCCTGCTGGTAGCGCGCCTCGCCGAGGAACTCGCGGCGCAGGTTGAGCAGCCCCAGCTGGTAGTCATCGACAAACTCCGGGTGGGCCTGGAAGCACAACACCTGGTCGCCGATGCGGTAGGCGGCGTTCGGACAGAACGGGCTGCTGGCCAGCAGCGTGGCATTGTCGGGCAGCTCGGTGACCTGATCCTGATGGAACACCAACATGTCGAGATGTTCAAGGTTCGGACTCATCCATTCGGGTTGTTCGAGCAGCTGGTAGCGATTAACGCCGATGCCCCAACCTTGCGCGGCACGTTCGGTCTTGCCGCCCAGCAACAGGGCCAGCAACTGATGACCGAAGCAAATACCGATCAGCCGGTCGCCGCTCTGGTAACGGCTCAGCAGGAACTCGCGAAGGGTTTGAATCCACGGGTCGCTGCCAAATGAATCAGCCTTGCTGCCGGTGACCAGGTAGGCGTCGTAGCCCAGGGCAGCATCTGGATAGCAACCTTCCACCACGTTGAACACATCGAACTGCGCCGGTATCGACTGCTTCTCAAACAACTGCCTGAACATTCGGCCATAGCCATGGTACTGCTCAATCAACTGAGGTCGGAGGATGTCGGTTTCCAGGATGCAGATACGCACGGTCATAGTTGGGAATGGTTACCTCTTAATGATGGATTTAATGAAAAAACGCGCGCTTTTTAACATGTCATCCCCCCCCTGCAAACCCTCCATTTTTACACCCGAACAAATCACCTGGACCTCAGGCCACACGCGGCTTACAGCGCGGCCCTGCAAGGGCCTGAATACGGCCCTTTGTGTTGCCTAAAGACCCGCGACAGCGACAACCAATAATCGACCAACGGTCGGCATAGTTGGCAGTCACCAACCATGCGGCTACTCAAGCAGCAGCAACTACCTGGCCGATTATCAAATCGACTGGAGCCTTGATCCGCCCGGCGCGGCCTGAATCCAGGCCGCGCAATAGAACTCCACATGCCACGGTTAATAGAGTCAGCTGCTGGCTGCAGCACCGATCATTTATGCATGGAGTACAAATTAGTCCCATGCAAAATGCTAAGCTCGCGGACTTTTTTACGCGACCGATAGTACCCATGCACAGCCTTGAACAACTGCAAAGCGGCGAACTGGCGGGCATCACACGCCTCGATCTGTCCTGCGGGCTGAGAGAATTTCCCGAAGCCATTTTCAGCCTCGCCGATAGCCTGGAGGTACTCAACCTCTCGGGTAACCAACTGGACAGCCTGCCCGCCGACTTGCCGCGCCTGCATAGGTTACGGGTACTGTTTTGCTCGGATAACAGCTTTGCCGAGGTACCGGCGGTACTAGGGCAGTGTGCACAACTGGAAATGATCGGTTTCAAGGCCAACCAGATCCGCCACCTGCCCGCCGTCGCCCTGCCCGCCAAACTGCGCTGGCTGATCCTCACCGACAATCAGCTGGAGCAGCTGCCGGACGAACTGGGGCGGTGTCTGCAACTGCAAAAATTGATGCTCGCGGGTAACCGCCTGCGCGAACTGCCCGCCAGCTTAGCGAATTGCCACAACCTTGAACTGCTGCGCATCGCCGCCAACCAACTAACCGAGCTACCAGGCTGGTTATTAAATATGCCTCGTTTGGCGTGGCTGGCCTTCGCCGGCAATCCGCTTTGCGCACAAGCTGAAGCCACGGCGCTGGCCACACACCCCATTGCCAGCATCGATTGGCAGCAACTGTCGCTTGGGCAGATATTAGGTGAAGGCGCCTCCGGGATCATCCAGCAAGCGTGCTGGCAAACCAGCGACGCAGCAGCACAAAACGTGGCGGTGAAATTATTCAAAGGCGCAGTCACCAGCGATGGCCTGCCCCATAGCGAAATGAGCGCCTGCATTGCTGCTGGCAGTCATGCGAACTTGATTGGCCTACACGGCAGGCTCAGCCAGCATCCAGACCAAACCCCCGGCTTAGTGCTTGAGTTGATAGACCCAGACTTTATCAACTTGGCCAATCCACCCAGCCTTGAATCCTGCACCCGTGACATCTACAGCACCGACAGACAATTCAGCCTGGCGATGCTTCTGCGTCTTGCCCAAAGAATTGCCAGCGCCTGTGCGCATTTGCACGCCCAAGGCATCAATCATGGTGACTTGTACGGCCACAACATCCTCCATAACGCGCAAGGCGATTGCCTGCTGGGCGATTTCGGTGCGGCATCCTTTTATAACCAGGCTAATCAAAGCCAAGCTATCGCACTACAACGTCTCGAAGTGCGTGCCTTCGCCTGCCTGCTGGAGGAGTTGCTTGAGCGCTGCCAGATCATCGGCGACACTCGAGCAATAACTGAGGCCTTATGGGCCCTGCAAAAGGCCTGCAATCAGACGAATATCGCCGCCCGCCCTTTATTCAAGGTCATTGAACTGCAGCTGCGAAAATTGCAGTGAGTCGCTGACGTTATTGCGGCTAAGCTGAAAGCAAACAGGAGACGCGCATGAACGATCAGCCCCCACAGCCACCGACCTTCTGGCAGATGCTACAAAGCGTGTTGGCGGCAGCCTTTGGCGTGCAGAGCGGAAAGAACCGTGCGCGCGACTTTGGCCACGGCAAACCCAGTCAGTTTATTGCGCTAGGGCTGCTGTTCACCCTGT
Source organism: Pseudomonadales bacterium RIFCSPLOWO2_12_59_9 (assembly GCA_001830395.1). Classification (GTDB taxonomy): domain Bacteria; phylum Pseudomonadota; class Gammaproteobacteria; order Pseudomonadales; family Pseudomonadaceae; genus Aquipseudomonas. Next base: position 199 of record MHZN01000042.1, on the reverse strand, counting down.
GCTTCGTGTTGACGGTGTTTGGCGTGGTGAAACTGGTGCTGTATTTCGCTGGTATCTAGCTCAACAGTTAAACGGGCAAACGAATAACCCAAAACATCCGGAGTAACTTTTCTGCGTGCAAAGACAAACCCCCGACCATCTTGCGATGATCAGGGGTTTGGTGTTTAAGCTTGACGATGACCTACTCTCACATGGGGAA
>MHZN01000041.1 GCA_001830395.1 Pseudomonadales bacterium RIFCSPLOWO2_12_59_9 | reverse complement strand
ATTCCCGAGGGCATTCCCTGCGTCGGCCTGCCACTGCGGCCGGCCGGTCGATTCGATCAGCTCTGGAGTGACCTGCAAGCCTGCACGCCGATTCAGGACCAGCCCAAACCAGCGGCCGACCAGCTGTGCACCATCATCTATACCTCCGGCACCACGGGTACACCGAAAGGGGTGATGCACAATTTCAGCAACTTTGCCTTTGGCGCCAGCCGCGGCATCGAGTTGTTTGGCGTGGCTGAAGAGGACCGCATGCTGTCCTACCTGCCGCTTTGCCATGTGGCGGAGCGGATGTTTGTCGAGATGACCTCCTTTTACGGCGGCTCGACGATTTTCTTTGCTGACAGCCTGGACACCTTCCTCGAAGACCTCAAGCGCGCGCGGCCGACCGTGATGTTCGGTGTGCCGCGGATCTGGACCAAGTTCCAGATGGGCGTGTACGCAAGAATGCCGGCGGCGCGGCTCGATCGCTTGCTGAAGTTACCCCTGATTGGTCGCATGGTCGGCCGCAAGGTGCTCGCCGGTCTGGGCCTGGATGCCGTGCGTTATGCCTTGTGTGGTGCAGCTCCGGTGCCGGAAGCCTTGCTCAAGTGGTATCAGCGCTTGGGCCTGGATCTGTTCGAGGTGTATGGCATGACCGAGAATTGCGGCTATTCCCATGTCTGTCGGCCGGGTAAGCGCCGGCATGGCTGGATCGGTCAGCCTTGCACCGATGTCGAAGTGCGGATTGCCGACACTGGCGAGGTGCAGGTGCGCAGTGGCGCCACCATGCAGGGTTATTACCTGGAACCGGAGAAAACCGCCGAGACCCTGACCACCGATGGCTTCCTGCGCACCGGCGACAAAGGCGAGCAAGACGCCGAGGGCAATCTGCGCCTGACCGGGCGGATCAAGGAAATCTTCAAGACCAGCAAGGGCAAATACGTAGCGCCGGCACCGATTGAAAACCTGCTGGGAGCGCACTCGAAAATCGAGCAGGTCTGTGTGGTCGGCGATGGTATGCCGCAGCCAATGGCCTTGTGTGTGTTGTCTGAGGGCGCCCGTAAAGAGCTGGCCAATGGCACCCGCGTTGAGTTGGAGGGCAGCCTGAAGGCGCTGCTGGAAGCGGTTAACGCACAGCTCGACAAGCATGAGCGCTTGCTCGGTATAGTGCTGGTCAAGGATATCTGGGCCATCGATAACGGTTTTCTGACCCCGACCCTGAAAATCAAACGCAGCGTAGTGGAAGGCGCCTATGCAGCGAACTTCACTGGCTGGATGGAGCGCCGCGAGCCGGTGCTCTGGCACGAATAATGACGTCTCACCATGAGCATTCTGAAGATCAAACACAGTGTGGTGGAGGGCCTCGTCTATACGGCGAATTTCACTGACTGGATGGAGCGCCGCGAGCCGGTGCTCTGGCACGAATAATGACGTCTCACCATGAGCATTCTGAAGATCAAACACAGTGTGGTGGAGGGCCTCGTCTATACGGCGAATTTCACTGACTGGATGGAGCGCCGCGAGCCGGTGCTCTGGCACGAATAAGGAGTTCTGCAATGAGCATTTGGTTGCAACAACCTGACCTGGCCGCGCTGAACGCGCTGTCGCCCAACACCCTCGTCGGCTTGCTGGATATTCGCTTCGAGTCCTTCGATGAGGATTCTATAAGCGCCAGCATGGTGGTCGATGCACGCACCCATCAGCCCTATGGTTTGTTGCACGGGGGCGCCTCGGTGGTGCTGGCCGAAACCCTCGGCTCCATGGCCTGTCACTTGTGCATCGACAGCAGCAAATATTACTGCGTTGGTCTTGAGGTGAATGCCAACCACTTGCGTGGCTTGCGCAGCGGGCGGGTCACTGCGGTGGCGCGGCCGCTGCATCTGGGCCGCACCACGCAGGTTTGGGATATTCGCTTGAGCGGTGCGGATGGCAAGCTCAGCTGTGTCTCGCGCCTGACCATGGCGGTGGTGCCGTTGGGCAAATCCGCCCCCGCCGCCGACTGATCCGTTGCCCTCGCGCCGGGCCATGTGCCGGCGCGAGGGCGGGCAGCCACTCACGCAACTTCATCGCTAGCCACACTGCCATCATTCAGCCGCACCTGCGCCATTGCCGAGCGGCCGGCGCTGCCGGACAATCCAGTGCTTCATTTCAGTCATCTTCCAGCCATAAGTGCCTCCCTATGCCGCAGTCGGTTTTTTTTGCTCACGCCAACGGTTTTCCTTCGGCCACCTACGGCAAGTTGTTCAGTGCGCTGGGGGCGGACTACCCGGTGGAGTTCCTCGAACAGCATGGCCATGATCCGCGCTTTCCGGTCGGTGACAATTGGGAGCAACTGGTCAGCGAGCTGATCTTCCACCTGCAGCAGCGCGCCGAGCCGGTGCTGGGGGTCGGGCACTCCCTCGGCGGGGTGCTGCATTACCACGCCGCGCTGCGTCATCCCGAGCTGTATTACGGGGTGGTGATGCTCGATTCGCCGGTGCTGACCTTTGCCGATCGCCTGGTGATTCGCGCCGCCAAACGCTTTGGCTTTATCGATCGGATTACCCCGGCCGGCCGCACGCTGGGGCGACGCGAAGCCTTTGCTGATCGAGAGGAGGCGCGTCGCTATTTTGCCGGTAAAACCCTGTTCAAACGTTTCGATCCGGAGTGCCTGGACGCCTACCTGCTGCATGGCTTGCAAGACAGTGGGGCGGGCTTGCGTTTGCGTTTTGACCCGCAGACCGAGATCGACATTTACCGCAGTGTGCCGCACACCAGCCCGGGCCGGCCGCAGCAGTTGCAGGTGCCGCTGGCGATGATTCGCGGTCGGCATAGCCGCGTGGTCATGCCGCACCATACCCGCTCGTTGCGCCAGGTGCCGCAGGGCGAGTACCTGAGCGTGCCGGGCGGCCATATGTTCCCGCTGGAGCGTCCGCAAGACACTGCCGAGCTGTTGAAAAAAATCTTCACGCGCTGGGCCGCCCAGCAGGAGCCTGCATGAGCACCGCATTCGAAGAAGTCCGCCTGCGCTTGCCGCATATTGAGTTGGCCGCGCACCTGTTCGGCCCGGAAGATGGCTTGCCGGTAATCGCCCTGCATGGCTGGCTGGATAACGCCATGACCTATGCGCGGCTGGCGCCCAAGCTCAAAGGCCTGCGCATCGTGGCGCTGGATCTGGCCGGCCATGGCCACTCCGATCACCGCCCAGCCGGTGGCAGCTATGCGATCTGGGACTATGTGCATGACGTGTTGCAGGTGGCCGAGCAGTTTGGCTGGCAGCGTTTCTCGTTGCTCGGTCACTCGATGGGCGCCATCGTTTCGGTGCTGCTGGCCGCCGCCATGCCCGAGCGGGTCGAGCGCCTGGCGCTGATCGATGGCTTGATTCCCTATACCGGCGAGGCCGACAGCGCGCCGGCCAAACTCGGCGAAGCACTCAAGGCGCAGCTGGCATTGGCCGGCAAAAACAAACCGGTCTATGGGCAACTGGAACGGGCGGTGGCGGCACGTATGCAGGGGGTTGGCGCGGTGAGCTTGGAGGCGGCCGAGTTGCTCGCCGGACGCGGTTTGATGCCGGTGCCCGGCGGTTACACCTGGCGTACCGACGCGCGCCTGACCCTGCCGTCGCCACTGCGCCTGACCCTGGCCCATGCCCATAGTTTTGTGCAAAGCGTGCAATGCCCGGTGAGCCTGATTTTGGCCCAGCAAGGCATGTTGCAAGCACAGCCAGGAGTGGCTCAATTGTTGGAGAAATTGCCCTTCGAGTTGCACTCCTTGCCTGGCGGCCATCACCTGCATTTGGATGACGAGGCGGGTGCTCAAGCCGTCGCCGATTGCTTCAATCGATTCTTTGCCAAAGCCTGACCTGCGCCTTTGGATGATGAGACGGGCGCCCGACCTGTAGCAGGCTGTTTCAATCGCTTGTTCGCCGTGCCTTGACTTGCGCAGGGCAACTGCGCAGGCTCGGGCGGATTGTCAGAGGAGCTTGTCATGATCGATCTCTATACCGCGGCCACGCCCAACGGCCATAAAGTCTCTATCGCTTTGGAAGAGCTGGGGTTGCCCTACGAGGTACACGCCCTGCGCTTTGATCAGCAAGAGCAAAAAACCGCCGACTATCTGAAGATCAACCCCAATGGCCGCATCCCGGCGATTGTCGATCGTGACATGGATAATTTTGCGGTGTTCGAGTCCGGGGCGATTTTGCTGTACCTGGCTGAGAAGACCGGCCAGCTGATCCCGAGCGACGTCAAGGGGCGTTCGCAAGTGGTCCAGTGGCTGATGTTCCAGATGGGCGGAGTCGGCCCGATGCAAGGTCAGGCCAATGTGTTCTTCCGCTATTACCCGGAAAAACTCCAAGGCCCGATCGAGCGCTATCAGCATGAAACCCGCCGCCTGTATGAAGTGCTCGACCGTCGTTTAGCCGAGGTCGAGTACTTGGCCGGCGACTACAGCATTGCCGATATCGCCACCTACCCCTGGGTGCGGGTGCATGACTGGGCCGGTGTGGCGGTCGATGGCCTCACCCATTTGCAGCGCTGGATGGCGGCGCTTGCCGAGCGTCCTGCGGTGCAGCGTGGTTTGCTGGTGCCGCAGAGTGACGCGGATGCGGCGGCGGTGGTGAAGGCCGCGCAATCGATAGTCACCCGTTGAGGGGCCGGATGCGTCTATTCAGCACTCTGGGTTTGCTCCTGTGGACGGGTTTTGCGGCGGCGGGCGATGTTGCCGGCAGCCAGGATTTGTCGGTGTTGCCACGTTTTGCCCGGGCCGAAATTGTCGATTTCAGCCAAAGCAGTGGCCAGGAGCGGGTCTTTCCGGCCGGTTCGATCCGTCGAATCAGTGGTCAGTTACGCATGGAGGCGCAGGTCGCCACCCTAGGCCAACTGACCGCCTTGACCTACGCCTTGCCCGCCGAGCACGGCAGCAGCGAGGCCTTCGACGCCGCGCGGGCCAGCTTGCAACAGCAAGGTGCGCAGTTGCTATTTTGGTGTCAGGGCCGCGATTGCGGCTCAAGCACCCTGTGGGCCAATAACGTGTTTGCCAATGCCCAGCTAAACGGCGGCGATGATCAGCAAAGCTATGCGCTGCTGCGCCTGGCGCCGCCGCTGCAAGACAGCCTGCTGGCGCTGTATGGCATTACCCGTGGCAATCGCCGGGCGTATTTGCACGTCGAGCAATTGAACGCCAGCGCGCCCCTGGGTGAACTATTACCCAGTCCTGCGACCTTACTGCGTGAGCTCAAGAGCAGCGGTGAGCTAACGCTGATCCATTTGGCCGGCGAACCTACAACCCAGTGGGTCTCAGTGCTGGTACGCAGCTTGCAGATGGACAGTACCTTGCGCGTCAGCCTCAACGGTGCCCATGCTGCCGCTTGGCTCGACGCATTGAGCGCCCAAGGGGTGCGTGCCACACGCCTGCAACTGGGCGACAGTTCGGCAGCTGGGCTGACTGTTAAGTTACGCGAATAGGGCGGCGCTTGGCTCTGTCCCCGCTAAGTGCTGGCGGCAAAACCTAGGGTGGGCTCGCCCACCAAGTCCCTTATCACGCGGTGGTGGGCTGAAGCCCAGCCTACAAAATCGACCTGCAACAGCTAACGGCTGCAGCGCCTTTATTTTTTGCACGGAGCACGTCTTGATGTTCAATAACGATCGCCTGTTGGGGCAGATTCTGCTGCTGACGCTGTTAGGCGCCTGCATCTTGGTGTTGGCGCCGTTCTGGTCAGCGCTGTTTTGGGGCGCCGTCCTGGCATTTGCCAGTTGGCCGCTGATGCGCCTGCTCACCGGTCTGCTGCGCGGCAGCGTGACCCAGGCGGCGCTGCTGCTAACCCTGGCCTGGATGGTGGCCTTGGCGCTGCCGCTGGTGTGGCTGGGGTTTAATCTGGCCGACCATATCCAGAGCGCCGTGGCCTTTATCAAGGATGTGCAGGTCGATGGCTTGCCCGAGCCTCCCGTCTGGTTGGCCGCTGTGCCGCTGGTGGGTGAACGCTTGGTGGGTATCTGGAACACCATTGACCAGCAGGGCGCCGCCTTGTTTGTCGCGGTCCGGCCTTATCTGGGCGAGGTGGGTAACTGGTTACTGGCGCGCAGTGCGCAAATTGGCGGCGGCATGCTGGAGCTGATCCTGAGCCTGGTGCTGGTGTTCTTTTTTTACCGGGATGGCCCGGCCCTGGCGCACTTTGTCCATGCCTTGCTGGAACGCTTGATCGGTGACCGAGCTGGCCACTATTTGCATCTGGTGGCCGGCACGGTGCAACGGGTGGTTAACGGCGTAATCGGCACCGCCGCGGCGCAGGCGCTGCTGGCCTTGATCGGCTTTATGATCGCCGGGGTGCCGGGGGCCATTTTGCTGGGCATGCTGACCTTCGTTTTCAGCCTGATTCCGATGGGCCCGCCGCTGATCTGGATACCGGCCACGGCCTGGCTGGCCTGGAAAGGCGAATATGGCATGGCGGTGTTTCTTGGCATCTGGGGCACGCTGATCGTCAGCGGCGTCGACAACGTGCTCAAACCCTACCTGATCAGCCGCGGCGGCAACTTGCCCTTGGTGGTGGTGTTGCTGGGGGTGTTTGGCGGCATTCTGGCGTTTGGCTTTATGGGCCTGTTCCTCGGCCCGACCTTGCTGGCGGTGGCCTACAGCCTGCTCAAGGACTGGATCGGCACCCCTGAAGTAGAACCAACAGCCGATAAGGAGTGACGCGAGTCGGCCATCCGGGTGGCTGGCCGACTCGACTCAGGCCGACAGGCTGATCTGACTGCCCAGCTTGCTGCTGTAACTGACATTTTCGCTGTATTGCTTAAGCAAGCTGGCCACCAGGTCGGCGTAGCCTGAATTGGCCCCGGTGCTGCTGGTGCTGCTCTGGTTGCTGTTCTTATCGCTGCTGGTCAGGGCATCGAACAGGCTACCCAGCTCGTCTTTGCTGATACTGCCGTTGCTGTCACTGTCGAGCGCGCTGAACAGCTGCTCGCTGTCTTCGGCCTGCAGTTGCGCCGGTGGTGGTGGCGGAGGTGGCGCCAAGGCCGCGGTCTCTTGGGCGCTGAGAACGCCGTCGGCATCGCTGTCGAGCTCGCCGAACAGGCTGCTCAGCTCGCTGCTAGCACTGCTAACGCCGAGCGCGCTGCTCAGTTCCGCCAGCGCCACACTGCCATCGCCGTCGCTGTCCAACTGACTGAACAATTCCTCTGGGTTAGGCCCACCCGGCCCGCCAGCTCCGCCGTGCGGTGGTGGCGGGGCGAGGGCGGCAGTCTCTTGCTTATCGATACTGCCGTCCGCATTGGCATCCAGCTGACTGAACAGCTCGTCGATATCGATGCTCAGGCTGCTGTCGCTCTCTTTGGCCGCCGCCAGCGCCGTACTCAGCTCATCCTTGGCGACGCTGCCATCGCCATTGGCGTCGAGGATGCTGAAGAGTTTTTCCTGCACTTTGGCCGGGCCGGCGGCGCACCCCGCCGCGGCGCTGTTGGCCGTGCTGCTGCGCTGGGAACTGGCGAGTGTCGAGCTATAGCTGCTGTAGCCCGAGTAACTGCTGACACCACTGATCATGGGAGTCACTCCTGTCTAAACATACCGCAGAGGGTTCTGCGGTGTTGTCAGCCTCAGGGGTTTATGTGTCGGCGCTATAGGGACTTTGTATCCAGACCGTGTAAAAACTACTGCGCTCGGTTATGCGGCGTTAAAAACAGGCTCGGCCTGCTCATTTACAGCTCGTAAACTCCGCGTCCTCGCCTCTTTTCGCCTTGCCTAACCTTCGCTCGCTACGTTTTTACACGGTCTGTATCGGTGCCTGTACAGGCGCGGGGCAGGCGCAGGATGGCGGTCAGGCCGCCGCCTGGGGTTTGTTCCAGGCGGATGTCACCGCCTTGCCGGCGCGCGGCTTCGCGGGCGATGGTCAGGCCCAGGCCGACGCCACCGGAGCTGCGATTGCGTGAGCCTTCGACTCGGTAGAAGGCCTCGAACACCGCCTCGCGTTGTGTGGCGTCGATTCCCGGCCCCTGGTCGCAGACCCGCACCTCGAGCTGTTCGCGGCTGTCGGCCAGTTCAATCTGCGCATGGCCGGCGTAGCGCAGGGCGTTTTCCAGCAGGTTGCTCAGGCACGAGCGCAGCGCCATGGGTTGTGCCCGCAACGGCGCGCACTGGCCGCTGACCTGCACGGCAGCGCCGCGATCCTGGGCGTCTTCGACCAGCGACTCGACCAGCGCCTGCACGTCCAGCCACTGCCAGGCCTCGCAACTGCGTTGCTCGTGCAGGTAGCTCAGGGTGGCGTCGAGCATGCTGATCATCTCGCTCAAGTCCTGGCCCATGCGGGCCCGCAGCTGGGCGCTGGGCACTTCCTCAACGCGCAGTTTCAAGCGCGCCAGCGGCGTGCGCAGGTCATGGGAGACGGCCGCCAGCATGCGCCCGCGCTGTTGCACCTGCTGGCGGATACGTTGTTGCATCAGGTTAAAGGCATGGGCGGCTAAGCGCGCCTCACGGGGACCGGTCTCAGGTAGCGGTTGGGTGTCGAGGTCGTTACTCAGGCGTTCGGCGGCGGCCGCCAGGCGTTGAATCGGCCGAGTCAGCAGGCGTGCGCCATACCAGGCGGCGACTATCAGGCTGAGCAGTTGAAACAGCAGCGGCACCAGCGGCCCGCCAAACCCCGGCGGTGGTCGCGGGCCTGGGCCCGGTTGCAGCGTAGAGGGCGGCGGCGGTGGATGGCCGTATTGACTGAACCAGATATAGGCCAGCACATGGGCCAGCACAATGGCCAGCAACAGCAGGCCGAACAGGCGCGCGAACAGGCTGTCGAGGCGGCCCATCAGGCGATCTCGCGGGCGTCGAACAGGTAGCCTTCACCGCGCACGGTCTTGATCAGGCGCGGCGCTTTCGGGTCTTCACCGAGCTTCTGGCGCAGCCGCGAGACCAGCAAGTCGATGCTGCGGTCGAAGGCTTCAATCGAGCGGCCACGGGCGGCGTCCAGCAGTTGTTCGCGGCTGAGCACCCGCCGTGGTCGTTCGAGAAACACCCAGAGCAGGCGAAACTCGGCGTTCGACAGTGGCACCACCAGCCCCGTCGGTGATTGCAGCTGGCGCAGTACGCTGTGCAGCTGCCAGTCGTCGAAGCGAATGCTGCTGCGTGGCGCTTGGCGTGGCGCAAAACGTGACGGCTCACGGTCGTCACGCACGCGGCGCAAAATGCTCTGAATCCGTGCCACCAGCTCGCGCGGCTCAAAGGGCTTGGCCATGTAATCGTCGGCGCCCAGTTCCAGGCCGATGATGCGGTCAGTCGGTTCGCAACGGGCGGTCAGCATCAGGATCGGAATGTCGGAGCTGCTGCGCAACTGGCGGCACAGCACCAGCCCGTCTTCGCCGGGCAGCATCAGGTCGAGAATGACCACGTCGAAATGCCCCTCGGTCAAGGCGCGGCGCATCCCCGCACCATCGCCGACGGCCGTGCTGTCGATGTTAAAGCGACTCAGGTAGCCGCCCAGCAGTTCGCGCAGTTCAAGGTTGTCGTCAACGATCAGGGCACGGGTGCTACGGCTGCGTATGTCGGGCGCATTCAAGGTTGGCACCGGGGC
>MHZN01000040.1 GCA_001830395.1 Pseudomonadales bacterium RIFCSPLOWO2_12_59_9 | reverse complement strand
GCGGCCACCGGCTACCCCGGCTACGACAGCATGATCGACAAGGACACCGCCACCGTCGGCCGCATCCTCCAGGACAACGGCTACCACACCTCCTGGTTCGGCAAAAATCACAACACCCCAGCCTTCCAGGCCAGCCAGGCCGGTCCCTTTGACCAATGGCCAAGCGGCATGGGTTTCGAGTATTTCTACGGTTTTATCGGTGGCGACACCAGCCAGTGGCAGCCCAACCTGTTTCGCAACACCACGCAGATCTACCCGTTCGAGGGCAAGCCTGAGTGGAACCTAACCACCGCAATGGCCGACGAGGCGATCGACTACATGCAGCGCATGCACGCGCTGACCCCGGATAAACCCTTCTTCGTCTACTACGTGCCCGGTGGCACCCATGCCCCGCATCACGCGACCCCGGAGTGGATCAGCAAAATCAGCGCCCTGCACCTGTTCGACGGCGGCTGGAACCAGCTGCGCGAGACCATCTTCGCCAACCAGAAAAAGCTTGGGGTAATTCCGCCGAACACCAAGCTGACCCCCTGGCCCAAGGATCTGCTGCCGGAGTGGAACAGCCTGAGCGCCGACCAGAAGAAACTCTATATCCGCCAGGTTGAGGTGTTCGCCGCCTACGCCGCCTACACCGACCACGAGATCGGCCGGGTGATTCAGGCCGTCGAGGATCTGGGCAAGCTGGACAACACCCTGATCATCTACATCACCGGCGACAACGGCACCAGCTCCGAGGGCCAGCAGTTCGGCACCCCCAACGAGGTGGCCATGTTCAATGGCGTGCAGGTACCGGTCGAGCTGCAGCTGAAGAAGTTCTATGACCTCTGGGGTTCGGACCAGACCATCAACCACATGGCCGCCGGCTGGGCTTGGGCCTTCGACACCCCATTCACCTGGGTCAAGCAGGTGGCCTCGCACCTGGGTGGCGTGCGCCAGGGCATGGCGATTTCCTGGCCAGCACGGATCACCGACAAGGGCGGTATCCGCACCCAGTTCCACCACATGATCGACATAGCGCCAACCATCCTGCAGGCCGCTGGCATCAGCGCGCCTAAGCTGGTCGATGGCATTGCGCAAAAACCCATCGAAGGGGTCAGCCTGCTGTACAGCTTCGACAAAGCCAACACCAACGCCCGCTCCACCCACAAGACCCAGTACTTCGAGATGATGGGCGACCATGCCCTCTATCACGACGGCTGGATCGCCAGTACCAAGGTGGTGCGTGCGCCCTGGAACATGACCGCCAAGGCCACCGACCCGATGCAGATGCAGTGGGAGCTGTACAACCTGGACGAGGACTACTCGCAGTCCACCGACCTGGCGGCGCAATACCCCGATAAGCTCAAACAGCTGCAGACGATGTTTATGAGCGAGGCGCGCAAGTATCAGGTGCTGCCCCTGGATACCTCGGTACTGCCACGCATGATTGCCCCACGGCCGAGCATTACCGCCGGACGCAATGAGTTCAGCTGGAGCCATCCGCTGATCGGCACCCCCAATGGTGATGCGCCGAGCGTGCTGAATGCCTCCTACGCCTTCACCGCCGAGGTAGAAATCCCCGCCGCCGGCGCCGAAGGCATGCTGATCACCCAAGGCGGACGCTTCGCCGGCTACGGCTTCTATGTACTGAAGAACAAGCCGGTGTTCCTCTGGAACCTGATCGACCTGGAGCGCATCCGCTGGGAAGGCAAAGACGCGCTCACCCCAGGCAAGCACGTGCTGGAGTTCGACTTCAAGTACGACGGTCTGGGCGCAGCAACCCTGGCCTTCAACGACTTCTCTGGCATCGGCCGCGGCGGCATGGGCACCCTCAAGGTCGACGGCCAAGTGGTGGCCCAGCACCAGATGGCCAAATCGCTGCCCTTCACCCTGGCCTGGGATGAAAGCTTGGACATCGGCTCCGACACCCTCACCGGAGTCGAGGATGGTGATTACCAACCGCCCTTCACCTTCACCGGCAAATTGAACAAGGTCAGCCTGAAGATCGACCGGCCAGAACTGAGCAAGGCCGATATCGCCAAGCTGCAGCAGGCCCAGCAAGCCGTCGACAGTGGCAAAGAGTAAGAGCATGCGGTAAACAGAGCGGGGCGCATTGCGCCCCGCTTTCATGTCCGCAACACAGCCCAATAAACCAAGGATTGCGCATGACCGTCAGACCACTGAAATTCCACCTCTGCCTGCTGCTGGCGCTAGCTTCTCCGGTCGCATTGGCCGGTTTCGACGAGGCCGCCGCCGCGTTCGCTGCGGGCAACTATGCCCAAGCCCAGGCAGAACTCGGCCCGCTGCTTGAGCAGAACGACCCGCGTGCCCAGTACTCCATGGGCGTGCTCTATGAGAATGGCTTTGGCGTGGCCAAGGATTTACCCCAGGCGGCAGCCTGGTACCTGAAAGCCGCCGAGCAGGGCAATACTGATGCCCAGTTCAACCTCGGCGCGATGCACGAGCACGGCGTGGGCATACCGGTGAACTACCCCGAGGCCGTGCGCTGGTATCGTCCGGCCGCCGAGCAGGGCGATATCGATGCCTTGAGCAATCTCGGCGTGCTCTATCAGAACGGTCGGGGAGTGACGCAGGACAAGGTGCTGGCCATGGCCCTGTACAACCTCTCGGTGGCCTATGCCGGCAAGGCCCTGGTCCCAGCGGTGGGGAACCGTCAGGATCTGGCCAACCAGATGCCGCTGGAGGAGGTGAAAAAAGCCCTGAGCCTCACCGAAGAGCTGCTCAAGCCGGACAACCTGCAGCCCGGGTTAGCCGCCTATTTGGCCCAGCCCGGCCACTGAGTCAGGCTAAAGAGCGCGGCCACGGTCCAAGGTAAAAGCAGCGGCCGTGACGCTCAAAAAGAACCGCAGGTTTCGTAGGCCAGTTGCTCGCCGCGCTCATCCAGCAAACGTAACCAGGCCCCTTCGGGGTTCCAGCCGGCGGCCAGTTGGTACTCTTTGCCGGCGCGAAACCCTTCATAAGCCAGGCTGAAATCACAGGACTGCGCCAGCGGCTCCCGGCCGTAGCCGGCATCCGTCCAATACTGAAAATTCAAGCCCAGACTGTGACTGCCCGGTGTCAGTTGAAAATACTCACTCGCCGCCCACGGCTGACCATCCACTTGCTGCGCCTGCAACTGGTTATCGGCAAAGGAGTAAATATTGATCCACGCCTGTGCCGGATCATGGGCCGGCAAATGGGCGCAACCGCTCAGCAACGCCACCACTGTTAAAGCCAAGCAACGCGCCATGGCACTCTCCAAATTTACTAAGCCGCCAGTGCCGACCTAGCCTTGGTGCGGATAAAAAAACCGGGCAGCAGGCCCGGTTTTAGTGACGCCCAGCACGCTGGGCGCGGTCATGCATCAATTGCGTTTATAAACGATTTCCTTGCTGCCGGCCTCGCAACTGCCAACCACCTGCTTGTCGCCAGCACTGCCCTTGGCGACGACTTCCAGGCTGTAGGACTTGGCACCTTTAGCCTGCAACTTGGCCTCAATTTGCGCCTGCAACTCTGCGCAAGGCAGAGGCGCGGCCATTAACGCACCAGCCAACGAAAACAGGCCCAGGCCCAAAATCAAATGCTTCATCATCAACGTTCCCTCGTAGTGAATAAAAATCGCACGCTGCCCAGCCGCCACCGCTAACCCTCGGCAACTCTGGCAGTGCCCAAGCATAGAGCCTGGAGGTGACAAAAAAACTGCGCAGCGGCTATTGCTTTAACTGTCCGCCAGCCGAAACCCAACTTTAAGCGTCACTTGATAGTGGCCGACCTTGCCATTGGCAATATGACCGCGGGTTTCAACCACCTCAAACCAGTCCATATTGCGTATCGACTTGGCGCACTCGGCCAAGGCGTTATTGATCGCATCTTCAATGCTGATCGGCGAGGAGCCGACCAGTTCGATCTTTTTGTAACTGTGATGGGTAGGCATGACGTTGTCCTCGATGGGGGTGTCATTCAACGCTAGTCAAGCATGCCGCTGGCAGCAAGCCGGCCGCGCCGAACTTGACTAATCTGCACGGCACGGCAAACGACCAATCAGCGATGCGCCCCGTATTCGCTCAGGCCGCGACTGAACACCCTGCGAACAGCACCGCTGCTGCACACCAGAATGCAATGCTCGGCTTGTACGCTTCTGCATTCAGCGCTTAGCTTTAACCCCGTACCCACTGCGGAAATTCTGTAATGACCGAGCTACCAGCCTCCATCCCCCCGGCCCGGGTGCGCCCCGCCAGCAATTGGTCAGCCATCTGGGTGCTGCCCATCATTGCCTTGTTGATTGGCAGTTGGCTGGGCTGGAAGGCCTACAACGAAAAGGGGGTAATGATCGACATAGTGTTTAGCAGCGGCGACGGTATTGCCGCCGGCAAAACCGAGCTGATCTACAAGGGCATGCCCCTCGGTAAGGTGCAGAGCCTGGACCTTAGCCCGGACAAAAAAGCAGTCCTGGTGCATATCGAGGTCGACCGCGCCGCCGAAGATTTTCTGCGCCATGACAGCCATTTTTGGTTGGTCCAGCCGCGAGTCTCACTGGCCGGTGTTACTGGGCTGGAGACCCTGGTGTCGGGCAATTACATTACTTTTGAGCCGGGCCAGGGCAAGAAAGAGGTTCACTACACGGCGCTGAGCGAACCGCCGCCGCTCTCGGACAGCTTGCCCGGCCTGCACCTGCAGTTAAAAAGCGCACGCCTGGAGTCACTCTCCGAAGGCAGCCCGGTGTATTACCGGCAAATCCAGGTCGGCCAGGTCAACAGCTACGCCCTGGCGCCGGACCAGAACTCGGTGCTGATCAAGCTGCATATTCGCCCCGAATTCGAGCATTTGGTGACCGCCTCCACGCGCTTCTGGAACGTCAGCGGAGTGAGCGTTTCCGCCAGCCTGGCCGGGGTCAAGGTTAACGTCGAATCACTGATCAGCCTGATGGCGGGCGGCATTGCCTTCGACAATCTAGCCAGCGACGGCAGCGTTAAAGATAACGCGGCAAAGCCCGTGTATGAGCTGTATGCCAATTACGACGAAGCCCAGGTCGGCATCATGATCGAACTGGCGCTGCACGATTTCAGCGGCATTGAGCCCGGCGTGACGCCCGTGCGCTGGCACGGCAAGCAAGTCGGCATCGTCAAATCGGCGAAGATGGCCAACAATCTGGAGAGCGCCATTGCCCAGATCAGCATGGACCCGCGCGCCGAACCTTACCTGACCGAAGACGCCAAGTTCTGGCTGGTTAGCCCATCCATCTCGCTGGCCGGAGTCAAAGGCCTGGAGGCACTGACCCAGGGCAACTTTATCGAGATCAAGGCTGGCGACAAAAACGCGGCGGCCAGGCGTAACTTCACCGCCCTGCTGGCACCGCCCGCGCCAGACTACCGGGTGCCGGGCCTGCATCTGAAGCTCAGCGCCGAACAAGTCGGCTCAGTCAGCCTTGGCGCCCCGGTGCTGTATCGGCAACTCAAAGTCGGCAGCGTGACCAGCATCAACCTGGCTCGTGACCGGCAGAAAATGCAGATCGGCCTGTTGATTGAGCCGCAGTTTGCGGCGCTGATTAATCGCTCCTCGTACTTCTGGAATGCCAGCGGTATCAGCGTCAATGGCAGCCTGAGCGGCATTGAGGTCAAGAGTGGTTCGCTGCAGAGCCTGATCGAAGGCGGCATTGCCTTCGAAACGCCAGAAAAAACCAGTAAAGCGGTGGGCAATGGTTACAGCTTCAGCCTGTTCAGCAGCCCGGCCGAGGCCACCGAAAAAACCCAGCTCATCGAGCTAGAGGTGCCCAGCGCTGAAGGCTTGCGTAACGGCACGGCGGTGCGTTTCAAGGGGCTGGACGTCGGCCGGGTGGAGAGCCTGCAACTGAATCCCCAACGCAATGGCGTGCTGCTGAAGATCAAGCTGTTCAATGCCATTGACCTGATCGCGCGCAAAGGCGCCAAGTTCTGGATAGTGCGGCCTGAGCTCGGCCTGGTGCGCACCGCCAACCTCGACACGGTGATCTTCGGCCCCTATATCGAAGTGCTGCCGCCCGCCGCCAGCAACCCGACCGCCAGCCACTTTATTGCGCGCAGTCAGGCACCGGACGTAAAGGACCAACTCAAGGGTCTGCATCTGATTCTCACCAGCGCCCAGCGTGGCTCGCTCAAAGCCGGGGTGCCGGTGACCTATCGCGGCATGCCGGTGGGCCAGGTGAGTTACCTGGAGCTGTCCAGTCAGGCCGAACAGGTGCTGGTGCACATCCTGATCATTCCGCGCTACGCCGCACTGGTGCATCGCGGCAGCCAGTTCTGGACGGCCAGCGGCATCGACGTGGAGTTTTCCCTGCTCAACGGCGCCAAGGTGCGCACCGAATCGGTGGAAAGCTTGCTCGAAGGCGGCATCGCCTTCGCCACCCCGGACGACGCCAGCCAAGGGCCGCTCGCCCGCACTGAGCAACGCTTCGAGCTGCACCAAGAGAGCAAGGATGAATGGCTGCAATGGCGACCGCGGCTTGCCATTGGCCAACCGACGAGCGAAGTCCAACCCTAAACGCGGCGCCTCACGCCTGCGCCTGCTCGCCGCGTAGCCACGCGGCCAGTTGCGCGGCGCGTGGATCGGCCGCCCGCGCCGGCACCCAGAGCGCCAAGCGTGCCGAGGTTTGGGCAAAGCCCCAGGGCGCAATCAGCCGCCCAGCGGCCAGATCCGCGGCCACCAACTGCTGCGGCGCAATGGCCACCCCCAGGCCGGCCACCGCCGCCTCCAGCAAGTAATACAGGTGCTCGAAACCCTGGCCAAACTTCAACTCGGCCGGCGCCAAGCCGTTGCGCAGCGCCCAGGCCGGCCAGGCTTGCGGGCGTGAACTGGTGTGCAACAGCGCCTCGCTGAGCAGCGCCGCCGGTGGCGCATGCAGCAACGCCGCGGCCTGGGCATAACGCGGGCTGAGCACCGGGCCTATGGCCTCGATGGCCAGCTCATAGACCTGCATATCGGCCGGCCAGGGCGGCTCGGCAAACAGCAGGGTGGCGTCCAGCCCCGGCCGGCGTGGATCGAGATCGCCCTCGCTGCTAGACAGCTGCAAACGCAACTGCGGCAACTCACGATTGAGCCGGTCCAGCCGCGGGATAAACCAGCGCGCTAGCAAGCTGCCCGGGCAACCCAATACGAAGGGCGCATCGCTGCTCTGACGCTTGAGTTCAACGCAGACATCGCGCAGCCGCTCGAAGCTGTCAAAAGCCACATCGCGCAGCCGCACCCCGGCCGCCGTGAGCTTGACCCCACGGCCGTCCTTGACGAATAAGGCGATGCCGAGCTGTGTCTCCAGCGCACGGATCTGCCGGCTCACCGCGCCGTGGGTAACGTGCAGCTCCTCGGCGGCCAGGCTGACGCTTTGCAGCCGGGCCGCCACTTCGAAGGCGCGCAAGGCATTTAAGGGGGGGAGTTCGCGGCTCATAGGATCTGTGAGTTTTCCTGACCTGTTGCTGCAATCTAATCGCTTTTCAGCGCCCCGGCCAGGGGTAGAATGGCGACATTGTCCATCCACCCTCGCTGCCGCCGGCCGCGCAGGGCTGCACGCTTGGGAGCGCTCCATGACTTCATTTCGCAATGGCCCAGATGCCAAAGGCCTGTTCGGCCACTTCGGCGGCCAGTACGTCGCCGAAACCCTGATGCCACTGATCCACGACCTGGCCCGCGAGTACGAAGCGGCCAAGGTTGATCCGGCCTTTATCGAGGAGCTGGCCTACTTTCAGCGCGATTACATCGGCCGGCCCAACCCGCTGTATTTCGCCGAGCGCCTGACCGAGCACTGCGGCGGCGCGAAGATTTACCTCAAGCGCGAAGAGCTGAACCACACCGGCGCGCACAAGATCAACAACTGCATCGGCCAGGTATTGCTGGCCAAACGCATGGGCAAGAAGCGCATCATCGCCGAGACCGGCGCCGGCATGCACGGCGTGGCCACCGCCACGGTAGCGGCGCGTTTCGGCCTGGAATGTGTGATTTTTATGGGCACCACCGACATCGACCGCCAACAGGCCAACGTGTTTCGCATGAAACTGCTGGGCGCCACCGTGATCCCGGTAATCGCCGGCACCGGCACCCTGAAAGACGCGATGAACGAAGCCCTGCGCGACTGGGTGACCAACGTCGACAGCACCTTCTACATGATCGGCACAGTCGCCGGCCCGCATCCTTATCCGGCGATGGTCCGCGACTTTCAAGCGATCATCGGCAAGGAAACCCGCGAGCAATTGTTCGAAAAAGAAGGCCGCCTGCCCGACAGCCTGGTGGCTTGCATCGGCGGTGGCTCGAATGCCATGGGCCTGTTCCACCCGTTCCTGGATGACGCCAGCGTGCAGATGATCGGCGTCGAAGCGGCCGGTCATGGCATCGCCACCGGCAAGCACGCAGCCAGCCTGAACGGCGGCGTACCGGGCGTACTGCACGGCAACCGCACCTTCCTGCTGCAGGACGACGACGGCCAGATCATCGACGCCCACTCGATTTCCGCCGGCCTGGATTACCCCGGCATTGGCCCGGAACACGCCTGGTTGTATGAGATCGGCCGGGTCGAATACTGCTCGATCAAGGATGACGAAGCCCTGGCGGCCTTCCATCAATGCTGCCTGTTAGAGGGCATCATTCCGGCCCTGGAAAGCGCCCATGCGCTGGCCGAAGTGTTCAAGCGCGCGCCGACCCTGCCCAAGGATCACCTGATGGTGGTCAACCTGTCCGGTCGTGGCGACAAAGACATGCAAACCGTTATGCACTACATGGAAGCCGAGCAGGAGCAACACGCATGAGCCGTCTACAGAGCCGCTTCGCCGAGCTGAAACAACAGAACCGCGCCGCCCTGGTGACCTTCATCACCGCCGGCGACCCGGACTACGCCACCTCCCTGAGCATCCTCAAAGGCCTGCCGGCGGCTGGCGCCGATGTGATCGAGCTAGGCATGCCGTTCACCGACCCGATGGCCGACGGCCCGGCCATTCAGCTGGCCAACATCCGCGCCTTGGGCGGCCACCAAGACATGGTCAAGACCCTGCAGATGGTTCGTGAGTTTCGCGCCGGCAACCAAGACTGCCCGCTGGTGCTGATGGGCTACTTCAACCCCATCCACCACTACGGCGTGCCGCGCTTTATCGAGGAGGCCAAGGCCGCCGGGGTCGACGGCCTGATCGTCGTCGACCTGCCGCCCGAGCATAACGAAGACCTCTGCGACCCGGCCCAAGCGGCGGGCCTGGACTTTATCCGCCTGACCACCCCGACCACCGACGACGTGCGCCTGCCGACCGTACTCAACGGCAGCTCGGGGTTTGTTTACTACGTGTCGGTAGCCGGCGTGACCGGTGCCGGCGCCGCCACCCTGGAGCACGTCGAACAGGCCGTGGCCCGTCTGCGCCGCCACACCGACCTGCCGATCAGCATCGGCTTCGGCATCCGCACCCCGGAACACGCGGCGACCATCGCCCGCCTGGCCGACGGCGTGGTGGTCGGCTCGGCACTGATCGACCAGATCGCCAACGCCGAGAACGACCAGCAGGCCGTGGACGGCGTGCTACGGCTTTGCGCCGAACTGGCCGCCGGCGTGCGCGGCGCGCGGTTGTAGACCTCGAATGCAGGGTGGGCCGGGCAGCAATCCGTGCCCTGGCCGACTACTGCGAGGCCTGCAGTTGGCGCTGCGCCATCTTCTGCCGGCGATAGCTGATCGCGGCGGCGGGCACCGGGGTGACCTTGCCGGTTTCCAGCCAGCGCTTGAGGCGGTTGGCGTCGGCCATGTGGGTGTATTTGCCGAAGGCATCCAGCACCACGAAAGCCACCGACTTGCCGGCCATCTGCGTGCGCATCACCAGGCAATGGCCGGCTTCGTCGGTGAAGCCGGTCTTGGTCACCTGCACGCTCCAGTTGTCCTTGCGCACCAGGGCGTTGGTGTTGCGAAAACCCAGGGTGTAGTTGGGCTTGCGGAAGGCCACGGTTTTTTCCCGGGTGGTGCTCAACTCGCTGATCAATGGATAGCCCTGGGTGGCCTTGAGCAGCAGCACCAGGTCGGTGGCCGTGGAGACGTTATGCTCCGACAAGCCGGTCGGCTCGACAAAATGGCTGCGCGTCATGCCCAGCGCCCGGGCCTTGGCATTCATCGCCGCGATAAAGGCCACATGACCGCCCGGATAATGGTGCGCCAGGCTGGCCGCCGCACGGTTCTCCGACGACATCAGCGCCAGCAGGAGCATGTCGCGGCGACTGACCTCGCTGCCCACCCGCACCCGGGAAAACACGCCACGCATCTCCTGGGTATCGCGAATGGTGATCGGCAGTTGCTGATCCAGCGGCAACTGGGCGTCCAGCGCGACCATGGCGGTCATCAGCTTGGTCACCGAGGCGATCGGCACCACCATGTCCGGATTGCTGGAATAGAGCACCTGGTTGGTTTGCAAGTCGACCAGCAGGGCGCTGCCGGCAGCAAGCTCCTGCTGGGTCGGCGCCGGGCTGGCGGCCAGGCTGTTCGAGGTAACGCCAAGGCCGCTGCAGATCAGCAACAGACCGACTATCGAATGACGGATGTTCACGGGGAAATTCACTGGGTTGAGTGGGGAAGAGTCAGAGCGGCGGCTACTGAGCGCGTCAGTATACGGAACTCGACCAACACTTATGCAGTGTAGGCCGTCTATACCGCTGCATTGCGCCCGTTCGGCGGAACCTCTCAGACCGGCGAGTCTTCCCGCACCAGTTCCAGCTTGAGCCAGTCGACGAACTGCTGGGTCAGGCGCTGGCGGCGCTTGCGCTCGGGCAACACCACGTAATAGCCGAAGTCGGAGCGCACCTCACCGGCGCACACGCGGCACAGCAGCTCCTGCGCCAGCAGCTCATCGACCAGGTGGCGCCAGCCGATCGCCACGCCCTGGCCGGCGATAGCCGCCTGAATCAGCAGGGTGTAGTTGTCGAAGCGCAGCATGCCCGGGCTGGGCGTCTCGGCGATGGCGAACGCCCGGAACAGGCCTTTCCAGTCGAACCAGCGCGAACGAATCTCCGGACGCAGGTGCAGCAAGGGCAACTCGGCCAATGCCGTCGGCGCCAGCGGCAAGGCCCGGCCCTTGAGCAGTTGCGGGCTGCACACCGGGAATACTTCCTCATGAAACAGCAGGTGGGCCTCGCCGTGCTTGAAACGGCCGTCGCCGAACGCGATGGCCACGTCGATCTCGGCCGGCAGCGCGGCCAGGTCGCGGGCGCTGGTGATCAGGCTGACATCGACGTCCGGATGGAGCTGATGGAAACGCTGCAACCTGGGCATCAGCCAATAGGCGGCGAAGGCAAAGTCGGTGGCCACCTGCAGCACCTCATGCTGCTGCCCGGCAGCGACCGCGGCCAGGCCGGCGTCGAGGCTTTGCAGGCCGTCCTGGACGTAGCGCAACAGCAGCTCGCCGGCCTCGGTGAGGACGATGCCGCGATAGACGCGGTCGAACAGCCGGGTCGCCAACTGCTGTTCGAGGCGCTTGATCTGCTGACTGATGGCCGGCTGGCTGCTGCCCAGTTCGGCGGCAGCCGCGGTGAAGCTCAGGTGACGGGCCGCGGACTCGAACACCCGCAGCACATCCAGGGACAGCCCGGCAGTACTCTTAAACATAATCTGTTGTTATCCGAGTCATGTATTCACCGCGGGTTTACCCGGTTTTTGCCAGGCCTGATCATCAATCCAGCAATGTCGCATAAATCTTTAATATGGAAAACCAGCGACCCATGAAGCGCCCGAATATCCTCTTCATCATGACCGACCAGATGGCCGCGCCTATCCTGCCGATTCACGATGCGGCATCGCCGATCAAGATGCCCAACCTGGTGCGCCTGGCCGAACGCAGCGTGGTGTTCGACGCCGCCTACTGCAACAGCCCGCTCTGCGCACCCTCGCGCTTCGTCCTGGTCAGCGGCCAGTTGCCGAGCAAGATCGGCGCCTACGACAACGCCGCCGACTTCCCCGCCGACGTACCGACCTACGCCCACTACCTGCGCCGTCTCGGCTACCACACGGCGCTGTCGGGCAAGATGCACTTCTGCGGCCCGGACCAGCTGCATGGCTACGAGCAGCGCCTGACCAGCGACATCTACCCGGCCGACTATGGCTGGGCGGTGAACTGGGATGCGCCCGAGGAGCGCCTGAGCTGGTACCACAACATGGCCTCGGTGCTGCAGGCCGGCCCCTGCGTGCGCAGCAACCAGCTGGATTTCGACGAGGAGGTGGTGTTCAAGGCGCAGCAGTACCTGTACGACCATGTGCGCAGCAACCCCGAGCAGCCGTTCTGCCTGACGGTGTCGATGACCCACCCCCACGACCCCTACTGCATCCCCCAAGAGTTCTGGAATCTGTACCAAGGCGTCGACATCCCGCTACCCGGCCAGGTCATCGACCAGGCCGAACAGGACCCGCATTCGCAGCGCCTGCTCAAGGTCATCGACCTGTGGGGCAAGACCCTGCCCGAAGACAAGATCAAGGACGCGCGGCGCGCCTACTTCGGCGCCTGCAGCTACATCGATGCGAACATCGGCAAGCTGCTGAAGACCCTCGCGGACTGCAACCTGGCCGAGGATACGATCATCGTGTTCTCCGGCGACCACGGCGACATGCTCGGCGAGCGCGGCCTCTGGTACAAGATGCACTGGTTCGAGATGGCCGCCCGGGTGCCGCTGCTGGTGCATGCGCCCAAGCGGTTCGCCGCCCGGCGGATCAGCCAGTGCGTGTCGACCATGGACCTGCTGCCGACCCTGGTGGAACTGGCCGGCGGCCAGGTCGAGGCCGACCTGACCCTGGATGGCCGCTCGTTGCTCAGCCACCTCAAGGGCGAGGGCGGGCACGATCAGGTGCTCGGCGAATACATGGCCGAAGGCAGCATCGGCCCGCTGATGATGATCCGTCGCGGCGACTGGAAGTTCATCTACTCCGAGCAGGATCCGTTGCTGCTGTTCGACCTGCGCCACGACCCGCAGGAGCGCGAGAACCTCGCGACCTCGGTGGACCACCAAGATCTACTGGCCGAATTTGTCGATGAGGCGCGCACGCGCTGGGATATGCCAGCGATCCACCGGGCGACCCTGGCCAGCCAGCGCCGCCGCCGCCTGGTCGCCGACGCGCTGACCCGCGGCCGGCTGAAAAGCTGGGATCACCAACCGCTGGTCGATGCCAGCGAGCAGTACATGCGCAACCACATCGACCTCGATGACCTGGAGCGCCGCGCCCGTTATCCACAGGTGTGACGGCAGGGGCCGGTCGCGACAGACAACACGCGTGCAACTACAACTAATAAGACAAGGGGAAACAACCCATGAACAAATCAGCCACAGTGTTTCTCGGCGGGCTGTTACTGGCCGCCAGCAGCTTCCACGCCCAGGCCGAAGACGCCAGTTGCAGCACGGTGAAACTGGGCGATCCGGGCTGGAGCGATATCGCCGTGACCAACGGCATCGCCAGCTTCCTGCTCGAAGGCCTGGGCTACAAGGCGCAGACCCAGACCCTGGCCGTGCCGATCATCTTCGCCGGCCTGCAGAAGGGCCAGGTCGATGTCTTCCTCGGCAACTGGATGCCGGCGCAGCAGAGCAACTACGACAAGTTCGTCGCCAGCGGTGAGGTGGCCAAGCTGGCCCAGAACCTGAGCGGCACCGAATACACCCTGGCAGTGCCGACCTACGCCTATGAAGCCGGCGTGAAGACCTTTGCCGACCTCGACAAGTTCGCCGACAAGTTCGACAACAAGCTCTACGGCATCGCCTCGGGCTCGCCGGCCAACGAATCGATCCGCCAGATGATCGAAGCCGACGAGTTCGGCCTGGGCGACTGGAAACTGGTGGAATCCAGTGAACAGGCGATGCTGGTGCAGGTCGGCCGCGCGGTGAAACGCGACCAGTTCGTGGTGTTCCTCGGCTGGACTCCGCACCCGATGAACGTCAACTACGACATCAAGTACCTCAAGGGCGGCGAGAAGTATTTCGGCGCAAGCGGCAGCGTCAACACCCTGGCCCGCAAGGACTACGCCACCGAGTGCCCGAATGTCGGCAAGCTGCTGAGCAACCTGAGCTTCACCCAGGAGATGGAAAACGCCATCATGGACCAGGTGCTGAGCAAGCAGGCGAGCAATGCCGAAGCGATCAAGGCCTGGCTGCAGGCCAATCCGGCGGTGCTCGACGGCTGGCTGGAGGGCGTCAGCAGCCGTGATGGCGGCAACGGCCTGGCGGCAGTGAAGGCGCAGCTTTGAATTAACCGGCGCGATTGGTAGGGTGGGCTGAAGCGGATTGCTGCCCGGCGGATCGCCGCCTGGCGGATCGCCGCCCGACGGATCGCCGCCCGCTCCACCCTACGTCCGACCAAGAGCGACACTGAATGCCGCTACCCAGCCGCCAGACCCTGCTGCCGTTCCTGCGCTGGCTGCCCAACACCAGCAAGCGCAGCCTCGCCAGCGACCTGCTGGTGGGCCTGAGTGGCGCCATCCTGGCGCTGCCGCAATCCATCGCCTACGCCCTGATCGCCGGGCTGCCGGCCGAGTACGGCCTGTATGCGGCCATAGTGCCGGTGATCATCGCCTGCCTGTGGGGCTCGTCCTGGCACCTGATCTGCGGGCCGACCGCGGCGATCTCCATCGTCCTGTTCACCAGCGTCAGCCCGCTGGCGACGCCGGGCAGCGACGACTTCATCGGCCTGATCCTGCTGCTGACCTTTCTCGCCGGGCTGTTCCAGTGGCTGCTCGGCCTGCTGCGCTTCGGCGCCCTGGTGAATTTCGTCTCGCACTCGGTGGTACTCGGCTTCACCCTGGGTGCGGCCGTGGTCATCGCCCTCGGCCAGTTGCCCAACCTGCTCGGCATCAGTGTGCCCAGCCAGGCCACGGCGCTGGCGACCATCCTCGATATCGGCC
>MHZN01000039.1 GCA_001830395.1 Pseudomonadales bacterium RIFCSPLOWO2_12_59_9 | reverse complement strand
ACCGGCAAACCCTGGAAGAAAAACGCCAGGCCAGCCAAAACATTCTCGCCGAATTCAAAGATGCCGAGCAGTTCGAGCAGTTAAAACCGCGCTTGCGGGCCTTGCTGGGCGCGCACCGGGATCTGACTGCGATCATTCTCGACAACAGCGGTCAGCTGCTGTTCGCCGAACCGGGCCCCGTCGCACTGCCGGCGCAGTTGCAGGACACCAGCAGCGGTGAGCTGTGGCAGTGGCAAGATCAAGGTCATATGTTTCGCGGGCTGACCACCCAAATCAGCCCAACGATAAGTGCACCCGGCCAACCACTGCGGGTCGTGCTGATGCTGGACATCAGCCCCCATCAGCACTTTTTTGCCACCATCACCCGCTGGTTCTGGATTGCCCTGGGGCTCAGCGCGCTGGTCAGTGCCGGCCTCGGCTGGCTGGTCGCCCGCAGTGCGCTGGTGCCCTTGCGCCAGGTCACCCAAGTGGCGGCGTCGATCTCGGCCACCTCGCTGCAAGCACGTATTTCGCTGGATTCGGTGCCATTGGAGCTACGGCAGTTGGTGAGCTCCTTCAACGCCATGTTGGCGCGCCTGGATGCAGCCTTCGTACAGCTATCGAATTTCTCCGCCGACATCGCCCATGAGTTGCGCACCCCACTCAGTAACCTGATGACGCAAACCGAGGTGGTGCTGTCCAGAGGCCGCGCCAGCGAGGTCTACCAAGACACCCTGTATGCCAACCTGGACGACTTAAAACACATGGCGCGGATGATCGATGACATGTTGTTTTTAGCCAAAGCCGATAACGGTTTGATCATGCCCAAGCAACAGAGCGTGGCACTCGAAGCGGTGGTCGAAAAGCTCTTCGAGTATTACCGCCTGCTGGCCGATGAGCGCGGCATTCAGCTGCAACTGCAGGGCCATGGCAAGGTTCGCGGCGACGCCCTGATGCTGCATCGCGCCATCGCCAACCTGCTGTCCAATGCCATCCGCTACACGCCGACGGGCCACAGCATTCGGGTCAGCATCCGCCAAAGCCTTGAGGCAACCGAGCTGAGCGTGGCCAATCCGGGAGCCGAGATTCCTGCCGAACACCTTGAGCAACTGTTCGACCGTTTCTACCGCGCCGACCCCGCGCGGCGTGAAGGCAGCAGCCACAACGCCGGCCTCGGCCTGGCCATCACCCGCTCGATAGTAACCGCCCACCAGGGCCAGATTCACTGCAGTTCGAGCGAAGGAATGACGACCTTTACCCTGGTGTTTCCAGCACCGGGGGCCGGCTGAGTCGATTTACGCGCCCGCCCCAGGCAAAACGACACTTCGGGCTGGCTGATCCCTAGCCGCCCAGCTCGTCATAGCTGACGCCCAGCCGGGCTGGCAGCACTCCCTTGAGCCGCTTAGGCAAAAACTCCACTGCTGGCGAATAGTTTTTCAGCCGGATTAGCCTCCGGCTCCCGAGCAAACAGGATCACCGAGGCGCGTAGTTTGTTCGCGCCAAAACAACTCATCTTCTGAAATTCGGCATGGCTCACGGGCAGATGCTGGCAGTCGAGTGCTTGGCGGTGCTGGCTATGGTCAATATCCGGGTCATGCAGATAAACGAAGTCTGCATCGCAATCGGTGACCATCACCCAGTGCGGCGACTTCGAGCGAGTCAGGCGGTAGCTGCTGATTAATACCAGCGGCTGGCCGGCACTTTTCAGCAGCTGGGATAGATTCAGCCGCTGACTGCGCACCTGCTCCACATCTGTCTGGCACAGTTCTGCACAGAACTCTTGGTGAACCAGACGCATCACTTCTTTTTTATTCTCATTGCGTACCCCGTTGAGAAACAACGGTCCGTCGACGCTGACGTGCAGGCGCACGCGAAACCCACGGCGCCAAGCCGCCAGCGCCAGGCCCTGAGGGCTGCAGCCACCATGCCCGGAGGTCATAAAAACCGTGGTGGCTTCACGCCAAATTTGCAGCTCCTCGCGGCGCTCCGCCGAGCGCTGCGGTTGCAGTGCGCTCATGGCCATCAACAAGCAGGCCGGGCCGCAGGTGAAGTCGGTGGTCTGCTGGTAATACGGCACTTGCCGGTTGTCGGCAGCATGATGCTGGAGGATGCGTTTCTCGAAACGCAACGCGGCCGCATGGTCTTCGTAGTAGTCGTTGATCAGCGCAAAACGCCGGTAGCCGCTGCACTCATACAGCTTGATGGCGGTCGGATTGTCGGCGCGTACTTCCAGGCGCAGATAGGCGCAGTCATGGGCGCGGGCCGACTCTTCGGCTTTATCCAGCAGCAACTTGCCCAGGCCGACGCCACGGGCGTGCGGAGCGATGGCGATGGAATAGAGGCGCGCCAGGGAAGTGCCCTGGTGAAACAGCACCAGAGCGTAACCGAGCAATTGTTGCTCGGTCTGGGCAACCACCAGGCTGGCATTGGCCCGACTGATCATCCACTGGAAGCTGCGCGGGGTCAGTCGGTCATAGGTGAAACATTGATTTTCCAGTGCCAACAGCGCGGCTAGGTCGTCCGGCGTAGCGTCGCGAAATATAAGTTTCATATAACCACCGTAAAGATTACGTAACGAAGCAAGACTTTTTTAGAAGTTCGTGTTTAATAGAAAAGGACTTGTTCTCAAACGGACCAAACACATGTCAGCGGCACAAGGTAGTTTACGTAAAGTAGTAGATCAAGGTTTGCCGACAATCATAAACAAACCTGCTTATCCCGCCAGTACAACTCGCAGCGTTAGCCAGCTGGTTATTATTGTAGAGCGCAAAGAAGACTGGGCCGCGTATTTTCCCAGTGAAGATTTACTCACTGCTCAAGAGTATTTAGAGCAGTCACATGGCGAATCGGGCAAGCGCACCCAGGTAATTAATCTGTGCCGCAGTTATAAGTACTTGGGCCATGGTTATTATTGTTCTTTATTGGCTGAAGCACGCGGACACAAAGTTATTCCATCAGTGCGCACCATCAGTGAACTGACCCGCAAAGCACTCTACGGCCTGGCGCTGGATGACCTGGACAAAACCCTGGACAAGGCCCTGCTCAATCATCCCTATGGCGACACCGAAGGTTTCACCTTAAGCCTGTATTTTGGCAAAACCGACCTTGAACCCTTGCAGGAATTATCCCGCCAGTTATTTGAAACCTTCCCCTGCCCGATCTTGCTGGTCGAGTTTCGCAAGAACAACGGCTGGCATATCGAGGGGGTTAAGTCTGGCGCGCTGCACAAGTTACGTGAGGATCAGGAGCACCAGTTCGCCGACTCACTGGGCAGTTTTAGCCGCAAAATCTGGCGCCTGCCGCGCTCACGGCGTCTGGTGCGTTACGACCTGGCCATCCTGCATGACCCTCAAGAGGAGCTACCGCCCTCCAACGCCAAAGCCTTGCAAAGCTTCATTCGGGTCGGCAAAGGTCTGGGCATCGATGTCGAACTCATCGAGCGCAAGGACTACGCCCGCCTGGCCGAATACGATGCCCTGCTGATTCGCGAAACAACCAGCGTCGACAACCACACCTACCGCTTCGCCAAGAAGGCCGAAAGCGAAGGTCTGGTGGTCATGGACGACCCCGCCTCGATTCTGCGCTGCACCAACAAGGTCTACCTGACCGACCTGCTCAAAAGCCATCAACTCGGCATGCCGCTGACCGAGATTCTCTACAAAGACAGGCCCGAGGAACTGGCGCAAGTGGCTGAGCGTCTGGGCTTCCCACTGGTACTGAAAATCCCCGACGGTTGCTTCTCGCGCGGGGTAATCAAAGTCGAAAACCAACAAGCGCTGCTGGAGGCCACGGCAGAACTGTTCGAGCGATCGGTATTGCTGCTGGCCCAAGAGTTCTTCTACACCGAGTACGACTGGCGGATCGGCGTGCTCAACCGCAAGCCGATCTTCGCCTGCCAGTACTTTATGTCCAAGGGCCATTGGCAGATCTATAACCACAAGGCCAAGGGCTTGGACATCAACGGTGAGTGCCGGACTATGGCGATCCACGAGGCGCCGCGGGCAGTGGTCGAGCTGGCGGTGAAGACCGCCAACTTGATCGGGGATGGGCTCTACGGGGTAGACCTCAAGCAGTCTGGCGACAAGGTGGTGGTGATCGAGGTGAACGACAACCCCAACATGGACGCCGGCATCGAGGACGCCTACCTGCAGGATGATCTCTACTCACTGATCCTCGAAGAGTTCATCCGCCGCCTTGAACTGAAGCGCTGCGGCCAAGCCTGGTAAGCCAAGAATCCGCTGCAGATTAGGTGTGCCGTTGCTAACGCCGGAGGCTCGCAGGTGATCAAAAGTTTTCAGCTCGCCCATGGCACCTTGATGCCGGTGCAACGCCTCGACAGCGAGGTGATGCTGTTCAGCAATCCCGACGTCGCCGAGCGTGATTTGCTGCACAGCGATTACAAGCTGGACGAGCATGCGCTGGCGTCGGCGCTGGACCCAGATGAGGTCTCGCGCATCGAGTTCCACCCGGACAACCTGTTCCTGATCTGGAAGCGCCCGGAGAACTATTCCGGCGGGGACAGCTTTTCCTTTGCGGTGTCCTCATTCGGCCTGCTGTTCTGCAAGCAGCGGCTGCTGGTGATCTCCACCGATGAGTCGCAACTGAGCGGCCTGGGCGGGCGACATCCGCTGCAGTCGCCGCTGGATGTATTGCTCGACCTGCTGCTCAACAACATCCATCACTACCTGGGTCATCTCAAGGTGATCAAGATGGTGGCTCGCGAACTGCAACAGAAATTCAACACCTCGATGGAGAACCAGCATCTGATTCAGATGTTCAACCTCAGCGAGAGCCTGATCTATTACATCAACGCCATTCACAGCAATGGCGCGGTGCTGACGCGCCTGCGCAACCATGCAGAAAAAGAGCATTTCGGCGCCGAGGCGATCGGCCTGATCGATGACCTGATCATCGAGAACAACCAATGCTACAAACAGGCGGAAATCTACTCGACGGTGTTTTCCGGCTTGATCGATGCGCGCGGCAATCTGATGAACAACAACATGAACATGCTGCTACGCAAGCTGACGCTGATCAACGTGGTGTTCCTGCCGCTGAATCTGATCGCCAGCATTGGTGGCATGTCGGAGTTCAGCATGATGACGGCCGGCATGCCTTGGTGGCTCACTTACCCACTGTTTATCGCCGCCATGCTGCTCACTGGCGGCGTGATGGTAATAGCCCTGCAACGCCTTACCCGCTGACAGATTGAAGTAAGGCGAGGTTGCCCTGAACTCACGCCACAATAATATTTATTACAAAACCCATGCATCAACTTAAACCAACAAATGACGCAAGCCGAATCATTGCCGCGCTGATTAAATAGCCACAGCGAGCATTAACAACAATCTACTTTGCATAGATCAATAGAAGGCGTACAGGAATAACCATGAACAACACCATTATTGGACTGCTGATCACAGCGGGCCTTATTTTATTTGGCCTGGTAAGTTTTTACTTCGAGCATGTAAAGGCAAAAAAAACCGATAAAGATAACAACTAAAAGACCCGCAACAACTTTAAACATGCAAGCGCCAGAGTAATAAAGCATTTATCCGTGGGTATGCCAATTCTGCTGCCGGTTTAACCACGGCGATCACGCAAGCCTCGGGCTGGCTGAGTCGATTTACCTCTGCCCGGCCCCGAGGCCATAGACCTCACTCACCGATATCTTCATTCCACAGCTGCGGCTGGCTGGCGATAAAGTTGCGCATCAGGCTGATGCAACTTTCATCCTGGCAAACCTCAACCTGCACGCCACGCCCGCGCAGCCACTCCTCTTCGCCCATAAAGGTCTGGTTTTCGCCGACCACCACCCGGCCAATGCCGTACAACAGGATCGCCCCGCTGCACATCGCACAGGGCGACAAGGTGGTGTAGAGCACCGCCTCGCGATAGGTCTGCGCCGGCAAGCGACCGGCATTCTCCAGCGCATCCATCTCGCCATGGCGAATCGCACTGCCCTGCTGCACCCGCTGATTGTGCCCGCGGCCGATGATCCGCCCCTGGTGCACCAGCACCGAACCGATGGGAATGCCACCCTCGGCCAAACCCTGTTGCGCTTCGGCGATTGCCGCCTGCATAAAGATGTCCATAAGCCTTACCCCTTAACTTAGCCCGCTCGATAGTGACCGCCACCAAGACCAATTTCACTGCAGCTCGAGCGCTGGAGTGACGCGCTTTGTGCTGACGCTCCCCGCGCAGGAAGCCGGCTGAGTCGATTTACTCAGGCCCTATCCAAGCTGACTCGATACCGTGAGCCGACGAATCATCCACTGGAAACTGCACGGGGTCAGTCAATCATAGATGCAACACTGACTCCCCAGCGGGGCGTCTTGCCACGCTGGACGTGGCGTTTGGCGAACCGCGGTGCAATCAAACGCCCCTCATGGCCCAGTTTAATCAGCTCACGCGCCCAACAATGCGAGCCGCCGCAGGCCTCCATTGCCACCAAACAGGCGTCGACGTTGCGGAAGAAACCCAGCATCTGCGCATGCTTGAGCGACTTGCGACAGTTGGCTTGTTCATAGCTGTCGAGCCCATGAGTTTGAAAAGCCTGCTTTGCCAGATCGTCGCCGATACGTTTAACTTTCAGGATGGACCTACCCCTCCTGGATTGATTGCCCCCCAGTCTGGCGCACTGGCGCCCGAGGAGGGAGGAGTCCATTTCATTGCACTACAAAGTTTTCAAGTCCACGTAGGCTGGAAAATCGCAAAGCGTTTACCGCCAGCAAACGTCCAGGTCGCCTTGCTAAACCAAAGGTAATGCAACAATGGGTTTTTTGACTGTGATTGTTGCGCTGTTTTGGCTCGCCATAGGCCCCGCAATCGGAGCCGAGCAGACGCCCCTGAAACTCGTCTATGCCGACTACAAACCCTACAGCTGGGAAGAGCACGGCGAAGTCGTCGGCCTTGAAATCGATATATTAAATGAAGCTCTCGGCAAGCGGATGGGCCTCCAGCTCAGTCATCGTGTGCTGCCGTGGGCGCGGGCGCAGCTTGAAGTCGAGCTTGGTCATGCCGACGCCTTCGTAGCTACCCTCAGCGAGCAACGCTCCAAATATGCTGATGCCAGCGCCGAAGCCTTAACTCATTGGGAACTGGCCCTGTACTTCAAGCGAGGCGACCCGCGCTTTGCCGGCATCACAGGCGTGTCGGGCTTGGCCCCGTTCAATATCGGCTCAATGATAGGCAATGCGTGGATCAAGACTAATTTGGGCGGCATGAATGTCAGTTATGCCCGCAATATGGAACAACTCCCGGAAATGTTAATGAAGGGCCGGATCGATGTCATTCCGGACTCCCCTCTGGTAATGCGCCGCTTCCTCAATGAGCAAAGGTACAAAGATAAGATCGTCGAATTGCCCATGCCCGAGTTAAACAAACCCATGTTTTTGTACCTTGGCAAGAGCTCTAAATTTCGGCAACGGCTCGGCGATTTCGACACCATTCTGCTGCAGATGAAAAAGGATGGCAGCTTGCAGCGCATCCACGATCGCTACCTAGGCAAGGGGACGGAAAAGCTATAACGGCGAGCAACAGCTCAAGGCGTCCGATGCCCATCGTCACAGTCCAATTTCACCGCGCCCCAGCCAACACGCCCACCGGTGAATTAGAGCGCGCCAGCAGCGGCGGAAAAACCTAAAATAG
>MHZN01000038.1 GCA_001830395.1 Pseudomonadales bacterium RIFCSPLOWO2_12_59_9 | reverse complement strand
CAGAATCTTGATATCGCGAGGATTGGCACCCGCCTCAACATCACGCTTAAAGGCGGCAATCTCGTCCATTGAGCGAAAGCTCAGCAGTTCGAAGTAGCGCCACATCAACGCATCAGGGATAGACACCAACTTGCCATACATAACCCCCGGCGCTTCCTGGATACCTACATAGTTACCGAGCGACTTAGACATCTTCTTGACGCCATCCAAGCCTTCTAACAACGGCATGGTCAGGATCACCTGCGGTTCCTGACCATAGGCGCGCTGCAACTCGCGCCCCATCAGCAGGTTGAACTTCTGATCGGTGCCGCCCAGCTCGATATCCGCACGCAGCGCCACCGAGTCATAGCCTTGAACCAGCGGGTAGAGGAACTCATGGATGGCAATCGGCTGATTGGTGGAGTAGCGCTTACTGAAGTCGTCACGCTCAAGCATGCGTGCGACCGTGTACTGCGAGGTCAGACGAATAAAGTCCGCAGGACTAAGCTGATCCATCCAGGTGGAGTTGAACGCCACCTCGGTTTTGGCCGGATCAAGAATTTTGAACACCTGACTCTTATAAGTCTCGGCATTCTCCAGCACCTGCTCCCGGGTCAGCGGTGGCCGCGTAGCACTTTTACCGCTCGGATCACCAATCATCCCGGTGAAGTCACCGATCAGAAACACCACCTGATGCCCAAGCTCTTGAAACTGACGTAGCTTATTAATAAGCACCGTGTGACCGAGATGCAGATCGGGTGCAGTTGGATCGAATCCGGCCTTGATCCGCAACGGTTGACCGCGCTTAAGCTTCGCAATCAGTTCCGACTCGACCAACACCTCTTCCGCGCCGCGCTTGATTAGCGCCAACTGCTCTTCAACCGACTTCATCACAGACTCACAACCACTCGAAAATAAAAGGGAACCAACCATACAAGATCGCGGACTAATTACAAGTTTTGCGCCACACAGTCACCTTCAGTGACACAAGGGTTGCCTCACCCGCGCTTTGCTTATATTTTAAGCGGTTAGTAGGACTTTTTACCTTTCGTTTCTTACATCTTCATTTTCGTTTTCATTATTTAAGAATCCTGCCCACTTATGACTGATAAAGCCAATAAGCCACCTTTGTACCCAAAAAACCACCTGCTAGCCGCCAGCGGCGTAGCAGCGATGCTGAGTTTGGGGCTCCTGATTTTTCCATCCAGCCAAGTTGAAGCGATGCGGACATCGCTCAGTCTTGAGCTAGGTGACGGCACACAACCCGCCAGTGCAGAACAAGACGCCACAGCCGCAAACGCAGTCACCTCGCCTTTTGCCCAGATTGACAGTGCTGACAACTCCTCCAGCAAACCGGCTAGCGCAGCCGCTACACCCCCCAGCGACCCCGGCCACAAAAGCATTACCGTCAGCAACGGCGATACGCTGTCGACCGTATTTACCAAGGTTGGGCTAACGAGCAACGACCTGCACGACGCGGTTAACAGCAGCAAAGACGCCAAGAGCTTCAGCAAGCTGAACGTTGGCCAAGTGCTGGAGTTTGATCTCTCAGCCAGCGGTCAACTGACGCGCTTACAGAGCAAGCTCAGCGACCTGGAAAGCATCAGCCTGGACAAAACCGCCCAGGGCTATGCCTTCAAGCGCGAACTGATCAAACCCGACCTGCGCGCCACCTACACCCGCGGTGTCATTAACAGCTCACTCTCGCAATCGGCCCAGCGCGCCGGGCTTTCGCACAGTTTGACAATGGACATGGCCAGCGTGTTTGGCTACGACATCGACTTCTCCGAAGATATTCGCGAGGGCGATGAGTTCGAACTGGTCTACGAGCAAAAAGTCATCAAAGACAAAGCCGTCGGCACCGGCAATATCCTCTCCGCACGTTTCACCAACCGCGGCAAGACCTTCACTGCGGTGCGTTACACCAACAAACAGGGCAACACCAGCTATTACACGGCCGAAGGCAACAGCATGCGCAAAGCCTTTATCCGCTCGCCAGTGGACTTTGCCCGCATCAGCTCCGGCTTTTCCATGGGCCGCCGGCACCCGATTCTGAACAAAATCCGCGCCCACAAAGGCATCGATTATGCGGCGGCACGTGGCACCCCAATCAAAGCTGCCGGCGATGGCCGAGTACTATTGGCTGGCCGCCAAGGCGGCTACGGCAATGTGGTTATCATTCAGCACGGCAATAGCTACAAGACCCTCTATGGCCACATGCAGGGTTTTGCCAAAAACGTCCGCACCGGTACCAGCGTAAAACAGGGCCAGGTGATTGGTTACATTGGCACCACGGGCCTCTCCACCGGCCCACATTTGCATTACGAGTTCCAAGTGAATGGCCGCCACGTCAATCCGCTAAGCATCAAAACCGCGATGGCCGACCCGATCGGCGGCGCCGACAAACAACGCTTCATCCAGCAAAGCAAGCCACTGATGGCACGCATGGACCAGGAAAAGTCCAGCATGCTGGCCCTGAACAAGCGCTGAGGCCATGCCTCTTTATCTTGGGATTATGTCTGGAACCAGCCTCGACGGTTTCGACATAGCCCTGCTTGAGCAAAGCGATCACTGCCGCCTAGTCGCCAACCACTACCTGCCCATGCCGGACGACTTGCGCCAAGAGCTGCTCGCGCTCTGCAGCAGCGGCCCGGATGAACTGGCGCGCGCCGCCATGGCCGAACAACGCTGGGTGCAGCTGGCAGCCCAAGGCATTCAAACCTTACTAAGCGAGCAGAAGCTATCAGCCAGCGCTATTCGCGCAATCGGCAGTCACGGCCAGACGATTCGGCATGAGCCGGCCCGTGGCTTCAGCATTCAGATCGGTAATCCCGCACTGCTCGCTGAACTCACGGGCATCTGTGTGGTGAGCGATTTTCGCCGCCGCGACCTCGCCGCAGGCGGTCAGGGCGCACCACTGGTGCCGGCGTTTCACCAAGCGCTGTTTGCCTGCGATAAACGCTGCGCCGTGCTCAACATCGGCGGCTTTAGCAATCTAAGCCTGCTCGAACCGAGCCAAGAAGTGCACGGGTTCGACTGCGGCCCCGGCAATGTCTTAATGGATGCCTGGATCGATCAGCAACAGGGCGAACGCTTCGACCGTGACGGTGCCTGGGCGGCCAGCGGCCAAGTGCAACCGCAACTGCTGCAAGCCCTGCTTGGTGATGCGTTCTTTCAAACCCAGGGACCGAAAAGCACCGGCCGCGAGCTGTTTAACCTCGGCTGGCTGGAGCGACATTTAGCCCGCTTGCCGAGCTATGGCGCCGCCGATGTGCAAGCCACACTGCTGGAACTAACCGCCCAGAGCATTATCAGCGCGTTAACCGCTGCGCAACAGCAGACCGAGATATTGCTGGTCTGCGGCGGCGGCGCCCACAACGGCGCCTTGATGCGACGCCTGCAAGCGCTGCTGCCCGCCACGCAAGTGAGCAGCACCGACAGCCATGGCGTGCCGGCCGACTGGGTTGAGGCGATGGCCTTTGCCTGGCTCGCTCATTGCTGCCTGGAAGGCATTCCAGCCAACCGCCCGAGCGTCACCGGCGCACGCGGTTTGCGGATGCTAGGCGCCATCTACCCGGCCTAACTGGGCGAAGTGAAAACCACCGCGCTCAGTTAGGCGGCCTGCCACGCTACTTTTCTAACCGGCAGAAACAACAATGCCGCGCATAAGCGCGGCATTGTCGAGGGTAACGCCCTGATCAGATCGTAAACGATTGCCCGCAGCCACAGGTGCTCGAGGCATTCGGGTTTTTGATCACGAAACGCGAGCCTTCTAGGCCCTCTTGATAGTCCACTTCAGAGCCGGCCAGGTACTGGAAGCTCATCGGGTCGACCACCAAACTGACGCCTTCGCGCTCAACGATGGTGTCATCATCGGCCAACTCATCATCAAAGGTAAAACCATACTGGAAGCCCGAGCAGCCGCCGCCGGTAACAAACACACGTAATTTCAAACGCGGATTGCCCTCTTCCTCGACCAGGCTCTTTACCTTGTTGGCCGCACCCGGGGTGAACTGCAAGGGAGTGGGTGTGAAGGTTTCGACGCTCATGCTGCTCTCCTGACGCTATGCGCCCTACTGCTTTAGGCAAGCATTATCCGCTTACCCGACCAAACTGGTCAACTATTCTCCACGGGTTGCCGTGGCTGGTGACCAGTGGTGCACGCCTTCCGTTAAGGGAGCAACGCCGCGTGGCCCAAGCCCAAGCGTTCATTCAGACCCAAACGGATATTCATACACTGTATGGCTTGGCCTGAAGCGCCCTTGACCAGGTTATCTATCACCGACAACACCACCACCAGATCACCGCCTTGCGGGCGATGCACGGCTAAACGGCAGACGTTGGCGCCGCGCACGCTGCGGGTTTCTGGATGGCTGCCGGCCGGCATCACATCGACAAACGGCTCGTTGGCGTAGCGCTGCTCGAACAGCGCTTGCAGATCAATCGAGCGGTCGGCCACCGTCGCGTACAGCGTGGCGTGAATGCCGCGAATCATCGGCGTCAGGTGTGGCACGAAGGTCAGGCCAATGTCGCCACCGGCAGCCCGGCGCAGGCCTTGGCTGATTTCCGGTAGGTGTCGATGGCCTTTCACCCCATAGGCTTTCATGTTTTCGCCGGCTTCGCTAAACAGCGAGCCGACGCTAGCACCGCGACCGGCGCCACTGACCCCTGATTTGCAGTCGGCAATCAAGCGGCTGTTATCGGCAATACCGGCTTCCAGCAATGGCAGAAAACCCAGCTGAGTCGCCGTCGGGTAGCAGCCGCAGTCGGCAATCAAGCGGCTGTTATCGGCAATACCGGCTTCCAGCAATGGCAGAAAACCCAGCTGAGTCGCCGTCGGGTAGCAGCCCGCCACGGCAATCAAACGCGCCTGCTGAATCTTGGCCCGGTTAACTTCCGGCAGACCGTAGACCGCCTCAGCCAGTAACTCTGGCGCGCCATGGGGCTGACCGTACCACTGCGCCCACTCGTCCGCGTCTTGCAGGCGAAAATCTGCCGACAGGTCGATCACTTTGGTGCCCGCCGCCAACAATTCACCGGCCAACGCATGGGCGACCCCATGCGGGGTGGCAAAGAACACCACATCACAGGCGCCCAGCGCCGCGCTATCGGGCACGCTAAAGGCCAGCGCATCGTAGTGGCCGCGCAGGTTTGGGTACATGTCCGCGACCTTCACGCCCGCTTCCGAGCGCGAGGTAATCACTGCTACTTCTGCCTCCGGGTGCTGCGCCAGCAAGCGCAGTAATTCAACCCCGGTGTAGCCCGTGCCGCCGACGATACCAACCTTGACCATGACCATGACCCGCCCCTCAAACAAACCCACTAGAAAGGCACCGATGATAAGGCCGCGCGCCCTGCCAGCCAACTGTTAGGGTGACGCACGGGCCCACCAGCCACTACTATTCGTGCACTTTGATTACGGGAAAGACCGCATGCTGTATCTCTGGGTGAAAGCCTTTCACATCATCGCCGTGGTGACCTGGTTCGCCGGGCTGTTCTATCTGCCGCGTTTATTCGTTTACCACGCCATGAGCAGCGATACCGTCAGCCATGAGCGTTTCTGCATCATGGAGCGCAAGCTCTATCGCGGCATCATGCAGCCCTCGATGGTCGCCACCCTGCTGCTCGGCGGCTGGCTGCTGCACCTCAACCCGGGTTGGCTGAGTATGGGCTGGCTGCACGTCAAGCTGGGCCTAGTGTTGCTGCTGCTCGGCTACCACCACCTGTGCGGCGCGCAACTGAAAGCCTTTGCCCGCGGTGAAAACGCTCGCGGCCATGTGTTCTATCGCTGGTTCAATGAAGTGCCGGTGCTGTTTTTGCTGGCGATAGTGCTGCTGGTGGTGATCAAACCCTTCTGATCCGCGCCCAACTAACAAGAGGAAATGCCATGTCCCTGCCTGACCTGCTCGCCCAACGCTTGCGCCTGCCCCTGGTGGCCGCGCCGATGTTTCTGGTCTCCAACCCGCAACTGGTATTGGCCTGCTGCAACAGTGGCGTAGTCGGCAGCTTCCCGGCGCTGAATTTGCGCGAAAGCAGCGAGTTTCGCGCCTGGCTGGACGAAATCGAAGCCGGGCTGACGGCCGAAGCCGCGCCCTATGCGGTCAACCTGATCGTTCACCAGACCAATCCCCGGTTACAGGCGGACCTGGCCATTTGCGTGGAGAAACGCGTGCCCATAGTCATCACCAGCCTGGGCGCGGTGAAGGAAGTGGTTGATGCGGTGCACAGCTATGGCGGCCTGGTGTTTCACGACGTGACCACCCGCCGGCATGCCGAAAAAGCCGCACAAGCCGGGGTTGATGGACTGATCGCCGTGGCCGCCGGCGCCGGTGGTCATGCCGGCACCTGGAGTCCCTTTGCGCTGATTGCCGAGATTCGCCAGTTCTTCGACAAGACCCTGCTGCTGGCCGGCTGCCTCAATCAGGGTCACGAGATTCTTGCCGCGCAATTACTCGGGGCGGACCTGGCTTACTTCGGCACCCGCTTTATCGCCACCCAAGAGAGCCATGCTGGCGATGCCTACAAACAAATGCTGCTGGACGCCCAAGCCGCCGACATTATTCACACCCCGGCGGTGTCCGGCATCCCGGCCAGCTTTATGCGCCAGAGCCTGCAAGCCGCCGGTTACGACCTGCAAGCCCTGCAAAACAAGGGCGACGTTAATTATGGCGAAAAGCTCAAGCCAATGAACGAAGAAGCCAAAGCCTGGAAAACCGTCTGGTCGGCCGGCCAGGGGGCTGGCAGCATCACCGACCTGCCAACGGTTGCCGAGCTGATCGCCCGCCTGGACGCCGAATACCGCGCAGCCAACCAACGCAGCGCGCAACTGGCGCAGCACTGGGTTAAATAATCCACGGCCAAGAGCTGAACTGCGCCGCCTTTATTGCCGCCCGCCCTTGTATCCAAGGCCGCGCGGCTATTAGGCTGTGCGCACCCCCACCCTTACTGCTGACAGGGACGCCCGCATGCCACCAGCCAAATTCAAAATCGTCTTCAATGGCGAGCTAATGCCCGATGCCCTGCTGGACGAGGTCAAAGACAAACTCGCGCAACTGTTCAAAAGCGATCGCAGCAAGATTAACGGTCTGTTCGACGGCGGCCCCATCGCCCTGAAGCGCGACCTCTCGGAAGAGGAAGCCGACAAATACTTGGCCGCGCTGCAGCGCACCGGTGCCAAGGTGCGCAAAGAGGCCGATCTGGCCGCGAGCCTGAGCCTGGTCGAGACCGACGATCACGTCACCCCAAGTACGCTTAGCGCAACCACAACCGCCAGCAACGACCTGCGCATGAACTGCCCCAAGTGCGGCCATGAGCAAGCCAAGGCCGTGGAGTGCGAAGCCTGCGGCATCATCATCGACAAGTTTCTCGCCCGCCAGGCCGAACTCGGCGACAGTGCGCCGGCACCAACCGCCAGCCAAGCAGCAGCCGTTGCCCCAACTAGCGCACCAATAAGCGCAACCCCTTATGCACCGCCGACCGCCAATGTCGCCGAGGCGCTGCCAGAGTTTGCCGAACTAAAACCTTTCGGTATTGAAGGGCGCATAGGTCGCCTGCGCTATCTGGCCTGGTCACTGGTGATGATGGCTGCCGCCTTAGTGATTCTCGGTATCGGCGCGTCGGTGATCTTCGCACTGGGCAGTGACACCTCGCTGCTGACCATTATTGGCGGCTTACTGGGCACCTTGGCAGTCATCGCCATGGCCGTGGTCAGCATCCAGATTGGCGTCAAGCGTCTGCACGACATCGGCTGGTCCGGCTG
>MHZN01000037.1 GCA_001830395.1 Pseudomonadales bacterium RIFCSPLOWO2_12_59_9 | reverse complement strand
CCACTGTCGCCTTGGCACAGCCCGTTGACCCGTGGATTACACAGGCCAACCGTTCGCTGAACACCCAAGCGTCGCAGCATTGTCAGTTAGTCGCCCGCTTATTTAGCGGCGCGCTCCTTGGCAATCAGCTGGTCGGCCACTTGCAGGGTTTGCTCTGGGCCACCGGACGAACCGAGGTCGAAACGGTACTTGCCGTTAACAATCATGCTTGGCACGCCGCTGATCTGATAGGCCATCGCCAGACGTTTGGCATTCGCCACCTGACCTTTGACCCCGAAAGAGTTGTAGGTATTCAGGAAGGCGTCTTTATCGATGCCCTGGGTGGCAAGAAAGTCCGCGAACTCTTCCGGAGTGGCGAGCTTTTTACCGTCTTTTTGGATCGCCTCGAACACCGCGTTATGCACCTTGTGCTCAACCTGCATGGTCTCGAGGGTGATGAACGCCTGGCCATGGATGTCCCACACGCCACCAAACATGGCGGGAATACGGACGAAATTCACATCGGCCGGGAGCTTTTCAACCCACGGATTGATGGTCGGCTCAAAGTGAAAGCAATGCGGGCAGCCGTACCAAAACAGCTCAACCACCTCGATTTTGCCCGGTTTGGACACCGGCACTGCCGCGTTCAGCTCGAAATACTGCTTGCCGGCTTCCAAACTCATGGCGGCCTTAGGTGCCTCCAGCAGCACGGGCGCATCCGCCGCCTGCGCCGCGAGGCCGAACAGACTGGTACTCGCCAATACAGCAGACAACATCAGGTTACGCATACTTAGCTCCAAGCAAAATAAGGGGACTTTTACAGACCAGCTTCCGACCATCATCAAGCTGTCAGGTTCCAACATTGTAGCCAGCGCGGCAAAGAAAAAGG
The DNA here is from genome assembly GCA_001830395.1 of Pseudomonadales bacterium RIFCSPLOWO2_12_59_9. Lineage (GTDB taxonomy): Bacteria > Pseudomonadota > Gammaproteobacteria > Pseudomonadales > Pseudomonadaceae > Aquipseudomonas. Next base: position 6,744 of record MHZN01000037.1, on the reverse strand, counting down.
GTGGCCGTGGCCACCCTTTTTTCTAACCGCTAACCGGCAATCAATGCAGGCCCTGAATGTAGCTCGACAAGGCGGCGATATCTTTGTTGCTCAGCTTCTCGGCAATCGAGCGCATGATCTTGGTGTCGCCATCGTTGACGCGCTCGCCTTCACGGAAGCTGGTCAACTGCAGAGCGACGTAATCCGCGTGCTGGCCGCCGATTTTCGGGAAGCCGGCGGCAGCGTTACCCGCACCAGTCGGAGAGTGACAGCCGGTACAAGCCGGCATGCCTTGATCAAGTTTGCCGCCACGGAACAACTCTTGGCCACGGGCGACCAGTTTTGGATCGGCCGCACCAACACCCATATTTTGGCTGGCAAAATACGCCGCGATGTCGGCCAAGTCCTGCTCGCTCAGACTGCTCAGCATGCCTGTCATAGGCACCACGGCACGCGCCCCGGACTTGATGTCGTGCAATTGCTTGAGCAGGTAACGCTCACCTTGGCCGGCGAGTTTCGGGAAGGTCGGCACCAGGCTGTTACCGTCTGCACCATGGCAAGCGCCACACACAGCAACTTTGCCCTGACCAGCTGCGGCGTCGCCAGCGGCCTGCGCCATACCGGTCATGCCCAAGGTCAACAGCAGACTCACGAGTAATTTGTTCATCGACTAATCCAAATACGGCTAAGGGTTGAGATAGGGCGGTCGGACTACTTGCTCATCCATTCGATGACAGCTTGGTAATCTTCAGCAGTGCAGTCCATGCAAATGCCACGCGGCGGCATGGCATTGAAACCTTCGGTGACGTGCTTAATCATGGTCGGCATACCCTGCTGCAGGCGCGGCGTCCAAGCGGCTACATCGCCTTTTTTCGGTGCCATTGGCAACTGGCCATTGTGGCAGGCCCCGCAACTGCGGTTAAACACGGCTTCTGGGTCTTGGGCGGCTTGCACGCTAAACGCGCACAAAGCGATGCTTGCGGCGATAAGTAATTTTTTCATGGTCGACCTCATCAGGGATGGGAACGTCCTGCGTTCTAACGCGCAGCCTATTGAATCGCTCCCAAGACTTTTTATTGTTAAAAGCAGCATAGGGTAAAGCACAAAGCGCACACTAAATATGCGGCATTATATACTGCAGCCGTGCAAACTGAAACGAAACCGCCCCAGCGACACCGCGTCGCACCTGTGGAACCCCTAATGTCAGTCAAAAACCCGATCCTCGGCCTGTGCCAACAGTCCACCTTTCTTATCAGCGCCGCCAAGGTCGATCAATGCCCGCCGGACGTTGGCCGCGAAGTCGCCTTTGCCGGCCGCTCCAATGCTGGCAAATCCAGCGCGCTGAACACCCTGACCCACGCCGGTCTGGCCCGCACCTCGAAAACCCCGGGGCGCACGCAACTGCTCAACTTCTTCAGCCTGGATGATCAGCACCGCTTGGTCGACTTGCCTGGCTACGGCTATGCCAAGGTGCCCATCCCGCTCAAACTGCACTGGCAGCGGCACCTGGAGGCCTATCTGGGCAGCCGCAACAGCCTCGCCGGGCTGATTTTGATGATGGATATTCGCAAGCCCCTGACCGATTTCGACCAGTTGATGCTCGACTGGGCCGTCGCCAGCCAGATGCCGATGCACATTCTGCTGACCAAGGCCGACAAACTGACCTTTGGCGCCGCCAAGAACACCCTGCTCAAGGTGCAGCAAGAAATCCGTCAGAAATGGGGCGAGGCGATCAGCATCCAGCTGTTCTCCGCGCCCAAGCGCATGGGCATCGAAGATGCTTATGAAGTACTGACCCAATGGCTCGGCCTGCTGGATGAGCCCGAAGCTGAAGTGGCGGAAGAACAAGCCGACGCGGCTGAGGAATAGTCGCCAGCAAGGCCAAAAAACGCGCAAAAAAAACCCCGAGCTTCGTAGGGGAGAAGACGCTCGGGGCTCAACACTGGCCCGTGAAAACAAGGCCAGAGATCTGCCACACTTAACAAGGAACAGAATGGCCACACCAGCCATTCATAGATTTTGACGCCGAACAGGCCGACAAGTTCAGCGCCAGATCAATCCCTTGCGGGCAAGCGCAACGGCCTGATCGCCCGTTGCGCCAAGGGCCCCGTCAGTGCGCCTCATCCCAGTTAGCGCCCACCCCCACTTCCACCAGCAGCGGCACCGCCAACTCGGCGGCGGCGCCCATCAGCGCCTGCAGTTGCGCGGCAACCTGCGCAACCAGTTCGCTACGCACCTCCAGCACCAGCTCATCATGGACCTGCAAGATGACCCGCGCATCGAGCCCGGACTCGCTCAACCAGTTATCCACCAAGACCATGGCGCGCTTGATGATGTCGGCGGCGGTGCCTTGCATGGGCGCGTTAATCGCCGTGCGTTCGGCGCCTTTGCGCAGGCCGGCGTTTTTCGACTGGATCTCCGGCAGGTACAGGCGCCGACCAAACAGAGTCTCGACATAGCCTTGCTCGCTGGCCTGGGCGCGGGTGCGCTCCATATAGGCCAGCACCCCCGGATAGCGATGGAAGTAACGCTCGATATAGGCCTGGGCCTGCTTGCGATCGCAGCCAATCTGCTTGGCCAAGCCAAAGGCGCTCATCCCGTAGATCAGGCCGAAGTTGATCGCCTTGGCGCTGCGCCGTTGATCGGTGGTCACTTCGGCCAGTTCGACGCCAAACACTTCCGCCGCGGTGGCTTTGTGCACGTCGAGGTTATGCCGGAAGGCGTACAGCAGCCCTTCGTCCTGGGCCAGGTGGGCCATGATCCGCAGTTCGATCTGCGAATAGTCCGCCGCCACCAGTTGGTAACCGGGCGGGGCGATAAAGGCCTGGCGAATCCGCCGACCTTCGGCCGTGCGAATAGGGATGTTCTGCAGGTTCGGGTCACTGGATGACAAGCGCCCGGTGGCCGTGACCGCCTGGTGGTAGGAAGTGTGAATGCGCCCGGTGCGCGGATTGATCTGCTCCGGCAGGCGGTCGGTGTAGGTGCTTTTCAGCTTGCTTAAGGAGCGGTACTGCATCAGCACCTTGGGCAGTTCGTAGTCCTGCTCGGCCAGGTCGGCCAGCACCGCTTCGGCGGTCGAGGCCTGGCCCTTGGCGGTCTTGCTGAGAATCGGCAGGCCGAGCTTCTCGTACAGAATCACCCCCAGCTGCTTGGGCGAACCGAGATTGAACTCCTCACCGGCGATGGCGAAAGCCTGGCGCTCCAGCTCCACCAATTTGTCGCCCAACTCGACGCTGTGCTCGCCGAGCAACTTGGCGTCCACCAATGCGCCCTGCCGTTCGATGCGCGCCAGCACCGGCACCAGCGGCATTTCGATCCCGGTCAAGACCTTGGCCAGGCTCGGTATGGCTTGCAGCTGCGGCCACAGCACCTGGTGCAAACGCAGGGTCACGTCGGCATCTTCGGCGGCGTAAGGACCGGCCTGCTCGATGGAGATTTGATCGAAGGTCAGCTGCTTGGCGCCCTTGCCGGCAATGTCTTCAAAGGCGATGGTGCTGTGCTCGAGGTACTTCAGCGCCAGGGCGTCCATGTTGTGGCGCGTCGCGGTGGAGTCCAGCACGTAGGATTCGAGCATGCTGTCGAAGGCCACGCCGCGCACCTGGATGCCTTGATTCGGGTCACCGTCGATGGCGCAGTTGGCCAGGATATTGATGTCGTACTTGGCGTTCTGGCCGACCTTGGCCTTGTGCGGATCTTCCAGCAGCGGCTTGAGGGCTTTGAGCACCATCTCCCGGTCCAGCTGCGCCGGTACACCCATGTAGGAGTGGGTGAGCGGCACATAGGCCGCCTGATGGGCGCTGACCGCGAAGGAGATGCCTACCAACCGGGCTTGCTGCGCATCGATGCTGGTGGTTTCGGTGTCGAAGGCAATCAGCTCGGCGTGCTGCAATTTCTCCAGCCAGACGGCAAAGCGGGCGGCATCCAGAATGGTTTCGTACTCGCCGGACAAGCCCGCAACGGCTTCAACTGCCCCGGCCTTGGCCAGCGGCGCGACCTCAACTGCGGTGCTGTCCGCCAGCGGAGCAACCTCAGCAACTGGCGCGCTGGCCGAGGCGCGCAAATCAAACAAGCCCTCACTGACCGGCGTGGTCGGCACGGACGGCGGGCTGGGCAGTTGCGCCAGCCAGCTCTTGAACTCCAGCTCGCGGTACACCGGCGCCAGCAGCAGCGGATCAATCGGTCGCATGTGCAAATCGTCGATCTGCACATCCAGCGGCACGTCCAGCTTGATGGTCGCCAGCTCATAAGACAGATAGGCCATCTCGCGGTGCTCGATCAGCTTGGCGGCCAGGGTCTTGGCACCACGGATCGGCAGTTCGGCGACCTTATCAAGGTTGGCATAGAGCACATCCAGCCCGCCGCCGACGCCGACCAGCAAGCCCAGGGCGGTTTTCTCGCCAACCCCGGCGACGCCTGGGATGTTGTCGGCCTTGTCGCCCATCAGCGCCAGGTAATCGATGATCAGCTCGGGACCGACGCCAAATTTGCCGCGTACGCCCTCCACGTCATACACGCTGCCGGTCATGGTATTGACCAGGGTTACATGCGGGCAGACCAGCTGGGCCATGTCCTTATCGCCGGTGGAAATCACCACGTCGCGGCCCAGGGCCGCGCTTTGCCTGGCCAGGGTGCCGATCACGTCATCGGCCTCGACCCCTTCGATACACAGCAGCGGATACCCCAGGCCACGCACGCAGGTGTGCAGCGGCTCGATCTGCACCCGCAACTCATCCGGCATGGGCGGGCGGTGGGATTTGTAGTGTTCAAACAGCACATCGCGAAAGGTCGGGCCCTTGGCGTCGAACACCACGGCGAAGGGGCTCACCGGGTACTGCTTGCGCAGGCTTTTGAGCATGTTCAGCACGCCCTTTACCGCGCCAGTGGGTAAACCCTTGGAGGTGGTCAGCGGCGGCAGGGCGTGAAACGCCCGATACAGATACGAAGAACCGTCCACCAGGACTAAAGGCGCTTGGCTCATGAGCAGGATCAACCTTCTTCTGCGGCCCGGAGCTACAATGTCCGAACCAATGACGAGTAAAAAAGAGGCAAGGTTACCATGCGCACACTTCACCGCCTGTTGCTGGCCAGCTTGTTGGCACTTAGCCCGCTTGCCGTGATGGCCGAGGACGCACCGACCGCCGAGCCGGATGTGACCATCCGCCAGGACGGCGACAAGACCATCCAGGAATACCGCCTGAATGGCTTCCTGTACGCCATCAAGATCACCCCTAAGGGCATGCCGCCGTACTTTCTGGTGCGCGCCGATGGCAGCCAGGGCAACTTTATCCGCTCCGACCAGCCCGATATGTTGATTCCATCCTGGGAAATTTTCAGCTGGTAAGCGCCCATCTCAAGCGCTAAGGAGTCGCAGCCATGTCGGTGTTCACCCTGGTTGACCGCGCCGAACTAGAAGCCTTCCTGGCTCCCTACGGGCTGGGCCGGCTGCTGGAATATAACGGCATTGCCGAAGGTTCCGAGAACAGCAATTTCTTCGTCAGCCTGGAGGCCGGCGAGTATGTGCTGACCCTGGTGGAGCGGGGCCGGCGCAGCGATCTGCCTTTTGTCGTCGAGTTGCTGCAACGCCTGCACAGCGCCGGCCTGCCGGTGCCCTACGCGATTGCCACGCAAAGCGGCGAAACCCTGCGTGAATTGGCCGAAAAACCGGCGCTGCTGCAACCGCGGCTGCCGGGCAAACACATCAGTCGGCCGAACGCCCAGCATTGCCGCGAAGTGGGCCAGTTGCTGGCGCGTCTGCACCTGAGCACCCGCGCGCAGATACTCGAGCACCAGAGCGATCGCGGCCTCGACTGGATGCTCAGCGAAGGGCCACTGCAGGCGCTGCAACTGCACGATGAGCAGCTACCGCTGCTGCGCGACAGCCTGGCCGAACTGGCCGAGCAGCACACCCACATCCTCAGCCTGCCGCGCGCCAACCTGCATGCCGATTTGTTTCGCGACAACCTGCTGTTCGACGGCCCGCACCTGAGCGGCGTGATCGACTTCTACAACGCCTGCGCCGGCCCGATGCTGTATGACGTGGCAATCAGCGTGAATGACTGGTGCTCGACCGCCAGCGGCCGCCTGGATGCGGGCCGCGCCCGCGCCTTGCTCGGTGCCTACGCCGGCCTGCGGCCCTTCAGCGCCGCCGAGGCGCACCTGTGGCCAACCCTGCTACGCATCGCCTGCCTGCGTTTTTGGCTGTCGCGACTGATCGCCATCCACCAACCCGCCGGCACCTGCGTGCATATCAAAGACCCCACCGAGTTCCAGCGCCGCTTGCAGCAACGCCAGCAGGTCAATGTGCAGCTGCCGTTTGCCTTGTAGCTTGCCGCGGGCGCACCTACTTAGGTTGTAGGTTATACAACCAACGCTCTCCGGCGGGGTTAGCCACAGGCTCCAGCTGGCTGAATTCGCTCTTGTCGATCAGCACTTCCAGCCGCGCCTGGGCGTTGTACTCGCAAAAGCGCAGCTGGAACCGGGTGCCGGCGGGCAGCTGGATGCCACTTGCATCGTGCAAGACGATGCGGCTGCGGTAGTCGTGAAAATCGCTGCCGCAGAGCAGGTCAAAATCACCGGAGTGCCAGCGCCCGAGCGCATAACCACCGAGGCTGAAAAGACTCAGCAACAGCACTAGAACCAAGCCTTTCAGCCAAGTCTGGCGAGCCATGGCGATCTCCCCTTACAACGCTTGCAGGCAATTGCTGAGGCCATCGGCCAAGTGGCTGAGCAACTGCTCGTAACCGCCGGCCGTGACCGGCAATTGGC
>MHZN01000036.1:7560-7702 GCA_001830395.1 Pseudomonadales bacterium RIFCSPLOWO2_12_59_9 | reverse complement strand
CCACGCAGCCATCGACTGCGATATTGCCGTACAGAACGGCCAGCCCGCCTTCTTGCGAATAGGCGTGCTCGACGCTGCGGATGCAGCCGTTCTCGCGGTCGTCATCAACTGTGTCCCAGCGGGTCGACTGGCTGAACGCGGT
>MHZN01000036.1:0-7447 GCA_001830395.1 Pseudomonadales bacterium RIFCSPLOWO2_12_59_9 | reverse complement strand
TCGGCAGGTCAGTGTGCAGCAGGCCGCCACGGGCCAGGGAGCCGAGGATGCTGAAGATGCCGCCGGCGCGATGCACGTCTTCCATGTGGTACTTCTGGATGTTCGGCGCGACTTTGCACAGTTGCGGCACGTGGCGTGACAGGCGGTCGATGTCTTTCAGGTCGAAGTCGATCTCGGCTTCTTGCGCGGCGGCCAGCAAGTGCAGGATGGTGTTGGTCGAGCCGCCCATGGCAATGTCCAGACTCATGGCGTTTTCAAAGGCCTTGAAGTTGGCGATGTTGCGCGGCAGGGCCGACTCGTCGTTGTCCTGGTAGTAGCGTTTGCACAGCTCCACTGCGGTACGGCCGGCTTGCAGGAACAACTGCTCGCGATCGCTGTGGGTGGCCAGGGTCGAGCCGTTGCCGGGCAGCGCTAAACCTAAGGCTTCCATCAGGCAGTTCATCGAGTTGGCGGTGAACATCCCAGAACACGAACCGCAGGTCGGGCAGGCGCTGCGTTCGTACTCGGCGACTTTTTCATCGCTGGCATCGCTGTCGGCGGCGATCACCATGGCGTCCACCAGGTCCAGACCGTGGCTGGCCAGCTTGGTTTTACCGGCTTCCATCGGTCCGCCGGAGACGAACACCACCGGGATGTTCAGGCGCAAGGCGGCCATCAACATGCCGGGGGTGATCTTGTCGCAGTTGCTGATGCAGACGATGGCGTCGGCGCAGTGGGCGTTGACCATGTACTCCACCGAATCGGCGATGATCTCGCGCGATGGCAGCGAATAGAGCATGCCGTCGTGGCCCATGGCGATGCCGTCATCCACGGCTATGGTGTTGAATTCCTTGGCCACGCCGCCGGCGCGCTCGATCTCGCGGGCGACCAGCTGGCCCATGTCCTTCAAATGCACGTGGCCGGGCACGAACTGGGTGAAGGAGTTGGCGATGGCGATGATGGGTTTCTTGAAGTCCTCGTCCTTCATCCCGGTGGCGCGCCACAGCGCACGGGCACCGGCCATGTTGCGGCCGTGGGTGGAGGTTTTCGAGCGATAGTCAGGCATGGCGGCGTTCTCGGGGGATCAGGCGGTCACGGAAAATTGCAGAATACCCGATCTGTCGCGTGGGGCGGCAGATCGGTGATGGTTGGGTGGGCAACCGCGAAACGTTGTCCACCACGGTTATCCAGGGGCGTAGGGTGGGAAACGGCGCAGCCTTTCCCACCACAGAGCCATCAATTATTCGGCAGCAAACGGCAGGTCAGGCTCTTGATATAGCGAGTCTCGGGGATGGCCGGGTGCACCGGATGGTCCGGGCCCTGGCTGCCGCGCTCAAGCAGTTGCATGTTGCGATCCAGATGGCGGGCGCTGGTCAGCAGGATGTTCTGCAGGTCGTCTTCAGGCAGGTGCATGGAGCAGCTGGCGCTGACCAGGATGCCGTCCTTGTTGAGCAGGCGCATGGCTTGTTCATTCAGGCGGCGATAGGCGGCTTCGCCGTTTTTCAGGTCTTTTTTACGCTTGATAAAGGCCGGCGGATCGACGATCACCACGTCGAAGCGCTCTTCGGCGGCTTTTAGCTGCTTGAGGGCTTCGAATACGTCGCCTTCCAGGCAGGCGACCTTGTCGTTCAGGCCATTCAGGCCGGCGTTGCGCTCGACACCGTCGAGGGCGAAGGCCGAGGCGTCCACGCACATCACGTCGCTGGCGCCGAAGGCCGCGGCTTGTACGCCCCAGCCGCCGATGTAGCTGAACAGGTCGAGCACCCGCTTGCCTTTAACGTAAGGGGCGATGCGTGCGCGGTTCATCCGGTGGTCGTAGAACCAGCCGGTTTTTTGCCCGGCAATTACCGGCGCCTCGAACTTGACGCCGTTTTCTTCCAGTGCCACCCACTCAGGCACCAGCCCAAAGGCGGTTTCCACGTAGCTGGTCAGGCCTTCGGCGTCGCGGGCGGCGGAGTCGTTCTTGAACAGAATGCCGCTCGGCTTGCAGACCTGCACCAGTGCGGCGACTACGTCGTCCTTGTGCTTCTCCATGGTCGCCGAAGCCAGTTGCACCACCAGGATGTCGCCGAAGCGGTCGACCACCAAGCCCGGCAACAAGTCGGAATCGCCAAACACCAGGCGGTAATAAGGCTTGTCGAACAGCCGCTCGCGCAGGGACAGGGCCACATTGATGCGGTGCACCAGCAGGGATTTGTCCAGCACATGGGCCGCGTCACGCGACAGCAGGCGGGCGCAGATCAGGTTATTCGGACTAACGGCAACTATGCCTAGGGGCTTGCCGCTGGAGGCTTCGAGAATCGCCTGATCGCCGCTGGCAAAGGTATTCAGGGGCGTGGCGGCGACATCCACCTCGTTGCTGAACACCCACAGGTGGCCGGCGCGCAGGCGGCGATCGGCATTGGCTTTGAGGCGCAGGCTAGGCAGGGACATGGGCTGGGTTTCTCGGGGGGTAAAAAGCGCGATTATAGCGCAGGGTCAGTCTTGCTGTGGCGCACAGTTGCGCGAGCCAAAGAGGGTCAACTATGGCTACACTTAGCCATCACTCGATAAAGATCTAGCCCATGGCCGTCGAACTCAGTACCGAACAGATTCAACAGGCTTTGCTGGGCATTAGCGTGCCGCCGCAACCGCAGATCATGGTTGACCTGCAGATGGAGCAGTACATGCCGGAGCCTGATCTGGCGGCTATCGCCAAGCTGATCAGCCAGGATCCTGGGTTGTCGGGGGCATTGCTGAAAATCGTCAACTCGCCGTATTTTGGCCTGACCAACCGAATTGTTTCGATCCGTCAGGCGGTCAATTTGCTTGGCTGCAATACCGTCATCAACCTGATCAATGCCCAGTCGATCAAGGGTGAGATGAGCGATGAGACCATAGTCACCCTCAACCGCTTCTGGGACAGTGCCCAGGACGTGGCCATGACCTGCCTGACGCTGGCCAAGCGGATTGGCTACCAGCCGTCGGATGAGGCCTATGCGCTGGGGCTGTTTCATAACTGCGGGATTCCGCTGATGCTCAAGCGCTTCCCCGACTATATGGGCGTGTTGGAACAGGCCTACGGCAATGCTTCGGCGCAGGTGCGGGTGGTTGATAGCGAAAATGATCGGCTCGATACCAATCATGCGGTGGTTGGCTATTACGTCGCCAAATCCTGGAACCTGCCGCGGCATATCTGTGATGCGATAGCCCAGCATCATAATGTGCAGGGCGTGTTCAGTGAGGACAGCAGTCGCGACAGCAAGCTGAAAACTCTGTTGGCGATATTGAAGATGGCCGAACATATTTGCGGGTGTTATCGCACCCTCGGCCAGCAAGCGGAAGACCATGAGTGGAGCGGCATTCAGACCACCATTCTGGAATATGTCGGCTTTAGCGAGTACGACTTCGATATTCTCAAAGAGACCATCCGCGACCTCGATATTCGCTGACTCACGGCTGTTGCCGTTCGCAGTCAGGTCGTAGCGCGCTGCTGCTCGTAGTTAGCTCGGAGGATGGGTTGAGCGCCGCGCTACCCATCACCCTGCAGTCTGAGGCTTTTCGCTGTATGCCTGAACTCCCCGAAGTTGAAACCACCCGCCGTGGCATTGCGCCCTATGTCGAGGGCCTGCGTGTCACTCAGGTGATAGTCCGTGAGCGGCGTTTGCGCTGGCCTATCCCGGAAGACCTGGACGTGCGCTTGTCGGGACAGTTGATTGAGCGCGTCGAGCGGCGCGCCAAGTACCTGTTGCTGTATGCCGAATCCGGCTGCCTGATCAGCCACCTGGGCATGTCGGGCAGCCTGCGACTGGTGTCGGCCGACACCCCGGTGGCCAAGCATGAGCATGTGGATATCGTCATGGAATCCGGCTTGGCGCTGCGTTATCACGACCCGCGACGCTTTGGCGCCATGCTCTGGAGCGCCGACCCGCTCCAGCACCAGCTGCTGCAAAAGCTCGGACCGGAGCCACTGAGCGAGGCCTTTGATGGCGAGCGGCTGTATCAGCAATCGCGGGGCAAAAGCATCGCCATCAAGCCCTTTATCATGGATAACGCGGTGGTGGTGGGGGTGGGCAATATCTATGCGTCTGAGGCCTTGTTTGCCGCCGGTATCGACCCGCGTCGCGCCGCTGGCACGGTCTCGCGGGCGCGCTACCTGAAGCTGGCGACGGCGATTAAACGCATTCTCGCCGCCGCCATCGAATGTGGCGGCACCACCTTGCGCGACTTTGTCGGTGGCGACGGCCAGCCCGGATATTTTCAGCAGGAGTTGTTTGTCTACGGCCGCGCCGGTGAGTTTTGCAAATGCTGCGGCAGCACCCTGCGCGACGTGCGACTGGGCCAGCGCGCCAGCGTCTATTGCCCCAAGTGCCAGCGTTAAGCTGCGAGCCTGTGCTGGCAGCGCATCTCTGCGCCCGGAGTGCGGGCGGCAAAGCAGCTTTGATTTGGGTTTTTAGGCTGGAAAAAGCCGTTCGAAATTTTTCTGCTGATTGACGGCGTTCACGCTGACAATTAGCAACGCGCTGTTATAGTTAGCCTTACCAACACGAATAGCTGAAGGATCGCACCATGAATCTGTTCCGCACGATCACTGTAGCACTGGCGCTGACCACTGGCTTGCTGGCCCTGCCGGCGCAGGCGGAAGAGGTTCAGCAGGCGACAATCAACAATGTCAGCGGCGATCCCCAGTACGCAGTCCAGGCCCCTAAAGGCTATGCCATGATTGGCGACTTGTTTATTGCCCGACCGCTGCTGATAGGCGCCACGGCTATTGGTGCGGTTGCCTTCGTGATCAGCCTGCCCTTTACCCTCGCCAGTGGCGGCGTAAAAGATGCGGGTACTGCCTTGGTGGTTGAGCCGGGCCGTGAAGCTTTCGTGCGTTGCCTGGGTTGCGATACCAGCGGTTATCAGCACAACTAAGTCTTAACAACGCCTGACAAAAGCCGGTCAAATGACCGGTTTTTTGTTGTCTGGCATTCGCTATCGAAAGTTTGCCTGGGCTGTCGTGCGCATGGATAATGCCGGCGCTTTGCCATGATGGCAGCGACAACTGGGTTTGTCGTAGCGGCTTAGTCGTATCGACAGAGGTCCAGCAGGGCTGCAACCGAGTTATCCACCTATGCATTTCAGTATTGATCAATGGCGTGCCTGGGCTCCGGGGCTCGAGAGTGCGGCCGACTGGAATGCCTGGTTGCTGGCGCAGCCAGCCGCGGCGCCGGGTGGCGAGCTGCCCTCGGTGAGCTTTCTTCCGGCCCTGCAGCGGCGGCGCCTGGGTGCCTTGGGGCGGATGTTGTTCCATGTCGCCTGGCCACTGGCCGAGGACCAGCCGCCCATGCCGCTGGTGTTTGTTTCCCGGCATGGCGAAACCCCGCGCACCTTGGCAGTGCTGCAGGCGCTCGCAACGGATGAGCCGCTGTCGCCGACTCAATTCAGCTTGTCGGTGCACAACGCCATCATTGGCCAGTGGTCGATTCTGCGCGGCGATAACAGTGAGATGACGGCCCTGGCCGGCGAGGGCGATGGTCTCGAGCACGGTCTGCTGGAGGCGCTGAGTTTGCTGGAGGAGGGCGCTCCCTCGGTGTTGCTGGTGGTCGCCGAGGAAGCCCAGCCGGAACTCTATGCCCCCTTTATCGATGACGTGCCCTGCGCCTACGCGTTGGCCCTGCGGCTGGTGCCCGGCCGGGATTGGCAACTGCAACTGGGCAGTGGCAGTGGGCCGAGAGCGCCCTGGCCCCACGGATTTTCCTTGCTGCAGGCCTTAACCGACAACTCTTCAAGCGCGGCCTCAGGCGGCTTTACTCATTATTGGAATAGCCGGCAATGGACATGGTCACGCAACAAGGGCTGAGTCGCCGCAGCGCGCCTTACGCCTGGCGACTGCTGGCCACCGCGCTGAGTTTCAGCCTGTTCGGCAGCGGCGGCGTGCTGCTGCGGCTGCTGGTGTTTCCGCTGTTGGCGCTGCTGCCCGGCGATGCCCTGGCGCGGCGTACCCGCGCGCGGGCCACGGTGAGCTGGAGTTTTCGCTGGTTCGTCGAGTTTATGTTTCGCACGGGCGTGCTGACCTATGAAGTGGAGGGCGCCGAGCGTCTCGGCCGGCCGGGGCAGATGGTGATTGCCAATCACCCCTCCTTGATCGATGTGGTGGTGTTGATCGCCTTTATTCGCGACGCCAATTGCGTGGTCAAACAGAGCCTGTGGGACAATCCCAGCATGCGCGGGCCGATCCGCGCCGCTCAGTACATCAGCAACAGCGGCAGTCTGGACATGCTCGATGAGGCGGCGGCGGCGTTGCAGAGCGGTCAGACCCTGATTGTGTTTCCCGAAGGCACCCGCACCACGCCCGGCCAACACCCTGAATTTCATCGCGGCGCGGCGGCCATCGCCCTGCGCGGTGCGCGAGTGGTTACCCCGGTGGTGATCAGCGTGACGCCGACCACCCTGACCAAGGCCGAGCCCTGGTACAGCATCCCGTCGCGCCGCTTCCACTTTCGTCTGCGGGTCGGCGAAGATATCGACCCGCAGCAATTCAGCGCGTTGGGCCCGGCGCCTTTGGCCTCGCGCAAACTCAATGAGCATTTGCATCAGCACTTTATTAAGGAGCTCGCTAAAGATGAGCGATTTACAGCTGGAAATTAAACACCTGATCATCGAAGCCCTGGGCCTCGAAGACATTGCCGCAGAAGATATAGGCGCAGACCTGACGCTATTTGGTGAAGGCCTGGGGCTGGATTCGGTCGACGCCTTGGAGCTGGGGCTGGCGCTGCAAAAACGCTTCGGCATCAAGATCGACGCCGAGGCCAAGGACACCCGCAGTCACTTCGCCAATGTGGCCAGTCTGGCGGCTTTCGTTACCGCGCAACAGCGCGCCTGAGGAGCCCTAGATGCAAACCCATGATGAAGTGTTCGCCATCCTGCGCGCCGCGCTGATCGAGCTGTTTGAGCTGGCGCCTGAGCAAATTAGCCTGGAAGCCAACCTGTATGACGACCTGGAAATCGACAGCATCGATGCCGTTGACCTGATCGACCATATCAAGCGCCAGACCGGCAAGAAAATCGCCGCCGAAGAGTTCAAGGCCGTGCGCACCGTCGGTGACGTGGTCGAAGCGGTGCTGCGAGTCGTTAACGCGCCGGCTGCCAACTAGGTCCATGAGTCGTTTATCTGTGATCGAAGCCTTGCTGCGGGTCGTCAACGCGACAGTCACCCGCCAACTAAACCCATGAGCCGTTTATTTAGCCTGCTGCTGGTGCTGGTCGGGTTGCTCTATCCGTTCGCCGTGTATTACGGCATGCAGCACCTGTCGCCCCGGTTGTTTGCCGCGGTGCTCGGCGGCTTATGGCTGGCCCGGGTGCTGAGCAATAGCGGCAAGCCTGGCAATCGCTGGATGGCTGTCTGCGCCCTGGGTTTTTGCCTGTTGCTCGGTGTGGCCGGCGAGCCGGCACTGCTGCGTTGGTATCCGGTGCTGATCAGCGGCATGTTGCTGGTGTTGTT
>MHZN01000035.1 GCA_001830395.1 Pseudomonadales bacterium RIFCSPLOWO2_12_59_9 | reverse complement strand
CATCGCCTCGGCCTTTGGCATGGCCTCTATCTGCTCGGTAATCATCCTCGGCGACGAATCCGGCTATGAAATAGGTGACGTGCAAAAGACCAAACTGGCCGCCATCGAAGCCGAATGGGAAACCGAACCGGCCCCGGCCGCCTTCACCCTGTTCGGCCTGCCCAACCAGGCCGAGCAACGCACCGATTACGCGGTGAAAATCCCCTATGTGATGGGCATCATCGCCACCCGCTCCCTGGACACCCAGGTCACCGGCATCAAGGAGCTGATCAAGCAGCACGAAGTGCGCATCCGCAACGGCATAGTGGCTTACGCCCTGCTGGAAAAACTGCGTAACGGCGAGAAAACCGCCGAAAACATCGCCGCCTTCAACCAGCACAAGCAAGACCTCGGCTACGGCCTGCTGCTGAAAAAATACAACCCCGCAGTGGTCGACTCCACTGAAGCGCACATCCAGCAGGCCGCGTTAGACACCATCCCCAATGTCGCCACGGTGTTCTGGAGTTTCCGCCTGATGGTGGCCTCGGGCTTCTTAATGCTCGGCTTGTTTATCTGCGCCTTCTGGGCCTCGGCGCGCAAAAATGAGGAGCAAAAACGCTGGCTGCTCAAGTGGGCCCTGCTCAGCCTGCCGCTGCCCTGGATCGCCGGGCAAGCCGGCTGGATAGTTGCCGAGCATGGTCGCCAGCCCTGGTCGATTGCCGAGGTGCTGCCGGTCCATCTGTCCGCCTCCAGCATCAGCGCCGGCGACGTCTGGGGTTCGCTGTTGGCCTTGCTGGCCTTTTACAGCGTGCTGCTGGTGATCGAAATGTACCTGATGATCAAGTTCACCCGCCTCGGCCCAAGCAGCTTGCACACCGGTCGTTATCACTTCGAAAAAATCACCGCCTGAGGAGATGAGCATGTTGGATTACGAAAGCCTCAAGCTGATCTGGTGGGTACTGGTCGGCGTCTTGCTAATTGGTTTCACCCTGACCGATGGTTTTGATCTGGGTGCCGCCGCGCTGATGCCCTTTGTCGGCAAAACCGACAGCGAACGGCGGGTGGGGATCAACACCATAGCGCCGCACTGGGAGGGTAATCAGGTCTGGCTGGTGACCGCCGGCGCCGGGCTGTTCGCCGCCTGGCCGCTGGTGTATGCCACGGCCTTCTCGGGTTTTTACTGGGCCATGCTACTGGTGCTGTTTGCCCTGTTCACCCGCCCGGTGGGTTTTGACTACCGCAGCAAGGTGGCCGACCCGCGCTGGCGACAGGCCTGGGACTGGGCGCTGTTTGTCGGTGGCTTTGTGCCGGCCCTGGTGTTCGGCGTGGCCTTCGGCAACCTGTTGCTGGGCGTACCGTTTGAGTTGGATAACACTTTGCGCAGCAGCTACCAAGGCAACTTCTGGCAACTGCTCAGCCCCTTCGGCTTGCTGGCCGGGCTGGTCAGCCTGAGCATGTTGCTGCTGCACGGCGGCACCTGGCTGATGATGCGCACCGATGGCGACGTGGCGCGCCGCAGCCGCCGCGCCGCACAGCTGTTTGCTTTGGTTTTTCTGGTTTGCTTTAGCGGCGCCGGTGTCTGGCTGTGGCTGGGGAATATCCAGGGCTGGGTGATCAGCTCCAGCTTCGAGGCCAGTGCTGCCCTCAACCCGCTGGCCAAGACTGTTACCCAGAGCAACCCCGGTTGGCTGGCCAACTACGCCCGCTACCCACTGACCCAACTGGCGCCGCTGGGCGGCATCCTCGGTGCCCTGCTGGCGCTGGCCGCCGCCTCGGGTAAACGTGCCGGGTTGGCCTTTCTCGGCTCCAGCCTGGCGATTATCGGTACTCTGTGCACCGCAGGTTTTGCCCTGTTCCCGTTCATCATGCCGTCCAGCATCGACGCGGCGTCGAGCCTGACCATTTGGGACGCCGTCTCCAGCCAGAAGACCCTGGGCATCATGCTGATCGTGGCCGGCATCTTTATCCCACTGATCCTCTGCTACACCCTGTGGGGCTACGTGAAGATGTGGGGCAAGGTCACCACCGCGCACATCGAAAGCAACAACCACGGGCTGTATTGAGTCAGAGCAAACCCCGCGCCGCCGCAACGGCGCGGCCCAGACAGCAACCAGCAGGCACCTTATGGGCAATTTTCCCAGCAAAGCAGCGCGGCCAACGGCCCCTCACCCGGCCACCGACAGTCACCCGCAAGAACGCTGGCAACCGCTAAGCACCGCGGCCCTGGTCGGCGTATTGGTGTTTGCCGTGGCGGCGCTGTGGTTCGGTAACAGTGGCGAGCGCTGGTTCCCCCTGCTGGATGGCGCCAACCTGTTGTTCCATGAGTTCGGCCATCCGTTCTTCGGGCTATTTTCTGCCCCGCTGATGGTTTACGGCGGCACACTGGCGCAGCTGATTTTTCCGGTTGCAACGGCGGTCAGTTTTTACCGCACGGGGGCTATCGCCTCTTTTGCCATCTGCGTCATCTGGGGGCTGCAGAACTGCTTCAACATTGCCCGCTACATGGCCGATGCGCGCGTCCAGCTCTTGCCTCTGGTTGGTGGCGGCGAGCATGACTGGACGGAAATTCTCTCCCGCTGGGGCTGGTTGCAGGCCGATACACGACTGGCCGCCTGGCTCACCGCGCTCGGTTGGTTGGGCATAGGTTACTGCTGCTTCTGGCTGATCCGTCGCTGGCGGCAGGAACGGCGACAGCCCTGAACACTGTCATTTTCTAGCATCGAACAGTCGACCCAAACCGTGGGTCATTAAGGAGTTCACCGATGTGGTATTTCACCTGGATTCTCGGCGTGCTGCTGGCTTGCAGCTTCGGCATCATCAATGCCTTGTGGCTGGAAACCACCCAAGACCTCGACGAGGACGGCGCCAGTGGCGACTGAGCCGCGCCCGCTACTACAGCGCCCCTGGACTCGGGCGCTGTCGCTGCTGCTGGCCAGCCCGCTGGCCTTGCTACTGCTGATTCACCCGGCGGCCATGCTAGATGCCCAAGGCCGCTACAGCCATAGCCTGCTGATGCTGGTAATGCTTGGGGTGGCCGGCGGTTTCGTGCATGGCGTCGGCTTCGACCCCTACCAACGCCTGTGGCGCTGGCTATTCGGACCGTTGCTGGCTTGGCCATTGTTACTGCTGGGTTATGTGCTGCTGTTGCGCGCGCAGCAGCTTTGCCTGGGATTACTGTGCTAGGTGCCTGGCGAGAATGCGGGCGGGTTTATAGCGCCTTGGCGTGCCTAGGCAAGCCCAGTGAAAACAGCGCGGCCAACAGGATAAAGAGCGTCGAAATCCACAAGCACGCCGGCAAGCCATACGCCTGGTAGACCCAGCCGGACAGCAGGGTGCCGATCAGCCTGCCCATGGCGTTGGACATGTAGTAAAAGCCCACATCCAGCGACACCCCGTCTTCCTTGGCATAGGAGACGATCAGGTAACTGTGCAAGGACGAGTTCACCGCAAACAGCGCGCCGAACAGCAGCAAGCCGCCCAGCACTGCCAGATGCGCCGACACGCCGGCATTCAAACCCAGCGCAATAGCGGCCGGCAGCCCCGCCAACAGCAGCGCCCAGACAAACGCCGCGCGGCCGTCCGGTATATGCCCGCGCTGTTTGCCGGTGATCGCCGGCGCGAAAGACTGGACTATGCCGTAGCCGATGACCCAGGCGGCGAGAAAACCGCCGACCTGCCAAAAGTCCCAGCCGAACACCGTACTCAAGTACACCGGCAGGGCCACCACAAACCAGACATCACGGGCGCCGAAGAGGAACATCCGCGCGGCCGAGAGAATATTGATAGCCCGGCTTTTGGACAGAATGTCGCGAAATTTCGGCTTGGCTTTCGCCTTGCCCAGATCCTTTTTCAGCAGCAACAGACTGCTTAGCCAGACCAGCGCCAGCACGGCCGCCATCGCCAATACAGCATAGGTAAAGCCCAGCAGCGCCAGCAAGGCACCACCGAGGAAGAAGCCCACACCCTTGAGTGCGTTTTTCGAACCGGTGAGGATCGCCACCCACTTGTACAGCGTGCCTTGCTGGCCGTCTGGCACCAACAACTTGATCGAACTCTTGGCGCTCATCTTGTTGAGGTCTTTGGCAATCCCCGACAGCGCCTGCGCGCCCATCACCCAAGGGATGGTCAGCCACACGGTGGGCACCGTCAGCATCAGCAAGGCCAGTACTTGCATGCCCAAGCCAACATTCATGGTGCGGTTCAGCCCCAGTCGTGCGCCAAGGTAGCCACCGAGTAGATTGGTGATGACCCCGAAGATCTCGTAGAACAGAAACAAAAAAGCAATCTGCAACGGGCTGTAGCCCAACCCATGAAAGTGCAACACCACCAACATGCGCAGCGCGCCATCGGTGAGGGTAAAGGCCCAGTAATTACCGGTTACTAGCAGGTACTGGCGCACTTGCGGCGAAAGGGCTGACAACGCGTTCATGAGTGCTCCTTAATCGGCCTGACCGACCAGTTTGGCCAGTTCGACCGCGCGGTTGGCGTAGCCCCATTCGTTGTCGTACCAGGCATACAGCTTCACCTGGGTGCCATTGATGACCATGGTCGACAGCGCATCGATGATCGACGAGCGCGGGTCGGTGCGGTAATCGATGGACACCAGCGGACGCTCCTCGTAGCCGAGGATGTCTTTCAACTCATTCTCGGCGGCCGCCTTCAACAGCTGGTTGACCTCCTCCACCGTGGTCGCCCGCTCGACTTCGAACACGCAGTCGGTCAGTGAGGCGTTGGCCAGCGGCACTCGAACTGCGTGGCCATTCAAACGGCCTTTCAGCTCCGGGAAGATTTCCGCAATCGCCGTGGCCGAACCGGTGCTGGTCGGAATCAGGCTCATGCCGGAGGCGCGGGCGCGGCGCAGATCCTTGTGCGGCTGATCGAGGATACTTTGGGTATTGGTCAGGTCGTGGATGGTGGTGATCGAGCCGTGACGAATGCCCAGATGCTCGTGGATCACCTTGACCACCGGCGCCAGGCAGTTGGTGGTGCAGGAGGCGGCGGTGACGATGCGATGCTGCGCCGGATTGAACAGGTGCTGGTTAACCCCCATCACCACGTTCAGTGCGCCTTGCTCCTTCACTGGCGCGCAGACCACTACGCGCTTTACGCCCTGCGCCAGATAAGCCTGCAATACCGCCACGGTCTTCATCTTGCCGCTGGCTTCGAGCACCAGATCGCAGCCCGACCAGTCGGTCTCGGCAATACTTTTATTGGCCGTCACCTTGATGCGCTTGCCGCCGATCACCACACAATCGCCGTCACTGGTGGCTTCTTGCTGCCAGCGGCCATGCACCGAGTCGAAGTTGATCAGGTGCGCATGGGTGGCCGCGTCGCCTGCCGGATCGTTGATCTGCACGAACTCGAACTCGGGCCAAGCCCAGGAGGCGCGCAAGGCGAGACGCCCGATGCGACCGAAACCGTTGATGCCTATTTTGATGCTCATAACTGTGCCTCTCTTAGCTGGCTGCGACGTTACGACTTGGCCAGGTCGAACTGGCTGATGTAGTTGATATGGGCCGGATGCTGGATCGCGCGAGGCCGCAGTGCCTGCACCCGATTGATCGCCTCGCTCAGCGGCACCCCCGACTCGATCAGCAGTTGCGCGGCGATCAGCCCGGTGCGACCCGATCCACCTTTGCAATGGATGGCGATGTTGTTGCCCTCGCCGAGCAGTTGCTTAAGCCGCTCACGGCTCAACGCCCAGGCGGACTGGAACGCCGCGCCAGGCGCCTGATCATCCTCAACCGGCAGGTGAAACCATTCGATGCCGCGCTGCTGACACTGCTCGGGCAGGTCGTTGACGTCGTTCTGGCGCAACTCCTCGGTCGGCATCAAGGTCAGCAACACTGAGGCGCCGGCCGCCTTGAGGGTGTCCAGCGCCGCGGCGACTGAGGTGTCTTTAGTGCCAGGGCACGGCGTAAAGATCAGCTGGCCTTGCACGTCATCGGCAGTCAGCAGGGAGTACGGGTGTTGTTGCATGATCAGGAGTCCTTCAGATGGAAGCTTGGTTAACGCGTTTAGAAAGCTCTTGCGCCGACTCCTTGCGCTCGGAATAGCGGTCCACCAGATAGTCCTGGCGCTCGCGCAGTAGCAGGGTGAACTTCACCAGTTCTTCCATCACGTCCACCAGCCGGTCATAAAAAGCCGAGGGTTTCATCCGTCCGGCGCTGTCGAACTCGAGGAAGGCCTTGGGCACCGACGACTGATTGGGGATGGTGAACATGCGCATCCAGCGCCCCAGCACACGCAGTTGGTTGACCACGTTGAACGACTGCGAGCCACCGCAAACCTGCAGCACCGCCAGGGTCTTGCCTTGGGTCGGGCGCACTGCCCCCATGGCCAGTGGCACCCAGTCGATCTGTGCCTTGAATACCGCGCTCATCGAGCCGTGACGCTCTGGCGAGCACCACACCTGGCCCTCCGACCAGAGCACCAGCTCGCGCAACTCCTGCACCTTGGGGTGACTGTCTGGGGCATCGTCCGGCAGCGGCAAGCCAGACGGATTGAACACCCGCGTCTCGGCGCCGAAGTGTTGCAACAGCCGCGCGGCTTCTTCCACCAACAAGCGGCTGAATGAGTGCACGCGGGTCGAGCCGTAGAGCAAAAGGATGCGTGGCTTGTGGGTGGCCTTCAGTTGAATGCCGAGCTTTTCCGGGGTCGGTAGCTCGACCAGCTCGGCATCGAGGTTGGGCATGTGGTCGTCGTACATGGTTTATTCCTGTGCGAGGGCGGTCGTGGGCGGATCGAACCAGCGGCACTTGAGCCACAGGGCGACACCCGCGCTAGAAGCGTTCATCCCAACGGGCGCCAAGTGATTGAACAGGGCCTCTGAGAGGATGCTGCGGGCTCAGCAGCAGGCGGCAAGCCGTTCAGGCCGATCGCCCATGGTTTCGAGGCGTTTTGAGTTGCTGCTGAGCCAATGCTTATTGGCATCAAGCACCACGGTCAGGATGCTGTGCACCCAGTCCGGCAGGTTCGGATGCAGCCGGTAATAGACCCACTGCCCCTGCCGCCTGTCGGCCAATAATCCGCAATTGCGCAGCTGCGCCAGATGGCGGGAGACCTTGGGCTGGCTTTCATCCAGTGCGCAGGTCAACTCGCAGACGCACAGCTCTTCCTCGCGGGCGATTAACAGCATCATGCGCACGCGGGTTTCGTCAGCCAGGCATTTGAATACGGTCGTCGGTGTCAGATGGTCGGCCATTGCTGAGCCCTGGATAGATATGATTTTTCGAATATATGATTTTTCGAATATCCAGTAAAGCCAAAGATACAAATTGCGTCGTAATTACCTTAGACCTCATGCGACCACAGGCCTACAAGCGCCATTACGCATGAAAAAAAGCCAGCAGGGGCTTATGACAAGTGCGCCAGGCTCGTAGCATCCGTTTAATCGAATATCCATATTTGGCTATCAACGCGTCATCATTGCGGTTCTAGGCTGACTCGCACCTCAACCTCAAGCAGGCAGCTTGCGATAAAGGGACTGACCCTGATGCTGCAACACTGCAGGATGGCCAGCCTGCTCAGGCTTGCTTCGCGCTGGCCTTTGTTACAAAAAGCCGCTCCTGCAGGGTTGGCCAGCCGATGAAGCTGTTGCAGGTGCCGGGCTTGTGTAGGAGCGGATTTATCCGCGATTGGCCGGTGCAGGTAGCACAGGTAGCAAGGTTAATGCACTCTGACGAAAGGCTCCCTCGCAGCGCCTAACTGATACATCGCCATGGACAAGTCATCGGGGCAGCGCCTAATGCACCCTGCCCCGACCGCCACTCTCAGTCGAACAACCCGATGGCGTGCAAAAACACCACCAGAATTCCCAGCGGCGTCAGCCAGCGCAACAGATACCACCAGAGCTGAAACAACTGCGGGTGATCGATACCTATGGCTTGCTGGACGGTTGCCCGGCTCAGCACCCAGCCGCTAAACAGCACCGTCAACAGGCCGCCAAGCGGCATCAGCAGGTTGGCGGTCAGGTAGTCCATGCAGTCGAAGAAGGTCTTGCCGTGCAGGGTCATCTCGCTCCAGGCATTAAACGACAACACCGAACCAATGCTCAGCAGCCAGAGCACCGCACCGCTGATAAGCGCCGCTTTCGGCCGGGTAACGGTAAATTTCTCGGTCAGCCAGGCAATGGCCGGCTCGCTCAGGGAGATTGCCGAGGTCAGCGCGGCGATAAACAGCATGATGAAAAACAGCACGCCGATCAGTTGACCCATGGGCATCTGGCCAAAGGCAATCGGCAAGGTGACGAACACCAGCCCCGGCCCCATGCTCGGTTCCAGGTTATTGGCAAACATCAGCGGGAAAATCGCCAGCCCCGCCAGCAGCGCCACGCCGGTATCCGTCAGCGCCACCATCAGTGTGGTCTTGGCAATCGAGGTGCCGGGCGGCAAATAGGAGCCGTACACCATCATGGCGCCACAGCCCAAACTGAGGGTGAAGAAGGAATGCCCAAGGGCCACCAATACGCCCTGCCCGGTGATTTTGCTAAAATCCGGATAGAACAAAAAGTTCAGCGCCGCACCGAAGTAGCCGGTGGTGGCGGCGTAACCGACCAGCACCAGCAGCAGTATAAATAGCCCCGGCATCATAAAGCGCATCGAGCGTTCCAGGCCCTCTTTGACCCCCAAGCTGACAGTGCCCAGGGTGATCAGCAGTACCAGCGTGGTGCAGCCCAGCAGCTTCCAGGGATCGGCCAATAAAGCCGCAAACATGGCGCTGCTGGCCGCACCGTCCAAACCACTAAACTTGCCCATCAGTGCCGTCGGCACATAGGCCAGCGCCCAGCCGGCCACCACCACGTAGAAACTCAGAATCAACAGGCCAGTCAGCACCGCCACAGTGCCCAACTTGCGCCAGTGGCGACTCGCCCGCGCCTCCCTGGCCAAGGCCGCAACCGCGCCCTCGGGATTGGCCTGACCACGGCGACCGATCATAAATTCGGCCATCAACAGCGGAATGCCGATGGCCAAGATGCAGGCCAGGTAGACCAGCACGAAGGCGCCGCCACCGTTCTCCCCGGTGATATAGGGGAACTTCCAGACATTGCCCAGGCCCACGGCCGAGCCTGTGGCAGCCAGGAAGAACACCCAGCGCGACGACCACTGGCTGCGGGCGACACGGCTAGAGTTGGCAGCGCTCGCGGCGCCGACGGAGATGCTGTCTTCACTCATAAAGTTGCTCTCTTGTTGTTGTGATTGAGTGGTGCATTGAACGATGCATTTAAAGATGCATTGAGTGATGCGTGGTCGGCCTCGTGCAGCCTTGGCTGGCGCGCGGAACTGGCCATCAGTTATCTGCGACCTGCGTGCAGGCGCTCCTGGGCCAGGCGGTCGGCGATCACTGAGGTGGTATAGCCCTCGGCCTCAGCCCGCTGGAAAATCTGCCGCAAGGTGTCGCCAATGCTTTCAACATGCGCCCTGACCTGGGCGGCGCTGCCGCCGGTGCGTTCGTAGCAGACATCGATAATGCCGCCGGCGTTGATGGCGTAATCCGGCGCATACAAACAGCCCCGCCGCTGCAGCTCTTCGGCCAGTTGCGCATCGGCCAATTGGTTGTTGGCCGCCCCGGCAATCACCGGGGCGCGCAGGGCTTCGAGGGTCTGCAGGTTGAGAATGCCGCCCATGGCGCAGGGGGCGAACACGTCGACGTCGAGGCCGTAAATTTCGTGCTGACCGACCGCGATGGCGCCCAACTGCTCGACGGCGCGGCGCTCATTGGCGGCAAAAATATCGCTGACCCACAGCTGCGCACCGGCGGCTTTCAGCTGCTGCGCCAAGCCGAAACCGACTTGGCCGACGCCCTGAATAGCCACCTTCAAACCATTCAGATCACTGCGCCCCAAGCGATGTTGAACCGCCGCCTGCAGGCCGACAAATACCCCATAGGCGGTC
>MHZN01000034.1:7408-15068 GCA_001830395.1 Pseudomonadales bacterium RIFCSPLOWO2_12_59_9 | reverse complement strand
TGACGTTGCCGCGCAGGAAGTGGATTTTCAGGTCCGGGCGCAACGCCAATAGCTGCGCCTGACGCCGTAAGCTGGAAGTGCCGACCACCGCGCCTGCGGGCAACTCATCGAGGCTGGCAAAGGTATTGGAGACGAAGGCATCGCGGGGGTCTTCGCGCTCGCAGATGCAATACAGACCCAGTCCTGCAGGGAAATCCATCGGCACATCCTTCATCGAATGCACGGCGATGTCGGCCTCATTCTCCAGCAAGGCGGTTTCCAGCTCTTTAACGAACAGGCCCTTGCCGCCAATTTTCGACAAAGGCGAGTCGAGCAGTTTGTCGCCGCGACTGACCATCGGCACCAAGCTGACGCTCAGCCCCGGGTGTGCCAGCTCGAGGCTGGCCTTAACGAATTCGGCCTGCCAGAGGGCGAGGGCACTTTTGCGGGTGGCGATGCGGATTTCGCGGATGGACATGACGGCTCTCAAAACGAATGAACGCCAGCATGATAAGGCAGCCCGGCGGGTGGTGCACCCACCGCGACCGACTGGGTGAAAACTACTGCGCTCGGTTATGCGGCGTTAAAAACAGGCTCAAAATGCTCATTTACAACTCGTAAACTGCGCTTTTGACTCACTACGTTCGCCCTGCGGGTCAGCCAAAGGCTGTTACTTCGCTTCGCTACGTTTTCACACAGCCTGCTTAGGGGCGCAGGAAAAACCGCACGAAGCGATCAGAGGTGATTCATCAACTTACGCACGCCCGCCACATGCCGGCGGCTGACGATCAGCGGGTCGCCATTCAGGCCGCGTAGAAACAGCTGAAAGTGCCCAAGCGGTGTGCGTTGCAGGCGTTCGATGCGTTCGCGGGCGACCAGCGCATTGCGATGGATACGCACGAAACGGTCGCCAAATTCGTCTTCCAGGGATTTTAAAGGCTCATCCAGCAACACCTCGCCGCCCTCATGGCGCAGGGTCACGTACTTGTGATCGGCGATGAAAAAGATCACATGCTCCAGCGGAATCAACTCGATGCCCTTGCGGGTGCGCGCACTGATATGGCTGCGCGGCGCGCCGCTGTGATCGAGCGCCGGCCGGGTCAAAGCCGCCAGCTGCACCCGATTGGGCCGCTCGGCTTTTTTCAGCGCCTCGCTCAAGGCCTCCGGGCGCACCGGTTTAACCAGATACCCCACGGCACTGACCTGAAACGCCTCAAGGGCAAATTCGTCGTGGGCGGTGCAGAAAATTACCGCTGGCGGCGCCTCGCGCTCACAGAGCTTGGCCGCGACCTGCAGACCATCGAGGCCCGGCATGCGGATATCCAGCAACACCACATCGGGTTTAAGGCTATCAATCAGGGCCAAGGCCTCGAGGCCATTACTGGCGCACGGCTGCAGCACGCGACAGCCATCCAATTCGGCCACCAGGCGGCTTAACCGCTCGCGGGCCAGGGGCTCATCATCAACGATCAGGACATTCATAAAGCTCGGGCTTCCTGCGTGGGTCTCGCACAAGCATAGCGTAGACAAGTAAAGTGCCGTCCGTCACGCCGTTCCACACTAAGACTGGCACTTGGGCCAAAAAGTGCAGCCAGGCGTGCATCAATATTGGCCAGCCCCTGCTGGGTACCCCGCGAAGGGGGCGCCTCGGCGCTGGGATCATAGGGGCTGCTGACGCAGAGCCAAAACAGGCCATCTTGATACTCGGCCTCAATGCTCACCAGACCGCCTTCGATGCGCGGCTGTATGCCATAGATCAAAGCGTTTTCCAGCAGCGGCTGCAGGGTGAGCTGCGGGATCGGCAAATCCGCCGGCACGCTGTCCACTTGCCAGTCTAACTGTAGCCGCTCGCCGAGGCGGTATTGCTCAATCGACAGGTAGCGCTTGGACAGCTCCAGCTCGTCACTCCAGCTCACCAGATTGCCCGGCTTGGCCAGACTGGCGCGAAACAAGTCGGACAAATCCAGCACCGCCTGCTCGGCTTTAAACGGATCGATAGTCACCAGACTGGCGATGCTGTTGAGGCTATTAAACAAGAAGTGCGGGCGAATCCGCGCTTGCAACGACTCCAGGCGCGCGCGCAATTCGGCCTGCTGTTGACGCCGCCACTGGCTCTGCAAATAAAAATAACGCAGCAACAAGGCCGACATGATCAAACCGATCAAGGCGTGACGCAGGTAGAGATTGACCTCGCCATCGCGCTGCAGCGGCCCGCCCAACTGGTAGTAATCGGCCACCGCCGTGCAAGCAACCGTCAAGCCCACCACCACTGCGCAACACCAAATACCCGCCGACCAGGCCGGCAAGCCAGCCAGCCAAGGCCGCAGGCGACAGAGCAAGGCGGCGCTGAGCAGCACTATCCATTGTGCGAACAACGAGGTCAGGGCCAGCCGGACCCAGTTAAAGCCGGCATGCATGGGCTCGGCCAGCACCAGCACCAGCACCAGCAGCTCGGCGAGCAACACCAAGACCAGCAACGCCTCCGGCAAGCACAGTTCGGGGAGGAAGAAGTCATCGTCGATCGGCGCTGCCACACGCCCTTTATTCAGCCAGTTAGTTTGCATCCGCCGAGTGTCCCTGTGGTTGCCTGCGCCAGCAAGTTAGCCAGCCGCGACTGGCTAAAATAAATTACCTAAAATGCCGCTTATTCGCTTAAAGCGTGATTCAGGCGACTTAATCCAAGCGTGGCACCTAAGCAAAGCCCAGCCACGATTCTCCGGCTGAGCCTGTTATTATTGCGCAACTTTTTTGCCGTGCAGGCCACCAGCAGTGGCGCTGCGATTTTTCTGCATTCGCGAGAGCATGCCATGAGCGTTGAGCAAACCAACCAGTCCTGGGGCGGTCGTTTCAGTGAGCCCGTCGACGCCTTTGTCGCCCGTTTTACCGCCTCGGTCGGCTTCGACAAACGCCTGTACAAGCACGACATCATGGGTTCCATCGCCCACGCGACCATGCTGGCCAAGGTCGGCGTGCTGACCACTGACGAGCGCGACGCCATTGAAGCCGGCCTGAAACAAATCCAGACGGAAATCGAAGCCGGCCAGTTTGACTGGCGCGTCGATCTGGAAGACGTGCACATGAACATCGAGGCGCGCCTCACCGACCGCATCGGCGTTACCGGCAAGAAGCTGCACACCGGCCGTAGCCGTAACGACCAGGTGGCCACCGACATTCGCCTGTGGTTGCGCGACGAGATCGACCTGATCCTGGCCCAAATCACCCGCCTGCAACAAGGCTTGCTGGGCTTGGCGGCGACCGAGTCGGAGACCATCATGCCCGGCTTCACCCACCTGCAGACCGCCCAGCCGGTGATCTTCGGCCATCACCTGCTGGCCTGGTTCGAAATGCTTTCGCGCGACTACGAGCGCCTGGTCGATTGCCGCAAACGCGCCAATCGCATGCCGCTGGGCTCGGCCGCGCTGGCCGGCACCACCTACCCGATTGACCGCGAACTGACCGCGCAACTGCTGGGCTTCGACGCGGTCGGCGGCAACTCCCTGGACGGCGTGTCCGACCGGGATTTCGCCATCGAGTTCTGCGCCGCCGCCAGCATCGCCATGATGCACCTGTCGCGCTTCTCCGAAGAACTGGTGCTGTGGACCAGCGCGCAGTTTCGCTTTATCGACCTGCCGGATCGTTTCTGCACCGGCTCCTCGATCATGCCGCAGAAGAAAAACCCCGACGTGCCCGAGTTGGTGCGCGGCAAGAGCGGCCGGGTGTTCGGCGCGCTGATGGGCCTGTTGACCCTGATGAAAGGCCAGCCATTGGCCTACAACAAGGACAATCAGGAAGACAAAGAGCCGCTGTTCGACGCCGCCGACACCCTGCGTGACTCGCTGCGCGCCTTCGCCGACATGGTGCCGGCGATCAAGCCCAAGCGCGAGGTGATGCGCGAAGCGGCCCTGCGCGGTTTCTCCACCGCCACGGATCTGGCCGATTACCTGGTGCGCAAAGGCCTGCCATTTCGCGATTGCCACGAAATAGTCGGCCACGCGGTGAAATACGGCGTCGAAAGCGGCAAAGACCTGGCCGAAATGAGCTTGGCAGAACTGCGCGGCTTCAGTGAGCAGATCGACGACGACGTGTTCGCCGTGCTGACCCTGGAAGGTTCGGTGAATGCCCGCGACCATATCGGCGGCACCGCACCCAACCAAGTCCGCGCCGCCATCGTCCGTGGTCAGGCCTTGCTGGCCAGTCGCTAAGCCTGGGGTTCAGGTCCGGCCGCGCGGCCGGGCCTGAGCAATCAACCGCTAAAACCCGTTACCAATCCAGCGAATAACTGACCGCCAGGGTGCGCCCTTCGGCATTAGGGAAGGGCTCGCGGGCATTGGCCTGGGTAAACAGATTCTGATAGGTCAGATTACCCAGGTTGTAAATGCCGCCGTCCAGGCGGCCGGTCGGTAACTCCAGCGAACCAAGCAGATCGACCAGGGTATAGCCGTCGATGTCGCGGCCCGTGCCGTCTTTGGCCGCGCCGCTGTAGTCGGCCAACTGCATGGCCTGCAGGCGCAGGTTGTAGCTGTCCTGGCTGTAACCGACGAAGACCGTTGTTTTCGCCGGCGACACCCGGGTCGCCGGCAGGTCCAGCCATTGGCCGTCTTGCTTGGTTTCGCCCTTGGTCCAGGCGTAGGTGCCCCCCACCGACCAATGCTCGACCGGGTAGTAGGTCAGGCTGCTCTCCACCCCGCGCACCCGTTCCTTTTGATTGACCAGGCGCAGCACCCGGTCGGTCGCATCGTAATACTGGGTCACATCCGAGCTGTTCTCGTAGACCGTCACCGCCGCCTGCCATTGCTGCCAGTCGCCGCGCCAGCCGGCCTCGTAACTGTTCACCTTGATCGCTTGGGCATTCAGGGTCTGGATATCGAAACGGCTGTCCACGTCGCGCAAGAAGCGCTGCACATCCGGCAACGAGAATCCTTGGCTGAAGTTGACGAACAGATCCTGCTGCGTGCTCAGGTGATACACCGCGCCGAGGTTATACAGCGTGTCGTCATACTTGAGGGTGCCGCCCGGTAAGGTCGCCCGCTTGCCGGTCTGCCAGATTTCACCGTAGGCGATGCTGTCTGCCACATCCGCTTCGATCCATTCACGCCGCACGCCGCCGCGCAGGGTCCAGTCGGCGATATCCCAGGACATTTGCCCGAACAGCGCCTTGGTGCCGGTCTCCACATCCGGGCCCAGCTCATAGGTGGTGCCGGTCTTGTGGTACTCCAGGCCATTGATGGCATAGCGGTCGCCACGCTGGCGAGTGCGCTCGTTCTGATAATCCGCGCCCCACACCAGATTGCCCGAGGCTGCGCCAATCGGCGGCAAAGGGCTGTCGACCGCCGCGCGCAAGCCAAAAATATCTTGCACGCTGTTGTTATCCGAAACCCCGGCCTTGCCGCGCGGACGATCCGGGAAGAACAAGGCATCGGCGCGGCGCCAGTAACTTTCCACCAGCAGGCCCTGACCGTAGAGGTCCTGGTCGCTGTAATTGAGGTTGACCGCCTGGTTATGGGTATAAGGCTGATCGGCCAGTTTCAAGCCTTTGACCGCTACCGCCGCACCGTCGATTGAGCGCTGGGTATAGTCACTGTCTTGCTGGTCCTTATAGTCCTGCAACGACAAGCTGAGTTTTTTATCCGGGTCCAGGGCGTAACCAAAACGCCCCTGCAGGTCATAGGTTTCGGTGTCCATGGCGCTGCCCTGGGAGGTGTCCTGGGGGATGCGCTGGTCATTGCCGTCGAACTGATCATTGCGCTGGGTGAGGTCGGCCGAGAGGTACCAGTCGAGGTCCTGATTGCGCCCCGTGGCACTCTGAAACGCCTCATAGGCCAAGCCCTTGGCGTTGAGGTTATTGGCGCTGGTCAAGCCGATACGGCTACTGAGGGCCAGGTCCTGGCCCTGATTGCGCTTGGTGATGATATTGATGATACCCCCCGAAGCGCCCGCACCATAAATGCTGCTGGCGCCGGAGACTATTTCGATGCGCTCGATGCTGGCCGGGGCGATGCTGTTGAGTTGGCGAAAGTTATCCCGGGTGGCGTTTTGCGAGACGCCATCGATCAACACCAGCATGTTGCGACCGCGCAGGGTTTGCCCAAAGTTGCTCATGCCGCCGCTGGACGGCGCCAGGCCCGGCACCAGCTGCCCGAGAATGTCGGCGACCTTGCGCCCGGCGCCGCTTTGCTGGCGCAGTTGCTGCTCGTCGATGACCTGCACCGAACCTGGAATCGAGGCAATGCTGGCCGCGCTGCGGGTGGCCGAGACCACGGTTTCCGACAGGCTCAAGGCCTCGGCGGGGGGCAGCGTTTCGGCCGCCAGCAAAGGATTCAGCGGGCTAAGCAGCGGTAGCAGAATGGCAAATTGACTGGTTTTCATAGTTCTATCTGTTGAGGTGTGGATGGAGAAGCCAGAGCCTCTGGCGTGTGCGCGCGCGAACGGATCAGGCGAATGCCCAAGGCCGCTAGCGCGTAAGTGAGAGCCACCAGCCAGAAGCTGTAAGCCAGCCCCGCCAGCTGCATGCCGAGGGCGCCCAGCAAGGTGCCGAGCAAGGCGCCGGCCTTGGCCGCGCTGTTGCCCAAACCGAGGGCGAAACCTTGCTGATTGGCGGCCACCCGGTTGGCGATCAGCGCGTAGGCCACCGGCAGTAACGCGCCCTGCCACAACCCCCAGAGCAGGCGACTGGCAATGAAGCCGAGCCAGCCACTGGCCAGCGCGGTGAGGGCGAGGGTCAGGGCGCAGAGCCAGGCCACCCCTTCCACCACCCGCAGGGTGTGCGCCGGTTGCCAGCGATCGAACAAGCGCCCCCACAGCGGCGCCGACAACGCCAGGGTGGCGGCGCTGGCGGCGTAGCTGGCCCCGATCAGCCAGCCCGGAGCGTGCAGAACCTCGGCGACATACAGGGCGTAGAACGACTGCGGCATCATCTTCGCCGCCTGCACCAGCACGATGATCGCCAAGATGCCGGCCAGCCAACCGCTGGGCAGCTTGCTCGGCGCTGGCGGGCTGCTCGGTCGTGAGCGTGGCGCATCGGTCGGCAAGCCGAGGCTGAGCAGTCCGCAGAGCAGGCAAATCAGCGCCGCCGCAACACAGAGCGCGGCAAAACCCGCGACATCCATCAACCAGCCACCCAGCACCGGGCCGACCAGGGAGCCCACGGCGGTGGCCGATTGCAGCCGGGCCAGCACCTGGCCACGGCCGCCGCCGGCACAGCAGGCCAAGGCATAGGCCTGGGCGGCGGCGATAAAGCCGGCCAGCGCGCCTTGCAGGGTCCGAATAATCACCAGCCACCAAGGGTCCAGCGTGATCGCTGCCAAGCCCTGGCACAGTGCCAACGCCAACAGCGCCCGCAGGATCATTGGCTTGTGCCCGGTACTGTCGCCCAAACGCCCCCACAGTGGGGTCAGCAACATCGCCGCGAGCATCGGCCCGGCATACACCAGCGCCGACAGCAATGCGGTGTACTGAGCCTGCGCCGGGCCGAGCAACGCCTGGATCTGCAACGGCCAGAACGGCCCGCTCATCTCCATGGCCGCCATCGAAACCAGCTGGATCAGCACCAGCAGCCGCAATGACGAACCCCTAGCCGCCATGGGTGGCATCGCGCAGCGGATTGCTCAGGCGGCCAACCATGTCGACATGGCTGTCGGCCAGGCGCATGCGGATAAAGGCCTTGGCCGGCCAATCGTGTTCG
>MHZN01000034.1:0-7382 GCA_001830395.1 Pseudomonadales bacterium RIFCSPLOWO2_12_59_9 | reverse complement strand
CGGCCAACAGCGCCCACAAGGGCTGTTCACTGACGCCCCAGTGCCGGGCGCAGAGCAACACCAACTCGCCCAAGTGGCACATAAAGCTGGTGTGCAGCAGCTTGTCGCGTACCGCTGCGGCGTCGTCCAGCAGGGTCATGGCCGGGTCGTGCAGCTCAAGATCCAGACCATGGGCTTGCAGGGTCGAGCGATGGATACGGATGTCGCCAAAGTCGCGCAGCAGCAGGCGATTGGGCTGCCCCTGGGCATCCATGACCATAAAACTGTTCTGCTGATGGGCTTCGAACGCCACGCCGTAGAGCAAATACATGCCCAGCAAACCGTGCACGGCGATTGCCGCGTAATAGTCAAAAAACGCCAGCAACGCCTGAGCATCATCACCGCCCCGTGCCAGCGTTACCCACTGGCGCAGCAGGGGTTGGCCCTGGCCGTCATGGGCGAACAGGCTGCCGACCGGGACGGCCAGTTCACCGGGCCGCAACAGGCTCTGCGGGTTGTCCCGATAGAGCACCGCTAGGTGCCGGGAACGCTCGTCATCGGCAGGCTGGGGGCTAAAGTGCAGCCCCAGCCGCTCGGGCAGCACGCAGAGCCCCCGCGCCAGCTCGGGTTCTTGCGCCAAAATCCCGAGCAACAACCGACTGACCCGCGGCCCCATGCGCGCCGAACGCGGCGAGACGGTGCGCTGGACGCTGGTCAAGCGCAGCGCCACCGGCAGTTTGACCATCGGTGCCTGCAGGCTGCCCGCCGGCAACACGGTACGAAAGGACATAGTCGGATGGCCCTGGAAGGCGACTATGTCGGTCAGCAACAGGCGTTGCTCGGCGATTTCAGCGGCAAACAAACGCGGCAGCGCCTCACTGACCTGCCAGGGATGTACCGGCAGCGGCAGATAGTCCTGCGCCGCCAAACCGCGACGCTGCAACTCGGCCCGCAGTTGCTCGGCGGCCTGGGGGAAATGCCCTTGCCACCACGCCCAGTAATCCTCGCCCGCCAGCGTCTCGACATGCCCGCACAAGCGGTGCAGCGCACAGAGGTGGATCGGGAAACGTGCCTCGAACTCCGGCGACAAATCCACCACCTGCGCGGTGCTCAGGCCGAGTTTGGTCTTGTAGTTCGGATGCCAGGGATGCCCCAACGTGCCCCACTGCTCCAGCAACAAGCTCGGATTGCTCTGGGCAAAGCCCGCCTTTAGCCAGGCCAGCAAGTTAGCGCCGGACTGCTTGGCGGTTTGCTGCTGCAACTGCTGGTTCCAGCAGTGGTGATAGGCCAGACAGAGGCTGTCGTTGGCAAAACTGTCATCCAGTTCGGCGGCCAGCCGGGTAAAGGCTGCGGCCACTGGCGGCGGCGCAAGCTGGTCGCGCAACAACTGCAGCAACTCGGACGGGTATTGCAACTCATAGGGCGGTCGCTGGGTGCGGTACAAGGTGACACTGCCCCGCAGCTGCCAACTGTGCATGCCGCCCGCCTGCAAGTGCTCGAAACGCAACAAGGCACCGGCTTCACCCAGGCTCAACCAGCAATGCTGCTGCTCATCGTAGGCACAACTCTGGGCATCCAGCAGACCCTCGCGAAACAATGCCTGCAGCAGCCGCTGGAAACTGCGTTCACGGGCCGGCGCCAATGCCTGAGCCAGATGATCGAGGGTGACTTGGCGGGCCTTGAAGCTCGGCGTGCCGAGCGCCTCGCCCCAGCGAGAGAGCAGCTGTTGCAGCTGCGTCGGTACAGCGATAGTCATAGCGCGCTCCTTGAGTAGCAGTAAGCAAGGCGGCATACGCTAACGCTAATAAGACACAATTACAAATAGGAATTATTATTAATTGTTCACGATCGACCAATTATCCAGATTCCGGACTGCCGCAAAATTGCCCACCCAGCCCGCAAACCAGCCGTGGCACACTGTGCGCTCATTCCAGCAGAGCCCCGCCATGAGCGAAATCGACGACCACGAAGACACTGACGAAGCCTTCACCGCAGCCACCCTCACCCAGGCCATCGAGAACCAGCTCGAAGCCGACAGCCCAGCGGCCGCCAAGGCCACCTATAACAAGCTGACGCTGGTCGGCTACCCGCGTGAGGAGATCCTCGAACTGATGGCCCAAGTGCTGGCCTATGAAGTGCGCGCCATGCTCGACGGCGACCGCCCGTTTAATCTGGTCTGGTACGAGCAAGCCCTGCGCGCGCTGCCGGAACTGCCCAAAGAGCCGAGTTAACCGCAACGCCCGGCCCGACTGGCCGGCGTCTAACCACCAGCGCCCTGGGCATGCCGTTGATCCACGGCAATGGCCGCAGGCAGCAGATTATTCAACAATGGCCACAGAACCCAGCGCACTGCTGCGCAGCTTCGCTACACTGCTAAAACCCGCAGCCAACTCGGTGCGGATCACTGCCGCCGGGCCAGTTTCCCCGGCGCCTTTCTCTAAGAGTCTGGAGCGCCTATGTCGTATACCCCTGAGCTGATTGCCGAACTGGAAATCCTTACACTGTTCAACCTGGACAACACCCAGGAAGGCCTCAAGGTTCATCACGTCGCCGCGCCCAAAGCCATTGCCGCCGCGCAACGCCTGCATGACAAAGGCCTGATTACCCAAGTCGATGGTGGTTATCTGACCAGCCTTGGCCACGAAGCAGCCGCCCACGCCCAAGGCCTGCTGACCATCCTCAACGTCGCCGAAACCGCCTAATAGTCCAACCGCTGCCCAGCCGCTGCCTGCCCAAGGCGGCGGCAAATATCGCCCTAAGCCCGCGCCGACTGATAACCTTGAGCCAGCCCCTGGCCTGAGCTAAACATGACTCGCAACAGTGAAATCCGCCCCGATATCGACGACGGCATCGACCGCAAGGTGCTGACGCAGCTGCGTGGGCGCTTTATGCAGGTCAATAGCGGGCGCCTGGCCCGCGCCATGCAGGCGCTCTCGACGCGTCAGCAGTTGGTGCTCAAACTCTTGCCCTTGTTGTTTCACGTCAATCATCCGTTGCTGCCCGGCTACGTCTCCAGCGCCACCCCAGCCGGCCTCAGCGGCTATGAGCCAACGGACGAGCTGCTCAGCGAAGCCCAGCGCCTGACTCGCTCGTTCGTCTACAAGCCGTATCGCGGCAAACCGCAGCTGCCGTTGCAGGGGCTTTTCTTAATGGGCAGCCTCGGCACTCTGGCCCAGGCCGAGCAGAGCGACATGGATCTGTGGGTCTGTCACGCGCCCCAGCTGCCGGCGCAAGCCCTGCATGAGCTGCAGCGTAAATGCACGCTGCTGGAGAGCTGGGCGGCCACTCAGGGCGCCGAGGTTCATTGCTTTTTGGTCGATCCACAGCGTTTTAGCCGGGAGGATCGCGAAGCCCAGCTGACTTCAGACGACTGCGGCACCACCCAGCACTATTTATTGCTTGATGAGTTTTACCGCACCGCCATCTGGCTGGCCGGGCGCACACCCCTGTGGTGGCTGGTGCCGGTGTATGAAGAACAACGCTATGGCGAGTACACCAGCACCCTGCTGAACAAGCGGTTTATCCGCGCCGATGACGTGCTCGACCTCGGCCATTTGGCGCGGATTCCGCCGGCGGAATTTCTCGGCGCCGGCATGTGGCAGCTGTTTAAAGGCATCGAGTCGCCGTACAAGTCGGTGCTCAAGCTGCTGCTCACCGAGGTCTATGCCAGCCAGCATCCGCAGGTCGAATGCCTGAGCCTGCGCTTCAAGCAGGCGGTGTTTGCCAACCGCCTCGACCTCGACGAGCTGGATTCCTACACAGTGGTCTATCGCCGCCTGGAGGAATATTTAACCGGCCGCGGCGAGCTGGAACGCCTCGAACTGATCCGTCGCTGCCTGTATTTGAAGGTCAATAAAAAGCTCAGCAAACCGCCGCGCAACCGCCAGAAAAGCTGGCAGCGCCTGCTGCTGGAGCGCCTCACCGCCGACTGGGGCTGGAGCGAGCGCGAGCTGCTGATGCTGGATAATCGCCACCTGTGGAAAGTCCGCCAGGTCAGCCTGGAGCGCCGCGCCCTGGTCAATGAACTGACCTACAGCTACCGGTTTTTATCGGACTTTGCCCGCAGCCAGCAGGCCGGCAGTCTGCTCAACAGCCGCGACCTGAGCATCCTCGGTCGGCGCCTGTACGCCGCCTTCGAGCGCAAGGCCGGCAAGGTCGAGTTTATCAACCCAGGGATTGCCCCCGATCTTGCCGAGGAAACCCTGACCCTGGTGCACAGCCCGGCCGCCGAGGCCTCTGGTGAAGCCCAGTGGGCGCTGTACAGCGGCGGCTTGAGCGGCCAAGAAGCGGCGGATTTCGCCCCGTTAAAACGCACCCGCCAGTTGATTGAACTGCTCTCCTGGTGCCATCGCAACAGCGTCATCGACAGCAGCACGCGGCTGTCCTTGCAGCCCGGCAGCAGTGATCTGAATGACTTTGAGCTGTCCAACCTGCTCGAAAGCTTGCAGCTGGTGCTGCCCCTGCCCTTCGCCAGCGTGCCCGAACAGGCCCTGCTGCAGGCCTGCGCCCCCGCCACTGTGCTGCTGCTGATCAACGTCGGGATCGACCCGTTAAAACAACACAGCCTGCTCAATGTGCACCTCACCAGCGGCCGTACCGATGCCCTGGGCTACTCCGGGGTACGGGAAAATCTGGTGCTGACCTTCGACCAAGTCACCCTCAACAGCTGGAACGAACTGCTGGTCACCCGCTACGACGGCCCGAACGCCTTGCTCGATTGCCTGCGCGATTTTCTCAATAGCCTGCCGGCCGGGCGCGCCAAGCCCAACTTGCAGATTCGCTGCTTCTGTAAAAACCGCGCCGTGACCATCGGCCAGCGGGTCGAAGAGCTGTTTCGCGACGCCCTCAACCACCTCGGTAAGCCACAACTGAGCCGTTATCTGCTGCAAATCCAGCAGCAATACCACGTCATCGACCTGCTGCCCGGCCACGTCAGTCATGCCGTGCTCACCGATCTGCCCGCCCTGATTGAGCACCTTGGCGAGCAGCAGCAGAGTTTCAGCACCCTGCATCTGGACAGTCATGCCCTGGAGGGTGACGATCTGGCGCTGATTCTGCCGCTCGGCCGCCCCGACTGTATTCAGGTGTTCTACCGCCTGCATGGCGCACAGGCCGAACTGAGTATTCTGGATGAGCACAATGCACTGTGGCGCCAACGGGTGCCCTTTCATGATGAGCAAAACCTGCTGACCCCGGTGCAGCGCTTTTTGCAATCGATGCTCTATCGACGCAACGCGCAGCTGAGCCTCGACACGACCCAACTGCCGATGGACCTGGAGCTGCTCTATTACCAAGTGCTACCCGCCGCGCCCCAGCGCGCCCAGCATCTGGAGCGCCGCCCGGCACCGCAAAGCCTGGGCAGTCAGCCGTTTTATCAGGTGCAGGTGATAGTCGAACCGGCCGAGCAGCGCAGCGAGCACATCACCCTGTACTGCAACCACCGCGAGTTTTCCGAGCTGGAGTATGGCCAGGACTTATTC
Source organism: Pseudomonadales bacterium RIFCSPLOWO2_12_59_9 (assembly GCA_001830395.1). Lineage (GTDB taxonomy): Bacteria > Pseudomonadota > Gammaproteobacteria > Pseudomonadales > Pseudomonadaceae > Aquipseudomonas. Next base: position 1,923 of record MHZN01000034.1, on the reverse strand, counting down.
GCCGCCGTGGCCCGGCATATCCTCAGCCAACGCCAAGGCGGCGAGCGCTATCCCTGCTACATCACCGACCTCGACCTGTCGCGGGTGCTCGGCGATGGCCACAACCAAACCATCCATTACCTGCGTTACAAAGCCAAGCTGGAAGAGGCGCTCAATAGCGCGTTGCAGCGGGCGTGAATGGCCGTGCGAAATTAAGCCGTAGCGCTACCGGGTTTACGCAAACGGCCTTGCGCCGCCGCGCAAATCTCGCGCCGGCGGGCATTGCTGGCGCTGCCCCATTCGAGGATTTCCGCCAGCAGGCGACCGCAACCTATGCAGCGGTCGGTGTCATCCAGGCAGCACTGACGCCGGCATGGCGACTGCACTGGGCCATCGGCCGGTGCCGCGTTGTCGGACGGGTGATCAGAGCTCTTCAAACTCAAGTTCCGCACCGCACTGTTCAAGGGTCAGGCGCGCCAACATCTCGCCCAGCAGTTCGTCGCTGGTGTCGCACATCCAGCGCTCGCTGGCGGCGTCGTAATCAAAGTGAAAACCGCCCGAACGTGCGGCCAGCCACAACTGCCGCAACGGCTCTTGGCGACTGAAGATCAACTGGCTGCCGTTGTCGAAACGTACCGTCAGCACGCCGGCGGAGTTTTCCAGGTCAAGGTCCAGCTCGCTGCTATCAAACACGTCCTCGATGGCCTCTTGCGTGGCATCGACCAGATCGTGAAAACGGGCTTCGGTCAAACTCATTACATCTACCTCAACAAATAAAAGGAAACCGGAACTGCTGTTTTTAACGCCGATAACCACGGGCAGTAATCTTCACCCAACCTGGTCAATCGGCTAACAAGCTGCGGCGATAATCACCTGGGCTTTGCCCGGTCCAGCGGCGAAAGGCGCGGGCCAAGGAGCCGGCCTCGCTAAAGCCCAGCAAGAACGCAATGTCGGCCAATTCCAGCGCCGGATCGCGTAGATAATGCAGCACCAACGGCTGACGTGTCTCATCCAGCAGCTGACTAAAAGATAAACCGGCCTCACCCAAACGCCGCTGCAGCGTCCGCGGACTCAGCGCCAAAGCTGCGGCCAGCGCCGGCAAATTCACCGGACCTGCGGCTAACTGCGCGGCCAATAACTCGCGGGCACGGATGAGCAGACTATCGCCTTGTTTGAGTTCGGCCAACTGCCGATCGGCATAGGCGTCGAGCATCAAGCGCATCTGTGCATCGGCCTGTCCGAGCGGCGCACTCAGTAAGCGCTTGGGATACACCAGGGCATTATCGGCCTGGGCAAACAGCACCGAGCAGCGGAAAATCCGCTGGTGCTCACTGATGTCGGCCGGTTGTGGGTGCTGAAAACGCACCAGGGTCGGCGCCAGGTCCAGACCGCTGATCCAGTGCCCGAAGGTGACCCAGGCCGCCAGGGTTTCCTCGCTGGTGTGGCGCTGCAGTTGTGCCGACAACGGCTGCCAACTGTGCGCCACCTGCGGTTCCAGGCCGGTCTGCAGCGGCTCATCATTGAGTTCCACCCGGCCCAGACTACCGACCAGTTCGGCGTAGCGGGCTTGCCGGTGCAGGGCATCCGCCAAGGTCGGGCAACTCATGATCAGGTAGCCGAGCACGCCGTAATAGCCGGGCCGCACCGCCTCGCCCAGATGCAGGCCGAGGTCGCAATCGCCACTGCGGGCCAGGCCCAGCTCGAGCAATTGCAGATAGGTGCTGGCAGCCACCCGCTGTTCACGCTGGGCCAAAATCCCGGCGGGCAGCTGTACCTGTGCCAGCAAGGGCGCCGCCTCAATGCCTTGGCGCGCCAGGTAATCAAGCAAGCCTTGCAGGTAGGCCACCGAGACTGAACCTGCCTGTGCTTTGGGACTGTTCATCCACCCTCCGCGCGCTCGACGCCGATTGCCGTTAAAAGCCCCGAGAGCCGTGAAATGTCACG
>MHZN01000033.1 GCA_001830395.1 Pseudomonadales bacterium RIFCSPLOWO2_12_59_9 | reverse complement strand
ATGGTTGGTGTTGGAGAGGAACACCGAGCTCAGCTTGTCGAAGCTCAGCTTGCCATCCGGTTTTGGATAGTCGATCTTCGCCGAGTCCGCCGCCAGCTTCATGCAGGCGTAGTCCGGCTTGGTGTCGTGCAGGGTGAACGGCAGTTTGCCGCCGAAGATGTTCTGGTCGACGTAGTTGAATGCAGCGCCGGCCAATACGCCGAACTTGTGCATGGCCGGGCCGAAGTTACGGCTGCGGAACAATTCGTCATGCAGCCAGCTGGCCTTGAATGCGTCGACGTAAGCGGTCAGTTGGTCGCCGCCTTCGCTGCCGGCAAACAAGGCATCCGCCACCGCTTCTGCGGCCAACATGCCCGACTTCATGGCGGTGTGGCTGCCCTTGATCTTGGCGAAGTTGAGGGTGCCCAGGTCGCAGCCGATCAGTGCGCCGCCGGCAAATACCATCTTCGGTAGCGAGTTCAGGCCGCCTTTGGCGATGGCGCGGGCGCCGTAGCTGACGCGCTTGCCGCCTTCCAGGTATTGGGCAACTACCGGGTGGTGCTTGTAACGCTGGAACTCATCAAACGGCGAGAGGTTGGCGTTGCTGTACGACAGGTCAACGATCAGGCCGACCACCACCTGGTTGTTTTCCAGGTGATAAAGGAAGGAGCCACCGGTGTTCTGGTTGCCAACTACATCCAGAGGCCAGCCGGCGGTGTGTACCACCAGGCCTTGCTCGTGCTTGGCTGGGTCGATGTCCCAGATTTCCTTGAGGCCGATGCCGTAGTGCTGGGCGTCGGCGTCGGAATCCAGGTTGAATTTGTTGATCAGTTGCTTGCCCAGGTGGCCACGGCAGCCTTCGGCGAACAGCGTGTACTTGCCACGCAGCTCCATGCCTGGGGTGTACAGGCCGTCTTTTGGGTGGCCTTCACGGTCAACACCCAGATCGCCGGTGAGAATGCCGCGCACCACACCGTTTTCGTCGATCAGGGCTTCTTGGGCGGCGAAACCTGGGTAGATTTCCACCCCAAGGTTTTCCGCTTGCTGCGCCAGCCAGCGGCACAGATTACCCAAGGAAATAATGAAGTTGCCTTCGTTGTGCATGGTCTTAGGCACAAACAGGCCAGGCACCTTGATCGCGGCGGTGGCATCTTTAAGCATATAGATGTCATCGCGCTTGACTGGGGTGTTCAGCGGGGCGCCGAGTTCTTTCCAGTCCGGGAACAGCTCATTCAGAGCGCGTGGTTCGAAGACTGCGCCGGAGAGAATATGTGCGCCGACTTCGGAGCCTTTCTCAACCACGCAGACGCTGATTTCTTTACCAGCTTCAGCGGCCTTCTGTTTCAGTCGGCAGGCAGCGGACAAACCAGCTGGGCCGGCGCCGACGATGACGACGTCGAATTCCATAAATTCGCGTTCCACAGACTTTCTCCTACTCAGGGCTCTTCGGTATTTTAGTTATGCTGTGAGGCTAGGGGCTTTTCACAGTTAAAGCTAAGGCATTATATCCAGACCCTGCGGCGGGTCCAATACAAACGTTTGTTTGAATTCTCTGTGAGCCTTGCGCCGCCTTGCTTGGCTGCTGATTAACGGGCATCCCTGCGTATTGACCGAGGAGGGTGATGCAGTCAAAATGCGGACGGTTTCACGCCCGCAGATTGGGCACTTATGTCGGTTGCGACCGACCCTGCTGAGCTAGCCAGGTTCTACCTAGGCGACATTCTAATTCACCGGGAGTAACGAGTAAGCCATGAAGGTTCTTGTAGCTGTCAAACGAGTGGTCGACTTCAACGTCAAGGTTCGCGTTAAAGCGGACAATTCCGGCGTTGACCTTGCGAACGTCAAGATGTCGATGAACCCCTTCTGCGAAATCGCTGTGGAAGAAGCTGTCCGTCTGAAAGAGAAGGGCGTTGCTAGCGAAATCGTGGTTGTTTCCATTGGCCCGACTACTGCCCAAGAGCAGTTGCGTACCGCTTTGGCGTTGGGTGCAGATCGCGCCATTTTGGTCGACTGCGCCGATGAGCTGAACTCTTTGGCCGTGGCCAAACTGCTTAAAGCAGTGGTCGACAAAGAGCAGCCACAGTTGGTGATCCTGGGCAAACAGTCCATCGACAGCGACAACAACCAGACTGGCCAGATGCTTGCTGCTCTGAGCGGTTACGCCCAAGGTACTTTCGCCTCCAAGGTTGAAGTGGCTGGCGACAAAGTTAACGTGACCCGCGAAGTTGACGGCGGTCTGCAGACCGTTGCCCTGAGCCTGCCGGCCATCGTGACTACCGACCTGCGCCTGAACGAGCCGCGCTACGCGTCGCTGCCGAACATCATGAAGGCCAAGAAGAAGCCGCTGGAAGTGATCACCCCGGACGCTCTGGGTGTTTCGACTGCTTCCACCGTCAAGACTCTGAAAGTTGAAGCGCCGGCTACCCGCAGCGCTGGCGTCATGGTTAAGTCCGTGGCTGAGCTGGTTGAGAAACTTAAGAACGAGGCGAAGGTAATCTAAATGACTATCTTGGTTATTGCTGAACACTCAAACGCTGCTATCGCTGCTGCCACGTTGAACACTGTTGCCGCGGCGCAAGCCATAGGTGGCGACATTCACGTACTGGTTGCCGGTAGCGCTTGCGGCGCTGCCGCTGAAGCTGCCGCCAAAATTGCTGGCGTGGCTAAAGTGCTGGTGGCTGACAATGCGGCTTACGCCCATCAGTTGCCGGAAAACGTTGCCCCGCTGGTTGCCGAACTGGGTAAGGGCTACAGCCACATCCTGGCTTGCGCGACTGCCAACGGCAAAAACATCCTGCCGCGGGTTGCCGCTCAGCTGGATGTTGATCAGATCTCGGAAATCATTGCCGTGGTCAGCGCCGACACCTTTATGCGTCCGATCTACGCCGGCAACGCCATTGCTACCGTGCAGTCGACTGCGTCGGTAAAAGTGATCACCGTGCGTAGCACAGGTTTTGATCCAGTGGCCGCCGAAGGCGGTTCTGCTGCTGTTGAAGCTGTCAGTGGTTCGGCTGATGCCGGCAAGTCGGCATTCGTGGCTGAAGAGCTGGCCAAGTCGGATCGTCCTGAGCTGACCGCCGCCAAAATCGTCATTTCTGGCGGTCGTGGCATGCAGAACGGCGACAACTTCCAACTGCTTTATAAAGTGGCTGACAAGTTGGGCGCAGCCGTGGGTGCTTCGCGCGCCGCAGTTGACGCAGGCTTCGTACCGAACGATATGCAGGTTGGTCAAACCGGCAAAATCGTTGCGCCACAGCTGTACATCGCCGTTGGTATTTCCGGCGCGATTCAGCACTTGGCCGGCATGAAAGACTCCAAAGTGATTGTTGCAATCAACAAAGACGCTGACGCGCCGATCTTCCAAGTTGCCGATTATGGCCTGGTGGCAGATCTGTTTGAAGCGGTACCTGAGCTGGAGAAACTGGTTTAAGCCAGTTTCATCGGCGCATAAAAAACCCGCTCAGTGAGCGGGTTTTTTTATCGGTAAGAATCAGCTCTTGGCGCTGTCGAGAAAGGCTTGGTAATGGGCGGCGGTCTCTTCCGGGCGCTCGATCATAGGCACGTGGCCGCAGTCTTTCATGATCACCACCGTCGGTTGCTTGAGCAGCGGTTTCATCACCTCGATGCTCGACACATCCAGGGCACGGTCCTGATCGCCCCAGAGCAGCAGGGTGGGCACCTGGATCTTGGCCAGCTCCGGCTCCAGTGGAATATAGCGTTCGCGCAGTTGGCTGAAGATTTTTTGGTTCAACTCATGGTTGGCTATCGAGCGCAGGGCAAAGTGCTGCTTCAAGGATTCGGGCAGGCTGGGTTGTTCGACAAACAGAAAGCTCATCATCCGCTCGAAATCTTCTGGTTGGCTGACCAGTAGCGGATTTGGTTCGCCCCGCTCGAGGCGCTGAAACATCTCGCTTTTTTGCGGCGCCGTGATGCCGGCGTTGTCCAGCAGCGCCACGCTCAGCACTTGCTCTGGGTGGCGGGCGGCATACAGAGCGGCGATATGGCCGCCCATGGAGTTGCCAATCAGGTGCAGCTTATGGATGCCCAGTTGTTTGGCAAAAGCGGCCAGACGCTCGGTCTGGGTGCCAACGTCGTAGCTGGCGTCGGGTTTGCTGCTCTCGCCAAAGCCCGGCAAGTCCAGGGCAATCACATGGTAACGGGCGGTGAGTGGCCGGGAGAAGCGCAGCCAGTTGTCTTTGTCGGCGCCAAAACCATGAATCATCAGGATGGTTTCAGCGTCTTTTGGGCCGCCCTCGTAGTAGTGAATATTGAAGTCACCGACTTGCACTTGCTTGTGCGTCAGTCCGGCCAGTTGCCGTTCGGTAAATTGCGCGGTGGCCAGCAGCGCACTGGGCGACAGGTAGAGTGTCCCGGCCGCAGCGGCCAGAATCAGGGTGAGTGCGAGCAGCAGTTTTCTCATGACGCAGCCTTCTGGTGATTGGTTATTGATAAGCCGATTAAGCTAGCATGAAGCCCCGCTCAAAGGCTCGGGCGTGCTGTGCGCCCAGCCAAAGGTTCAGTCGAGAGAGTTTATGCGAGTTGCTTGTTACCTGGCGGCTTGGCTGCTGAGTTTTGCCTGTTGGCCGCCTGCTGTTTTGGCGGCGGCGCCCTGCGAGCGCCTGGTGGCGACCGGTGATGTGCAGTCGCCGCCCTACCTGTGGCCGGACCCGGCGCATCCTGGGCAATGGCTAGGTGCCAATGTCGATTTGCTCCAGCAACTCAGTGGCGAATTGGGCGTGCAGATCAAGTTGCTCGATAGCGGCGTTTGGGCCGATGCTCAGCAAGAGGTGCGCAGCGGTCGCAGCGATCTGCTGGCGAGCTTAGTGCCGGCCGCGCAGTCGGACAGCACTCCGGTCATGCTCGAAAACCCGGCGCGCTATCTGGCGCTGGGGCGTGACTCGGCGTGCAATACGCCGTTGCTACGCGGACAGCTGGCAAAAAAAATGGCAGAATTGCGCGCCTCTGGCCTGCTCGAAACGTTGCTACAGAGCAATTTGGCTCGTTGGCAAGCGCAGCAGCTGCAAGTGTTGCTGGCGCCGGGCACCCCAACTCAGTAGGAAGGCTTGTGTGAATAATCGTGTTTTTTGCATCCTTGCAGCACTACTGGCACTGGCCGGTTGTGCGACCGATCCGGCGCCGACTGAACAGCTGCGCCTAACCGAACAAGCCCTGGTGCAGGCCCGCGCTGTCGGCGCCACCGAGCTGTTGGTGGACATGCAGCTGGCCGAGCAAAAATTTGCCCTGGCGCAAAAGAACATGCCCGAACAGGACTATAAGCGGGCCCGGTTGCTGGCCGAACAAGCCGAGTTGGACGCTCGCCTGGCGGAGGCGCAGGTGCTGACGAGCAAGAGCCAGGAGCAGCTGACCGCCCTGAATGCGCGCATCACGCGTCTGCGCAAACAGTTGGGAGATCTGCAATGAAGCGCCTTGACTATCGCTGCGCGACCGCGCTTTTGGGGTTTGTGCTGCTGACCGGCTGCGCCGGCGTGGAGCATAGCCAGCAAGAGCTGGACGCCGCCCGGGTCAGCTTTCAAAAAGTTAAACATGACCCACTAGTACTGCGCAGCGCGCCGCTGGATGTAGTGCGGGCCGGTGAGGCCTTGACCCGCGCCGAAGGGTTTTCTGGCTATTGGGGCAGCAGCGCCGATGTTAGCCACTACGCCTACCTGAGCCTGCGTTTCAGTCAGATTGCCAGCGAGCATAGCCTGCTGCTGGCCAATCAAGAGCGCCTGGCGGCGCTTGAGCAAGAACGCCAGCGCCTGCAACAAGCGCTGCGCGACGCCAAGTTGCTCAGTGTGCAACAACAAGGCCAGGCGCAGGACGAGCAAATGGTCAGCCTGACCCGTACTCAGCTCGATCGCGGCCTGGTGATGACCCTGAGCGACGTGCTGTTTGAGCCGGCCACAGCCAGCTTGAATGCCTCGGCCAATCGCACCCTGCTCAAATTGGTGCAATTTCTGCAGCTCAACCCGCGGCGGATTGTGCGCATCGAGGGCTACGCCGATAACCAGGGCAGCCAGGCGCAAAACCTGCAGCTCAGTGTTGAGCGCGCCCAAGAGGTCGCCAATGTGCTGGAGGACTTAGGCATAGATAAAAAGCGCCTGCAGGTGCAAGGCTACGGCGAGGCTTACCCCTTGGCTGAGAACGCCTCACGGCGTGGCCGCGAGCAGAACCGCCGGGTGGAAATCGTGTTCTCCGATGAGCAGGGCAACTTAAGCCCGCCGCGCTAACTTCGGCGTCAAAACAAGCCCCGGTTGCTCATGCGCCGGGGCTTTTTGCTGGTTGGGTGCCGGTTATGTGTTGCGCGTGTGCGGCGTTCAACATGTAGCGGGGGCATAGCTTGATTGTTGCCGCGCTAACCGTACCCCCTAAATTTGTACTGTATTGGCCAGATCACTTGAAACTGTGCCGGTGCAATTGCTGATGGCTTTGCTACTGTAATGGTTCAACGCCGCGGACTCGCCAGCATGACCAATTTATTGCTTTATCAACGCATCGCCCAGCAACTGGCTGAAGACATTCGCCTGGGCGTTTATCGTCCCGGTGAGCGGGTGCCCTCGGTGCGCAAACTCAGTGCGCAGATGAGCGTCAGCCATGCCACGGTGCTGCAGGCTTATGCCAACCTGGAAGACCAGGGGCTGATCCGGGCCCGGCCGCAGTCGGGCTTTTATGTCCACCAGAGCGCCGCGCTGACCGCCGCCACCCCAGTCATTGCGCGGGTCGAAGGGCCGGCGCTGGTGACGCGCAGCAGCATCATCAATCAGGTCTTGCATGAGTCGCGCCGCGATGGCGTGTTGCCCTTGGGCGCGGCGGTGCCGCATGCCAGTTATTTGCCGGTGCGGGCGTTGCAGCAGCAAGTCGCCAAGGTCACCCGCTTCCATGCGGCCGAAGCCTTTGGCTATATGTTCAGCCCGGGTTACGAGCCGCTGCGCCGGCAAGTGGCGATTCGCATGCGCGATGCCGGCGTGTTGGTGGCACCGGATGAAGTGGTGATCACCCACGGCTGCACCGATGCGGTGCACATGGCCTTGCGGGTGATGACCCAGCCTGGCGACCTGATTGCTGTCGAGTCGCCGACCTACTACGGCTTGTTGCAAGTCGCCGATTTGCTCGGCCTGAAAGTGATCGAAATCCCCAGCGACGCCAACACCGGCATCAGCCTGGAGGCCCTGCAGCTGGCGGCCAGCCAGTGGCCAATCAAGGCCTTGGTGTTTACCGCCCGAGGCAGTAACCCGATGGGCGGCACCTTGTCCGAGGCGCGGCAGCGCGAATTGCTGCAACTGGCGGCGCGCCATGACCTGCAGATTATCGAGGACGATATCTACGGCGAGCTGATGTTCGAGCCAGGCGTAAGCCGCGCCCTGAAAGCCCTGGATCGCCAAGGGCGGGTGGTGTATTGCTCGAGCTTCTCGAAAACCCTGTCGCCGGGAGTGCGCATTGGCTGGGTGATTGGCGGCAAATACCAGGCGGCGATCCAGCGCTTGCAAACCTTCAGCACCTATTCGGCCTGCAGCGTGACCCAGATGGGCGTGGCGGCGTATCTGGAAAACGGCGGCTACGACCGTCACCTGCGCTATATCCGCCAGGAGTACCGCAAGAACCTCACGGCCTTTCAGTTGGCGGTGCAGCAGCATTTTCCGCCCGGCACCCAGATGACCCGGCCCAACGGCGGCTTCACCCTGTGGCTCAGTTTGCCGGCGCCGGTCAATTGCAAAGAGCTGCACATGCGCGCCTTGCAGCAGGGCATCAGCATTGTGCCGGGGCAACTCTTCAGCAACACCGAGCAGTTCAACCACTGCCTGCGCCTCAGCTGTGGCATGCCGTGGAACC
>MHZN01000032.1:4477-6468 GCA_001830395.1 Pseudomonadales bacterium RIFCSPLOWO2_12_59_9 | reverse complement strand
TTCAGCCTGTTTGGTTTGTTGCTGATTACCGCCATCGGCGTCGATTACGCGATTCTGCTCCGCGAGGCGATTGGCGGTGCGGCCGTCAGCCTGCTTGGCACCTTGCTCTCTGGGCTGCTCAGCTGGCTGTCGTTCGGCCTGCTGCTGCTCAGCCAGACACCGGCGATTGCCAACTTTGGTCTAACCATCAGCCTGGGGTTGTTCTTCTGCTTTCTGCTGGCGCCTTGGGCGGCCAACAAGGTGCCAAGCCAATGAGCATCGCTCTGTGCTGGCTCGGCGTGTTACTGCTGTTTGCCCTGGTTACCTGGCTGGGCCGGCAGCTAGGGCTGATCGCCATCGTCAGCCAGTTGCTGCTCGGCATGCTCGGCCTGCCGCTGCTGCTCTGGTGGGCCGCGCCTCTGGGCGTGGATGCCAGCACACTGCTGGCGCCGCAGTGGCTGCACGGCCTGTATGGTCTGGCGTTCAGCCTGCTGCTGGGTTGCCTGCTGAGTGATGTGGTCGATCTCGACCTGCAGCCGGCGAGCCTGAAAATCGCCTTGCCGAGTTTCTTTCTGCCGTTTTTTTGCGGGCTGGCGGTGGCGTTCTGGCTGCTGCCGGGGTTGAGCACGCTGGCCTGTGTGGCAGTCGGTTTGCTGTTTGCCCTGACCGCCATTCCGGTGCTGTTTCTGTATCTGCAGCATCAGCAGTATCCGCCGGGCAAAATCCGCCAATTGCTGCAGGCGGCGATTTTGATGGACCTGTTTTGCTGGCTGATCTTCGGCCTGGCCCAGGGCGGCAGTCAGCCGAGCACACTGCTCTGGCCGTTGCTGGCCGCAGGCACGCCACTGCTGTTGAAGCTGCTGCAGCGCGCATGGCCGCAACTGCAATCGGCACGGCTCAACGGGCTGATTTTTTTAGGGCTGTTACTGCAGCTGCAGCAACTCAAGTTGAATGCCCTGTTGTTCGGCATCGGCTACCTGTTGCTGCTCGCCAGTTTGCGCTTGCCGCTGCAAATGCCGCTGCCGGCGGCGTGGTTGGCTTGGTTGCAAAACTGGCTGTGGGTGCCGTTGATTCTGGCCTACGGCCTGCTGCAGATCGACTGGTACCTTGCTTGGCAAGGTTACAGTTGGCTGCAGTTTGGTGGCCTGTTGCTGCTGCCGATAGTCAGCAAGCTGGCCGGCAACTGGCTGGGGCTGTCTTGGGCCGATGGCCAGCTGGGAGCGCGGCGCGGTAAATGGCGCGAAGCCTTGCTGCTGAATACCCGTGGCCTGACCGAAATCGTTTTTCTCAATCTGCTGTTGCAACAACAGGTGATCGACGCCGAGCTGTATTTCGCGCTGATGCTGATGGGCTTGATCGCCACGCTGCTGCCGGCCTTGGCCGGTCGCCCGAGGCACTGCGTTACCCAATCTAATACTGAGGCAAGAAGCCCTGATGAAGTCTGCTGAGTCGCAACAACACGCCGAGCAACGCCAGGTGGTGGTGATCGGCGCCGGTCCTTCCGGGGCCATCGCCAGCGCGCTGCTCAAGCGCCAAGGCCACGATGTGCTGGTGCTGGAGCGCCAGCTGTTCCCGCGCTTCTCGATTGGCGAAAGCCTGTTGCCCCATTGCCTGGATTTCGTCGCCGAGGCCGGCATGCTCGAAGCAGTCGAGGCGGCCGGTTTTCAGCTCAAATATGGCGCCGCCTTTGCCCGGGGCGAGGCCTACAGCGATTTTGATTTTCGCGACAAGTTCAGCCCCGGCCGCGGCACGGCCTATCAGGTCTTGCGCGGCGATTTCGACAAGGTGCTGGCCGACGATGCCGAGCGCCAAGGGGTGGAGATTCGCTATCAGCAAGAGATAGTCGCGGCGGACTTTAGCGGCCCGCGCCCACGCTTGTTGGTACGGCGCCTGGTCGATGGCTCTGAGTATCAGATTGAATGCGCCTTCGTGCTGGATGGCAGCGGCTACGGCCGGGTGTTGCCGCGCCTGCTGGACCTCGATCTGCCCTCGGCTTTTCCTATTCGCCAGGC
>MHZN01000032.1:0-4456 GCA_001830395.1 Pseudomonadales bacterium RIFCSPLOWO2_12_59_9 | reverse complement strand
CCGCTGTTCGAGAGCATGAAGGCCAAGCTCGCCGGAATCGCCTCGAATGCGGGGATGAGCGAGGTGTTCCGCCTGCGAGGCGCGGATGTCTATCAGGTGCTGGATGTCGAGCATGTGCCTGGCGTCGAGGTGCCGCCAGCGCAGTGCCCGCCCTGCCACATCGCCCGCTTGCGCCAGTTGAGCCAGCGTCTGGCCGCTTGCAGCGATCTGGCCGGCCTGCTGGAGCACGCCGTGTGGGACACTCCGGCGCGCAGCCTGGGTGGCTATTCGGCCAATGTTAAAACCCTGCACGGCCCGGGTTTCGCGCTGCTGGGCAATGCCGCCGAGTTTCTCGATCCGGTGTTTTCCTCGGGGGTGACCATCGCCATGCGCTCGGCCAGCATGGCTGCCGGCCTGTTGCACCGCCAGCTCGGCGGCGCGGCGGTGGACTGGCACAGCGAGTTTGCCGTGCCGCTCAAGCGCGGCGTGGATTGCTTCCGGGCCTATGTCGAGGGTTGGTATGACGGCAGTTTTCAGCCGGTGATCTTCTTTGCCAAGGCCAACCCGAATATCCGCCGGATGATCTGCTCGATTCTGGCCGGCTATGCCTGGGATCTGGATAACCCCTATGTGGCCGAACCGCAGCGGCGGCTCGCCGTGCTCAGTGAGCTGTGCGCCACATCGACAATCAATGAAAAGGACGTCGTATGAACCCAGTCGCCAGCACTTACGTCGAAGAAACTGGTTTTGGTTTCTGGTTTTTGCAGAGTCATGTCTGGCAGCACCATGTGTTGCGGGTCGCGATCAATGATCTAAAGCGCCTGGCTGGCGATGGGTTGCCGGTCGATCCGGTGCTGCTGGATGTTGGTTGCGGGCAGGGCAGGTCGTTCGGTTTGCTGCACGGGGCTTTTGCTCCGGCGCAGCTGATCGGTCTGGATGCCGACCCGGCGAGCCTCGACTGCGCCCGCGCCGAGGCCGAGCGGCTGAATCTGAGCGTGCAGCTGATCGCCAATGATTGCGCAGCGCTGCAGTTGGCCGATGCCAGTGTCGACCTGCTGTTTTGCCACCAGACCTTTCACCACTTGGTCGAGCAGGAGCAAGCCCTGGGCGAATTCTGGCGGGTGCTGAAACCCGGCGGTCTGCTGCTGTTTGCCGAGTCGACGCAGTTTTACATCGACACCTGGGTGATTCGCTGGCTGTTTCGTCACCCCATGCAGGTGCAAAAAAGCGCTGCCGGTTATCTGGACATGTTGCGCGGCCAGGGCTTCGAGTTTAGCGAGCAAAATGTCTCCTACCCCTATTTGTGGTGGAGCCGGGCCAGCGACTTTGGTCTGCTGGAGCGCTGGGGCATCTGCAAGCCCAAGGCCTTTGGCCAGCGCAACGAAACCCTGGTCAACGTGGTGGCGCGCAAGCCGCTAGGACCTGTGGCCGAATGATGCGCGTCTGGCTGCTGGGCCTGTGCCTGCTGCTCGGCGCCTGCGGGTTGCGTACACCGGTGCCCCAGGGCGTGCCGCAGTTGAGCGTCCAGCTGCCCCTGACGTTGTTGATTCAGCGCCAGCAAGCCGGCGAGCGTCAGGACTGGCTGCTGGTGTTGCAGGCCGAAGGTCCGAGCCTGCGCTGGTCGCTGCTCGACCCGCTGGGTGTGCCCTTGGCCCGGCAATTATTAACGGCAGGTGAGTGGCATAACGACGGCTTGCTGCCGCCCAATCCCGAGGCTCGCGAGCTGTTTGCCGCGCTGCTGTTTGCCCTGAGCACCGATGCCGCCCTGGCCCAGCATTATCCCGCCGGCACCTGGCAGTTGGGCGCCGCTGGCCGCCGGCTCAATCCGCAGTGGTCAATCAACTACCGCGCGCCGCTGGAATTCAGCCTGAGCGATGGGGCTGTGCGCTATCGGGTGCGCGCACTGACGGCGGGAGAACCTTGATGCCGACTTATTTGACGGATTTGGGCCTGGTCTGCGCCCTCGGCAGCGGCCAGCAGGCCATCGCGGCGGCGCTGTTGGCTGGCGATACCTGCGGCATGCAAGCGCAAGGCGGCTGGGTCAGTGGCCGTGAGCTGACGGTCGGCGCAGTAACAGGCGAATTACCGCCAATGCCGGCCGGCCTAGAGGCGGCCCAGAGTCGCAATAACCAATTGTTGCTGGCCGCCGCCGTGCAGATCGAGCCGCAGATCCGCGCCGCCATCAGTCGTTACGGCGCCGGGCGGATCGGCGTGGTGCTCGGCACCAGCACCTCGGGCATTCACGAGGCGGCCCTAAGCATCGCCGAGCAACAGCGCACGGGCCAGTTGCCGGCTTCCTACCGCTACAGCCAACAAGAGCTGGTGGCGCCGGCGGCCTTTCTCAGTCAGTGGTTGCAGCTGAGTGGCCCCAGCTATGTGATCTCCACCGCCTGCACCTCCAGCGCCCGCGCCCTGCTCAGTGCCCAGCGCTTGCTGCGCCTGGGCGTGTGCGATGCGGTGCTCTGTGGCGGGGTGGACAGCCTCTGCGGCCTGACCCTGAATGGCTTCGCGGCGCTGGAAGCGGTGGCCGATGCGCGCTGCAATCCATTCTCGGCCAACCGCAACGGCATCAATATCGGCGAAGGTGCGGCGCTCTTTCTTATGACTAGAGAGCTGATGACTCGCGAGATGGGGAGTGGGCAGTCGATGAGTGGGGAGTCGACGCCAATCGTGTTGCTCGGCGGCGGCGCCAGCTCGGACGCTTACCATATCTCCGCCCCAGAGCCGCACGGCCTGGGCGCCCAAGCGGCGATGCGCAAGGCCTTGGCCACTGCCGGTGTGGCCGCCGAGGAAATCGACTATTTGAATCTGCACGGCACCGCCACCCGGCATAACGATGCAATGGAAAGCCTGGCGGTGCAGGCGCTGTTTCCCGCCGGCGTGCCCTGCTCCTCGAGCAAACCGCTGACCGGCCACTGCCTGGGCGCGGCCGGTGCGCTGGAGGCGGCATTTTGCTGGCTGACGCTGAGCCGGCATAATCCGCATCGCCTGTTGCCGCCCCAGGTGTGGGATGGCGTGCCGGATCCCGAGTTGCCGGCCCTGGATCTAGTCCAACTCGGCCAGCAGTTTCGCTCCGCCGGCACTCGGCGTTTGATGAGTAATTCCTTTGCCTTCGGTGGCAATAATATTTCCCTGCTGTTTGCTCAAGAGCAGGCCCAAGAGCCAGCCGCAGAGCTTGCGCCTGCATTTGGAGAACGCCCATGAGCCTGTGGCCAATCGCCGAGCTGCTACCCCATTCGGGCCAGATGATTCTGCTCGATGAGGTGCTGCGTTTTGGCGACGAAGATGTGGAGACGCGGCTTACCGTGCGGCCCGGCGGCTTGTTCAATCTGGCCGACGGCAGCTTGCCGGCCTGGGTCGGGGTCGAGCTGATGGCGCAGACGGTGGCGGCCTTCGCCGGTTGTCAGGCGCGCCAAGCCGGTGAGCCGGTGCAGCTGGGGTTTTTACTCGGTACCCGCAGTTTCAGTTGCAATGTCGAGCGCTTCCCGGCGGGCTGCGAGCTGCATATCACGGCCCTTTGCTCGCTGCACGACGACAACGGCATGGGGGTGTTCGCCTGCCAGTTGAGTGGTCCGGGGATTCTTGCCGAGGCCCGCTTAAATGTATTTTGTCCGCCGCAAATCGGCAGTTACCTGACGGAGCCAGAGCTATGAGCGAAACCATTTTAGTCACCGGCTCCAGCCGCGGCATCGGTCGGGCCATTGCCCTGCGCCTGGCCCGCGCCGGTTATGATCTGGTGCTGCATTGCCGGAGCCGCCGCGAAGACGCCGAACAGGTGCAGCGCGAGATTGAAGCACTGGGCCGGCAGGCGCGGATTCTGCAATTTGACGTGGCCGACCGCGCTGCTTGTCGCACCGAGCTTGAAGCCGATGTCGAGGCCCATGGTGCCTATTACGGGGTGGTCTGCAACGCCGGCCTGACCCGCGACGGTGCCTTTCCGGCGCTCACTGAGGAAGATTGGGACCTGGTGCTACGGACCAATCTGGACGGTTTCTTCAATGTCTTGCAGCCACTGACCATGCCGATGATCCGTCGTCGCGCGCCGGGCCGTATCGTCTGTATCACCTCGGTGTCGGGGATGATCGGCAATCGTGGCCAGGTCAATTACAGCGCCTCGAAAGCCGGGGTAATTGGCGCGGCCAAGGCGCTGGCCATCGAACTGGGCAAGCGCAAGATTACCGTCAACTGTGTGGCACCGGGGCTGATCGACACCGAGATGCTCGATGAGCATGTGCCGCTGGCGGAGATTCTGAAGATGATCCCGGCACAACGCATGGGCACCCCGGACGAAGTGGCCGGCGCGGTGAATTTTTTAATGTCGGACGAGGCGGCCTATATTACCCGCCAAGTGATCGCAGTGAATGGTGGGTTGTGTTGATGAGTGCCAGTAAATGAAGGGTTGTAAACGGGTAGTGGTCACCGGCATGGCCGGGATCACCTCGCTGGGCAGCGACTGGGCCAGCATCGAGGCGAATAT
>MHZN01000031.1 GCA_001830395.1 Pseudomonadales bacterium RIFCSPLOWO2_12_59_9 | reverse complement strand
GTGTCGCCACGGTAGACGTCGATGATGTAGCTGATCGACTCGAAGATGTAGAACGAGATGCCGATCGGCAGCAATACGTGGGTCAGGATAAACGGCTCAAGCCCCATCGAGGTCATGGCCGCGTTGATGTTCTCGACGCCGAAGTTGGCGTACTTGAAGTAACCGAGAATGCTCAGATCGACTGCCACTCCCAGCAGCAGCCAGCGCTGCGCCGGCTTGGTTCGCACCCCGGCGGCACCGACTTTCAGGCCGATCCAGTAGTTCCACAGGGTCACGGCGATAAACAGCGCCAGAAAGTCCACCCGCCACCAGGCGTAGAACAGGTAGCTGGCCAGCAGCAGCAGCAAGTTGCGGTAGCGTTGCCCGCTCAAATAGTACAGGCCGAGGAAAATCGGCAAGAACAAGAACAGGAACACGTTGGATGAAAAAACCATCCGTCTCTCTCCATTGAGTTTCTACAGTTAGGGACTCGCAAGCCCCCCCTTTCCCCCCGCGCAACAGTGGGGGGTTGTATTGCCTTTACTGCCGACTCTTGTAGGAGCTGGCTTGCCGGCGATGGCAGCGGCGCAGATCTTCGAGCTATGCGTTGTAGGGCCTGTTTTTGTAGGGTGGGCTTTAGCCCACCAGCGCGGGATAAGGGCCTTGGTGGGCTAAAGCCCACCCTACGGTTTGCGCACAGTCGGAAGCTTTAGGGCCGCCGCTTACTACTCAACTGCCTTTGTCCTTGTCATGGGCCGGGTCGTAGACCTTGGTCAGGTCGCCGCCGAGGCGGAAGGTTTTGAACGGCTGCATCGACTGCTTCCACTCCAGGGTTTGCGCCGAGCAGCGGTAGAGCGTGCAGTAGGGTTCCAACCAGGCGTATTTGCTGTCGATCTGCAGGTCGTCCATGTCTTGATCTTTCTCGGCCTTGGCGCTGAACTCGTCTTCATCCTCGACCCCGCTCAGTACCCGTTCGGCCAGGCGACGCAGGGCTTCGCGGTTTTCCTGGGTCAGATCGACGTGGTTGGCCTGGGCAAAACTGGCGATCATCGCCAGCGGCGGCAGGGCGTAGTTGTGATAGGAGAGGGCGCGTTGCTGGCGCTTGAGCTCGTTGGGCAGATAGCCCTCGCTGTCGACCTGGTTGGCACCGATGCGAAATTGCGCCACCGACCACTCGAACAGGTCGCGGCGATCGGTCGCCACCGCAGTCGCCATCACCGACCAGGCCGCCCAGTAGGAGTGGTTGTTGATTTTCAGCAGCGGCAGGCGGCTCCAGTCTTGCACCGTCTGATCGGCCAGTTTGTTGAACCAGGCTTCGATCACCTGGCTTTGCTGCCCATAGGCCGCCAGCGGTTGCGACTCGGAGAATTTCAGCCGCAGGTAGGCCGAGGCCATGCTGCCCAGCGCCCATTTACGGATCGATTTACCGGTGTGGTTGTACTCGGTGGAGAGCAGCGCATCGGCCTCGGCCCAGCTGCTTAGCCACTGCATCGTGCATTGCAAGTCTTCCGGGCGGCCGTCACGCATGTACTGCATGACTTGCTTGCTGATGCCTTTTTCCAGAGCGGTGATGTTGGCGGTGGAGTCGCGAAAGGCTTTTTCGGACTCTTTATTGAGGGTGGCGCGGGCCTTGTCCGAGCCTTCGTATTTGCTGCGAAACACCAGTTTGTCGGTGTAGGGCGTGGGCACCGGTGCACAGCTTTGCGCTTTGGCTTCGCTGCGCTTTTCGATGGCGGCGTAGTAACCCGCCGGTGGCACCAGGTTAGCGGCGCTGGCGCTGCCGGCGAACAGCAGGGTGCTCAGCAGGCTGGGGTAAACCAGTCGATTTAACGCATAGGTTGTGTTCATCACTCTGTGCCTCCCTCGGCCTTGGCCGTGAGGTGATTAGCCGCGGTGGCTGGGCGCTTGCACAGCGTGGCTTTGACGCTGGGGTAGTGAGCCGGCTGACTCGCTGGATAATGGCTGCTCATAAATTCGTGCCTCCCTCGGCCTTGGCCGTGAGGTGATTAGCCGCGGTGGATGGGCGCTTGCACAGCGTGGCTTTGACGCTGAGATTGGCCGGCATCTCTTCCGGGCTATGGATTTCCATCGCGAGCAGGTTGAGTTCTGCCCAGTCAGGATCGTTGCGCAGTTGAAAGACGTAGCGACCGCCGCTGTCGACGGCTTTGCTTTGCTCGATTTTGAAGTTTTCCCGGCGGCCGTTGAGGTACCAGAGGGTGGCGTTCAGCTGCTTGACCGAGGGGTCGCTGAAGGTCAGGTCGACCTGATATTGGCTGCCGCGCAGGTCGAGCAGTTGTTGCTTGCCGTTGACCAGCACCTCGTTGGCCCCGTTGTGCAGTTTCACGCTGTTTTGCAGCGCGGCGGGGCGGCCTTCGCAGCCGTTGTCGAGCAGCGGCATGGCCTGGCGATAGAAGCTGGTTTGCGCCATGTCGTAGTGGGTGGCGAATTCCCAAACGATGACTTTCGGCGGATGCTTCGCAAACTCCGGGCTGCCCAGGTATTGCAGCAGTGAGCTGTCAAAACCGCCGCCACTGAGGGCGTTATTGAGTACCGCAGCGCCGCTGTATTGCTGCAAGAAGCCGGCAAAGTTGTAGGCCGGGCCGCTGTTGCTGGTGCCGACCAGGGTCACTTGCGGCAAGCTTTCATCGCCGAACAGATCGCCATCGCCACCACTCTCGCCGACGGCTTCGGTCTCGAAACGCTCGACGTATTCCGGCGCATAGCTGTTGCCACACAGTTGCATGGCAGTTTTGTGGAAGGTGCCGAGTTTGGACAACAGGCCGACCCGTTTGCTGGCGAACTCTTGCTTGGGGATGTCGCTAAAGCCGGGAATCTGCTTGAGCGTCGCCGCGCTGATTTTGGCCGTGCGTTCTGCGCCGTATGGGGTCCAGTGGTGATCGCCTTTGAAGTAGTAGGCGTGCTGCTGCTGCTCATCAAACAGCGGGCTGAAGTCCGGGGTCCAGATCCCGGTTTTGCGCAGCTGGGCGATGGTCGTCAGGTAGTTTTTCTTGGCCAGCTCAAAGTCGAAGCTGTCGCGCTCGGCGGCGCTGAGTTTGTCCCGGTTGATCAGGCCACGGGTGGGCTGGTACACCACCATCAACTCGATGCCTTTGCGTTTAAGGCCGTCGCGCAACAACTTGAGCTGCTGATAGCCCTCGGCCGTGGTGCCGAAATCGGTGCGCAGGTCGTAGGTGCTGCGAAACAACCAATCGCCCTGGGCTTGTACCAGGTGGGTGAAAAACTCCAGGTACTTGGTGTCGTAGCGGCTGTTGTCGGCGGCGATCGGGCACAGTGGGCTGGCGCCGTTGATTTGGTACTGCGGCGCGGCGGGCTGCTGTGCGGCCTGCACGCCGCTGACGGCGCTTAACAGGGCGGCAGCCAGTGCGCTGTGGCGCATGCCCTGGCGGATGGCCGGGCGCGGTGATTGGATCGTCATGAAAGTGCGGCTCCTCATTGCTGTAGTTCCACCTGGCTTTCTACCGGGTCGATCAGTACGGCTTTTTGCTGGCGTACCAGCAGGTCGAGAATTTCGTCTTGTTTGTCGCCCAGAATCCCGGCGAAGGTGATGCCTGAGGTCTTGCTCGGGGCGAGCATGGCCACCCGGTACAGCTCAACGCTTAACGGCGAGTCGATGGACAGGGGGCCGGAACCGTTACCGGCCAGCTTGCCGCCGACCACGATCATCGAGACCTTGGTGTCGAAGGGGTCGAGGTCGATGTCGCGGTCGGTGTTGCTCAGGTCTTTGATGTGGCCGTACACCCCGACCAGTTGATTGCCGGCCGCGAGGTTCTCGTACAGGCGAATATTCACGCTGTTGCGCAGGCGAATGCCGTGGCGTTGGTTGCCGATCACCTGATTGCCCCAGAGCAGATTGTTGGAGCTTTCGTACAGGGTGATGCCGTCGGAATGGTTGTTGTAGACCTGGTTGTAAGCCACCAGGTTGTTCACGCTGTTACGGTCGATGACGATGCCGGAGAGCTTGTTGTCGTAGACCCGGTTATTGAAAATCCAGCTGTTGTCGACCTCCCGGGAAATAATAATGCCGTGCTTCTTCTTGGTGCCGTGCACGGTGTTGTCGGCAATGATCAGCCGCTGCGAACGGTCGTGGGGGTCGATGCCGTAGATCAGGTTGTCGCGGTAGGTATTGCCCTTGACCACCAGATCCTCGGCCTCATAGCAGTAGAAGCCGTACCACATATCGACGAACTCGGAGCCGATCAGCCAGGCGCTCGGCGGCTTGCGTTGCATCTGCTTGGCCATGTGCGGGGTGTACTGGGAAATACTCACCCCGTAGGACTTGCTGGTGCTGTAGCCAAAGCTTTCCAGCTTGCTGTTGACGATATAGGTCTCGGTGCCGCCCCAGGACAGCAGGAACGGGCGAAACGCATCGGCCTTGAGGAAGGTCGCCGGGCCGTTGGTGGCCTCGCGCCAGGCGGTCACCTGGGTGTCGGTGATAAAGAGTTTGCCGTCGTTGACGATAAAACTGCCGCGCTCCTCGGACAGCCGCAGCTCCTGGGTGCCTTTGTCCAGATGCAGGGTGGCGCCATGGGCCACCACAATCGGCAAGCGCGCCAGATACACGCCCGGCGCGGTTTCGCTGAAGTACTGCTGGGGCAGTTGCTTGGCCAGTTGGCGCAGGTTGACGTAACCGCCCTCGATAAAGATCGCCTGGGGGATGCCCCGTTGCCGATTGACCCATTCGGCCATGCGGTTGTTGCCGCCGATAAACTCCTTCAGCGCATCTTGTTGCAGCATGCGCCGCACTTTCACCTGGCCCTGCACCTTGCGGTCGAGCTTGGCGTTGACCGCCTCGGCGGTGTAACCGCGCAGGTCCGGCAGGCTCGGTGTGGGCAGGTGCAGCGGTGCAGTCGGTGCGCTGGTGACCGTATAGCTCGTGGCTTGCAGCAGCTCCTTGGTGGCTTTTACCGGTGCACCGGCCGGCGCTTGCACAGCTGCCGGCAGCGTTTGCGCGCTGAGCCCAGTGGCCTGAGTCGCCAACCACAAGGCGCCCGTCAGCAACAGTGCCAGCTTGCGGCCCGGTGTTGCAGGCGGATGGCTAGGTAGGTCTGGCATGTCAGTCATTCTCCATAGACCAGGGTGCGCGGCGCATCAAAAGCGCCAGATCACGTCGACGAAGGCTTGGTGCATATAGCTGTCGACGTTTTTGCCGTAGGCATCGCCGGGCTTGAACACCCCGCCGCGAAAGCGCACCAGCGCCGAAGGTTCGTCAATCGCCTGGCTCATCGAGGCCGGCAACAGGCCTTGCTGGAAGTACTTGGTGACGACCAGATCGACTTCCTGGCCGATGTCTTTTTCGCCATCGACTAAGGCTGCGTTGATGCCGCTGCTGCCGATCGGCTGCTGGTCGTCGACCCGAGTGAAGTTCTGGTAAATCAGGCTGGCGTCATATTCGTCCCGTAGCTGCCAGGAGCCGAACAGGGTGGCGGCCTGGAGGTTGCTCAGCTCGCCACGGAAGGCTTCACCGAAACGCTGTACCCGCGAGCGGGTGCCGGTGTAGTTGGACCTGTTGCTTTCCAGGCCGGTCTGCTGGAAGTTGGCGCCGCCGTCCGAACCGCCGCCACTGCCACGGGCAAAGGCGCCGCCGATTTTCCACTGTTCATCGAGGTTCCAGCGCAGGCCCAGGTCGGTGCCCCAGGCATTCACGTCGCTGTTTTGCGAGCCGTTGGCGTAGCTCTGCTCACCGACATTGCGGGTCAGCAGGCGGTCGCGATCACCGCTCAGCCAGGTGGCGCTGGCCCAGTAGTTGAGCGGGTTCTGGTTGCGCGGGTTGTAGGCGTCGCTGTTGACCTGCAGGCCCAGCCAGGTGAGGTCGCCGGTGTAGGTTTTATCCAGCGGGGTGACCTCTTCGCCGGGGTTGAGCAACTTGCCATCGTCGCGGCTGTGATGGGCATTCAAACCAACCCAGTGACCGGGCGCCCATTGAGTCGCGATGTCGCCGAACAGGTGCTGGCGGTCTTTGTCTTGCGGGGCCAGTTCGTCGAGGTCGGTGCGGTAATCGCTAAAGCGCTCGGCCGCGCCGAGATTGGCGCGCAGCAAGCTGGTGTCGAAGGTCCAGTTCAGGGCTTCGATATTGGTGTCGCGCCACATGCCATCGTCGTTGTGCAGGCGCTGGCGACCGAGGCGCAACTCCTCGCCGGGGTAGGCGGTTAAACCGGAGTAGCCGATCCAGAATTCACGCATGGCCAGGTAGCTTTTTTCCGGCTGGCGGCTGTCGCCGTCGTCAGTGTTGGCGGCCTCGCTGTTGGCATCGGTCAGTTGCAGGGTGTCGGTTTCGATGATGTCCGAGGCGGTCACCACCTGGCCCATGGCATAGGCACTCCAGTCGCCACTTTTGCCGTAGGCCCAGGGCCGCACGTCGAGGCCGATACCCTGCACGTCGCCACCGTCACGGGTGCCCAGATCGACGTCGTCTTGCGACTGGGCGGTGATTTTCACGTCCAGACCAAAGTTCTGCTCGCCGTTGGGCGCAGCCCACACTGGCTGAACCGCTAACAGCGTGGCGCTCAGGCCTAAGCCTGCGTGCATCCAGTAATTGAGTTTCATAGGGCTTCCTGACTAATTGAAGTGGGCATGGCGTGCGGTGGCGCGCTGGCGACCAGGCTCAAACCGCGCAGTTGCTGCTCGGCCTGCAACAGGCGCTGGGCTTGGGGCAGGGCGGCGGGCGGCAGTTGCTGGGCGATCTGGGCGGCCAGCTCGAGGGCTTGCGGCGTGCCCTTGAGCACCGCCAGTTGGCTGAAGACATAGGCATTGACCGGGTCCGGCTGAAAACCACGGCCGGCCGAGAACATCTGCGCGAGGGCAAAGTCGGCGCTGCTCTGGCCGCCACGAGCGGCGATCAGCAAGTGTTGTAAGGCCTGCTGAGGGTCGATTTGCCCTAGGTAGCCGCGGCGGTACAGCTGGCCGAGGTAGTAGTGGGCGTTGGTTTCGCTGGCGGCGGCCTTGAGCAGATGTTGTTCGGCTTTTTGCGGGTCTTGGGGCAGTAACTTACCTTCGTAATAGAGCTTGCCCAGCAACAGTTCGGCCCGGGGTTGGGCTGCCTCGTGGCCGTTCTTCAGGTACTTGAGCAGCTGGTCGATGTCGCCCAGCGCCGGGTAGTCATACAGCAGTTGCGCCAGGCTGACCCAGGCAGCGGGGTAGCTGGGGGCGATTTGCTCCAGCAACTGTTGCGCAGCTTTTTCGTCGGGCTTGCCCAGCTCGGGGTCGGCCAGTACCTGGGCGACGCTTTCCAGCCGCTGGGCCGGCACTGCGCCAGCTTGATAGGCACTCTGCAGCTGTTGCAGCAGGGTCGCTTGTGGCTCGGTTTGGCCGCGCTTTTGGTACACGGTGGCCAGTTCGGCGTAGCAAATATCCTGCGTGCTCAAGGCGGCTTTACAGATGCGCTCGATCTCGGGCAAATGCTGGTCGTAGCTGCCTTGGCTGCGATAGAGCAACAGCTGGGCCAGCTCGGCCTGGGGGATACCTGCGGCGCGCCATTGGCTGATCCGTTGCTGCGGATCGACCTTGGCAAAACGCTGCGGGTATTGCAGGTAGAGCAGCGTCAACGGCAGCAGGCTGCCTTGTTCGCCGCGGGTCAGGGCCTGCTCCAGACGTTGCTGGGCTTCTTGTAACTCGGCGTCGCTGGCGTTCGGTTTGCCCGCCAACAACTTACCCAGCCGCGCCGCCGCCCGTGGCGATTGGTCCGCGGCCTGGCGGTAGGTGGCTTCGGCTTGCGGCACCAAGGCCGGGTCGCCGCTGTCGAGCTGAATGTCCGCCAGGCCCACCTGGGCATCGGCATAACCCAGGGCCGCCAGTTGCCGATAGTTCTGTTCGGCAGTAACGCTGTCGCCGTTTTGCAAGGCTTCATTGGCCAGCCGCTGATCCGGCAAGCCGGCGCAACCGGCCAGGCTCAGCGCGGCAACCAGCAGCAGAACGTGCGATGGAGGGGT
>MHZN01000030.1 GCA_001830395.1 Pseudomonadales bacterium RIFCSPLOWO2_12_59_9 | reverse complement strand
CCTGGCGGGCCTTCCAGGCGGCGGCCAAGATCAAGTTCGACTGGGGCCCAGCGCCTTACCCGGCCAGCAGTGAGGCGATCTTTACCGCCATCGCCGCCGCCTTCAACGGCCCGGTCGATGACGTGCCGGTGGACAACGGCGATGTCAGCCTGGCCCTGGCCGGCGCCCAGCAGGTGGTGCGCGCCGAATACCAGGTGCCCTTTCTCGCCCACAGCACCCTGGAGCCGATGAATGCGGTAGCCCAGCTGCACAACGGCCAACTGGAGATCTGGGCCGGCCATCAGGCGCCGACCATCATCCGCCAGCAAGCCGCCGCACTGGCCGGCTTGCCCATCGAACAGGTGCAGCTGCATGTGCAGTTTCTCGGTGGCGGCTTCGGCCGCCGGCTGGAGAGCGACTACATACTGCAAGCGGTAAAGCTGGCCATGGCCCTGCCAGGCCGCCCGATCAAACTGACCTGGACCCGCAGCGAAGACATCCAGCACGACATGTATCGCCCCGCCGCCATCGCCCGCTGCCAGGGCGTGATGGGCAGCGCTGGGGTGCCCTTGGTGGTGCAGATGGATATCGCCAGCCCCTCGGTCGGCCGCTCGTTCGCCGCTCGGGTCGGCATGCCGGCGGTGGGGCCTGACCGCGCCATCACCGAAGGCTCGGCCGGCCAGCCCTATAGCATCGCCAACTACCGGGTCAGCGGTTACGACCCGGGCCTGCAGCTGCCGGTGGGCAACTGGCGCTCGGTCGGCGCCTCGTTCAACAGCTTCTTCCACGAGAGCTTTCTCGATGAGCTGGCGCTGGCCGGCGGCGTCGATCCGCTGGCCATGCGCCTGCAAATGACCGCCGATTTCCCGGTGGCGCAGCAGGTGCTGAACAGCGTGGCGGCCATGGCCAACTGGCAACAGCCACTGCCGGCGGGCCGCGCCCGTGGGTTGGCCCTGTGCCTGTCGTTTGGCACCACCGTGGCGCAAGTGATCGAAGTCAGCCAGACCGACGCTGGCGTGCGTATCGACAAGGTCTACTGCGCCGCCGATGTGGGCATCGCGCTTGACCCGCAAAACCTCGAAGCGCAAATGAGTTCGGCGATTATCTATGGGCTGAGCGCGGCGATCATGGGCGAGATCAGCTTTGCCGACGGCGCCGTAGTGCAGTCCAACTTCCACGACTACGACGCCTTGCGCATGCGCCAGGTGCCGCCGATCGAGGTGCGCATTCTGGAGAACGGGCCCAC
Source organism: Pseudomonadales bacterium RIFCSPLOWO2_12_59_9 (assembly GCA_001830395.1). Lineage (GTDB taxonomy): Bacteria > Pseudomonadota > Gammaproteobacteria > Pseudomonadales > Pseudomonadaceae > Aquipseudomonas. The sequence continues at coordinate 11,072 of MHZN01000030.1, read as the reverse complement.
CCTCAGCGGCGCCGGCGAACCCGGCACGCCGCCGTCCTTGCCGGCGCTGGCCAATGCCATCCACGCCCTCACCGGCCAACGGCTGCGCAGCCTGCCGCTGAACAAACAGGTGAAATTCGCCTAAGCCCTGCGCCGTTGGCCGGTAGGGCCGGCGGCGCTTAGCGGTTATCCTAGAACCCCCTGACCTAGCCGTGCCCCGCGATGCTGCTGATCTCCAACAACGTACAGCTGGCCGACAGCGAGATTGAACTGAGCGCCATCCGTGCCCAGGGCGCCGGCGGGCAAAACGTCAACAAAGTCTCCAGCGCCGTGCACCTGCGCTTCGATATCCACGCCTCGTCCTTGCCGCCCTTCTACAAGGAGCGTCTGCTGGCCCTGCGTGACAGCCGCATCACCGAAGGCGGCGTGATCATCATCAAGGCCCAGCAATACCGCACCCAGGAACAGAACCGCAACGACGCCCTGGAGCGCTTGAAAGAGCTGATTCTGGCGGCGATCAAGGTGGAAAAAGCCCGCCGCCCGACCAAGCCAACCCTCGGTTCGAAGAAACGCCGGCTGGAAGGCAAGACCCAGCGCGGCTCGATCAAGGCCGGGCGTGGCAAAGTGGATTATTGACCGCCTGCACATGCTCCCCAATAGCCGCTGGACAGCCATGCACGCGGGGCTGAGACTGGCCCCACACTCGCAACCGAACCCAGCGTAAGTTTCATCGCCGTTTAGCGCCAAGGCCTTGACTAAGCGCCCCTTTTTCGTCGATTTTTTAACCACAGTGTGAGTGTGTCAATCAACCGGGCTAGACGCTGTTTGCGAGAGAGGCTGCAATGCTCGGTCATGATAAAAACAGGAGGCTAAATAGCCATGAACGATGACAAGGACAGTCAGTTCGGTACCGAGGATGCAACAGATGCCGAACTGCACGGTGGCATGCGCTTGCTGCGCGAACAGGCCGAGGCCCAGGCGCTGATTAAAATTGCCCAGTCCGCGAAACGAATTGCCACGCTGGATCCCGACCAAGTGCGCGGGTTGATGCATGAACTCAGCGTGCATGAAATCGAACTGGAGATGCAAAACGAAGAGCTGCGCCTGATTCAAGTCGAACTGGAGGGTGCGCTGGGCCGTTATTTTGAACTCTACGACCTGGCGCCCGTGGGCTATTGCAGCCTGAGCGAGACCGGTCGGCTGCTGCAAGCCAACCAGTTGCTCGCCACCTGGCTGGGCACCTCCGAACAGGCGCTGGTCACCCGGCCGCTGGCGAGCTTTATCCACCCCGATGAGCACGACAACGAATACCTGTTACGCCGGCGACTGATGGCCCGTGGCAGCCCGCAAATGTGTCAGTGGCGCTTTTTGAGCCCAGCTGGCCCACCCATCTGGGTGCAGGTGCAGGCGGTATTGCGCGCGGACGCCAAGGGCGCCCCGACCTTTCACCTGGTGCTGACCAATATCGACGAGCTCAAGCAAACCCAACTGGCCCTGCAGGCCGCACTGGATGAACAAGACGCACGGATCCAGGCCCTGCAGCAACGGCTGGCACCTTAGGTTGAGCGGCTAACTGCGGCGCTTAACGCCGCGTGAATAATCCCGTCTACGGCTGCATACAAGCCCATCGAAATCAGAATTTAAGGCTTAGGCTGTCCAGCTTAGCGCGGCAACCCCACCCGCAACGCCGGCTGCCCGGCGCGTGGTTCGATGCGCAGGCGATAGCTGGCGCCATCGGTTGCGGGGTTGTACCAGCGGGCCTCGTAGTCATTGTTGCCCAGCCAGCGCACGGCCAAGTCGAAACCCTGATCATCTTCCAGCCGCCCAGCGCGGCTGAATGGCTGCCATTGCCCCTGCTGTAGCGTTTCGATTTGCAACAGCGGCTGCTCGAAGGCCATGGCGGCCGGGGCTTGGTCTTGCCATTGCAGACGCCAGTAGGGTTCTTCCTCGTCGCTGATCAGTTGCGGCGGCTGCAGTACTTGGCGCGGTTGCGCCTCGGTCTGGACCGACGGCCAGAACGCGCCCAGTTCCAGGTCGAAATCCCGGCTGGCCGGCAGGTCGGCGAAATTGCCGCGCGCCAGCATCTCGCCCAGCAACCGGCCGCTGTGGGCCGCCAGAAAGGGCGCGGTCTGCGGGCCATAGAGGGTATGCCCACCTTCGTAATACTGCAGCGCGTATTCGCCCGGCGTGGTGACGTAGCCGGTGTAGCCGTTGGCCACGCTGCTGACCACCACCGGCGCCGCTGGCCGCCCGGCTTGGGCCAGGCGTTGCTGCATCTGCTGGGCGATCAGCTGGCCGCTCATCACCGTCACTTCAAACGGCAGCATGGCCCAGTAGCTGTTGTCGATCTGCAGGGTCTGGATCAGCAGGCGATGGGGAAACGCCTCGGTCGGCGCAATCAGCGGTTGCAGCCAGTGGGTGCCGAGCCAGTGCTTGGCGCCCTGACAGTCATCGGCGAACCAGGTCTTCGGTTGCCCCGGATGGATAAAGGGCAGCTGCCAGATCAGCGGGGAATGGTGCTCTATGGGGCCGGCCGCCAGTGCGGCACCCAGGGCCGGCTGACACAGGCTGATGGCGCCGATGCTGGGCTGTTGCAGCACATCCACCTCGCGCAGGGCGCTGTGCAGCTCGACCCGTTCATGCAAATGGCCATCCAGCTGGCGGAACAGGGCAAAGGCCTGGGCGCCGATGTTGCGGCCGACGCGCCGGGCCTGGGCATAACTGAGGTGCTCGAACTCGACGTTGGGCGCCACATCGCCGTGGGTCGCCTCGAAGGCGCCGTGGATGGGTTTTTCGTCCAGGCCGTACTGCTGTTGCACCCGCCAGGCCAGCTCATTGGCGATATAGGCCCAGACATCGGCGTGGTAGAAGGCGGTGTCCGAACCTATGCCGGTGCCATGGATGGAGAAGCTGGAAAAGACCCCGCGCGGCCGGTACTGGCCCTCGCCATCCTGCAGGTCGATGCGTACCATTGTCAGGGTCGGGTTGATGGCCTGGAATACCCGCCCTGGGCTGGCGTCCTTGTCGGTCACCTCGGGGTTGTTCAGATAGGGTTCCAGCGCGCGGTTGCGAGTCTGCCCCCAGATCTCGCTCTGCCCCACCGCCAGCTTGGCCGGCCGCAACTGATCACGGGCCTGCAGAACCGCGCCTTCGATGCGCTGAGCGAGGAAGTTAAACCAGCGTTGATCGAAGCCGGCGGCATTGCTGGCACGCTGGTTGTAAAAGTCGTTGCCAAAATACTGCCCCGGTGCGGCATGGGTGTGGTTGGCCGCCAACACCAGGTTCTGCGGGGCTATCTCGCTGACTGCCGCCAACCGCTGGCTCAGCGCCGCATGCAGAATCTCCGAGCCGGCCAGCAGGTCGGTCTGCACCAGCACCAAGGGCTCGCCGCCCTTGGGTCGCAGGTAGAACACCCGCGCCTTGAGCCGGGTGCGAAAGCCATCGCCATAGGCCGACCAGATGGCAAAACCGGCCTTGGGCATGCCCGGCGGCGGGGTGATATCCACCTCCACCACCGCCCCCAGCAATGCTGCCGTCTGCTCGGCGACCGGCTGCGGCGCGCTGTTAGCAAACTGATAATGCAAACGGGGCGACTGGCAGGCTGCCAGCAGCAGACTAAACAGAGCAATTAGGGCGAGACGCATCGGGCCGACTTCCTGATCCTGGGGAGCGTCACCCTAGCGCAGAGCTGGCACGCCAGTACAAGACAATCGGCGCCAGTCGCACAACGCCAATCCAACGATGGGCACCGCAAGTCAGTTGCCCGGTGTTGTTACGACTTGTCCACCAGCTGTTGCAGTCGGCGATATTCGCGTACCAGCCAATACAGGCAGCAGGGGACGACAATCAGATCAATGCCGATATGGAACAAGCTGAACAGGTAATTGGGCTGGCCTGATTGAGAGCGCCCTAGACTTGGAAGTTGCCTTCCTCTGCCACTATCACCTCGTGGGGCAGATCGCCGATCAGCTTGGCGAGCTTGCCGCCGGTGCGGTACCGGGTACCAGCCAGCATCTGTTTCGCGCTACAGACGGCGCAACAGGTAACGACTGCGACTGACCTTGGCCTGGTTGTCGAGCAGGGCGATTTCCGCCCCCGCCAGGCGCAGCTGGCTGTTCAGGTCACTGCCATACAGCTGCTGCAAGAACTGCCGATAGCCGGGGCCGCTGCCGGGCGGCAGCTGGGTCAGCAGGTAGGCATGCAGAGCCGGCAACTGAAACTGCCAGTCCCCCGCCGCACAGACAAATCCCGCCGCCGTTAATTGCCCGATTAACCGTGGCTCAGCGCGCAGCACGCGCTGACAACAGTCCAACAACAAGGCAATGGCCGGCGACATGGCCGTGGCTTATTCCACAGTCACCGACTTGGCCAGGTTGCGGGGCTGGTCGACATCGGTGCCCTTGAGGATGGCGACGTAGTAGGACAGCAGTTGCAGCGGGATGGTGTAGAGGATCGGCGCCAGGGCGTCGTGGATATGTGGCATGTTCACCACGTGGGTGCCCTCGCCGTTGCGCAGGCCGGCTTGCTGGTCGGCAAACACCACCAGCTCGCCCCCCCGGGCACGGACTTCCTGCAGGTTGGACTTGAGCTTCTCCAGCAACTCGTTGTTCGGCGCCACCGTGACCACCGGCATGTCGCTGTCGACCAGCGCCAGCGGACCGTGCTTGAGCTCGCCGGCCGGGTAGGCTTCGGCGTGGATATAGGAAATCTCCTTGAGCTTGAGCGCCCCTTCCATCGCCACCGGGTATTGCGCGCCACGGCCGAGGAACAGGGTGTGGTGCTTCTCGGCGAACAGCTCGGCGAGCTTCTCGATGGTCTTGTCCATCGCCAGGGCTTCACCCAGGCGAGTCGGCAGGCGGCGCAGTTCGGCCACCAGTTCGGCTTCCAGTGCTTTGCTCAGGCTGCCGCGCACTTGCCCGAGCGACAGGGTCAGCAGCATCAAGGCCACCAGCTGGGTGGTGAAGGCCTTGGTCGAGGCCACACCGATTTCCGGGCCGGCCTGGGTCAGCAGGGTCAGGGCGGATTCGCGCACCAAGGAGCTGGTACCGACGTTACAGATCGCCAGGCTGCTGAGAAAACCCAGCTCCTTGGCATTGCGCAGGGCAGCCAGGGTGTCGGCGGTTTCGCCAGACTGGGAGATGCTGACGAACAGGCTGTCCGGGTGCACCACCACCTTGCGGTAGCGAAACTCGCTGGCCACTTCGATCTGGCAGGGAATCCCGGCCAGCTCTTCCAGCCAGTAACGGGCAACCATACCGGCGTGATAACTGGTGCCGCAGGCGACTATCTGCACATTCTTGACCTGGGCAAACAGCTCGGCCGCTTGCGGGCCGAAAGCTTGCACCAGTACCTGATCGGTACCCAAACGACCTTCAAGAGTGCGCTGCACCACTTTTGGCTGTTCGTGAATCTCCTTGAGCATAAAGTGCCGGTAGGCGCCCTTGTCGGCGGCCTCGGCACCTTCGTGGTATTGCACCTGCTCGCGTTGCACGGATTGCCCGGCGGCGTCCCAGATCTGCACGCTGTCGCGGCGAATTTCGGCGATATCGCCTTCTTCCAGGTACATAAAACGGTCGGTGACCTGGCGCAACGCCAACTGGTCGGAAGCGAGGAAGTTTTCGCCCATGCCCAGACCAATCACCAGCGGGCTACCGCTGCGCGCGGCCAGCAGGCGGTCCGGCTGTTGGGCGCTGATCACCGCCAGGCCATAGGCGCCGTGCAATTCGGGAATCGCCGCCTTGAGTGCATCGGCCAGATCGGCGTGGGCTTTGAGCTTGTGGTGCAACAGGTGGACGATGGTTTCGGTGTCGGTATCCGAGCTGAACACATAGCCGAGACCTTGCAGGCGCTCGCGCAGGGCTTCGTGGTTTTCGATGATGCCGTTATGCACCACCGCCAGCTCATCGCCGGGCTCATTACCTGAGAAGTGCGGGTGGGCATTGCGCTCGCAAGGTGCGCCGTGAGTGGCCCAGCGGGTGTGGGCAATGCCCAAGCGGCCCTGCAGCGGCTCGCCGGCCAGGGCTTGCTCAAGCTCACTGACCTTGCCGGATCGACGGCAGCGTTGCAGCGTGCCTGCACTGCTGAAAATGGCCACACCGGCGCTGTCATAACCACGGTACTCCAGGCGCTTGAGGCCTTCGACCAGGATTGCGCTGATATTACGTTCGGCGACTGCGCCAACAATGCCACACATAGGGTTGCTCCTTACTTAGCGGGGACGGCAGCGCAGATCAAGGTGATCCCGCGCGCGGTTATCTGTTCACGGGCCTCGGGGGCGAGGCGCTCATCGGTTATCAGGGTATGGATGCTGCTCCAGGGCAGCTCCAGATTGGGAATCTTGCGGCCGATTTTATCCGACTCAACCAGCACTATGACCTCACGCGCCACCTCGGCCATCACCCGGCTCAGACCGAGCAGCTCATTGAAGGTGGTGGTGCCGCGGGCCAGATCGATGCCGTCGGCGCCGATAAACAATTGGTCAAAATCGTAGGAGCGCAGTACCTGTTCGGCCACCTGGCCTTGGAACGACTCGGAATGCGGGTCCCAGGTGCCGCCGGTCATCAGCAAGACCGGCTCGTGTTCCAGCTCACTCAGGGCACGGGCAACGTTCAGTGAATTGGTCATCACCACCAGACCTGGTTTGCGGCCCAGTTGCGGGATCATCGCGGCAGTGGTGCTGCCACTGTCGATAATGATCCGCGCATGTTCGCGGATACAGCCAGCGGCGGCGGCGGCTATGGCTTGCTTGTAGGGCGACAGCGGCTGGCTCGGCTCGCTGATTAACTCGTGGGGCATCGGCACGGCACCACCGTAGCGGCGCAGCAACAGGCCGCTTTTTTCCAGCGCGGTGAGGTCTTTGCGGATGGTGACTTCAGAGGTATCGAAAGCCTTGGCCAGCTGATCGACGCTCACTTCGCCCTGCTCAGCGAGCAAAGCCAAAATGGCATGACGACGTTGCGGTGTGTTGCGCTTGGACATTAAATGGTTTCGATTCGAAAGATAACTATGCGAATCAAAACCTAATGAAGCTTTTGCGTCAAGTGGAAATCGACCTGGGATGGATGGCGCTTCATCCTTCCACCACTGCAAGCTCATGGATTACCGTGGCCAACGCTTCGCGGTTGACCACCCTTCCGGCCTATTTCTTGGTTGGCCGCTTCCAGCCATCGATATTGCGTTGTTTGGCGCGACCGACGGCCAGGGTGTTGGCCGGAACATCGCTGGTAATCACCGAGCCGGCGCCGGTAGTGGTTTTATCACCCAACACCAGCGGCGCAACCAGCGAGCTGTTGGAGCCAATAAACACGTCCTCACCCATGACGGTCTTGAACTTGTTTGCGCCGTCATAGTTGCAGGTGATGGTGCCTGCGCCGATATTGCTGCGCGCACCTATCACCGCATCGCCCAGGTAACTCAGGTGTCCGGCCTTGGCGCCTTCGCCCAGTTGGGCGTTCTTCAACTCGACGAAGTTGCCCACATGGGCCTTGGCGCCCAGCACGCTGCCCGGCCGCAAGCGGGCGAACGGACCGCAGTCACTGCCCTCGCCCAGCTCGGCGCCATCCAGATGACTGTTGGCTTTAACCTGCGCACCCTGGCGCAGAATGCTGTCCTTGATCACGCAGTTGGGGCCGATTTGCACATTGTCTTCGATGAGAACCCGGCCTTCGAGAATCACGTTTACATCGATCAGCACATCGCGGCCAACCGTCACCTCGCCACGCACATCGAAACGCGCCGGGTCACGCAGGGTCACGCCTTGGGCCATCAAACGGCGTGCCGCGCGGTATTGGTAATGCCGCTCCAACTGCGCCAGTTGCATGCGGTCGTTGGCGCCCAGCACTTCCATTTCGTCATTGGCTTGTTCGGTAGCAACCACTAGGCCATCGGCCACCGCCATGGCATTGGCCCCGTCGGCCAGAATGATCCCCAAGCCGGCGCCGGGCATGCCATTGCGCAGCGAGGCCGCATTCGCGTTGTCGCTGCCCAGCTCGACGCGTGCCACATCTTTCAGCAGCACGACCGCCCCATCGGGCGCAGACTTCAGCAGCACGTTCTCGAACTGTTCCACCGTCTGCAGCTTGCTGCGTGCCGTGATCGTGGCATTGAGCTGCTGGTCGGGCAGCGCCGGCAGGTCGCCCAGCTTGCCCGCCGACACCTGCGTGTTCTGCGCCTGGATGGCGCTGGCAATGTCCGACGGCATCAGCGCGTACTTTTCCAGCTTGGCCGGGTCCATCCAGATCCGCATGGCGTAGTTGGTGCCGAACACCTGCACTTCGCCCACCCCGTCCACGCGTCCAATCACGTCCACCAGGTTGGAGGTGAGGAAGTCCCCCACATCCACCGCGCTCACATCCGGGTCAGACGAGGTGAAGTGGTAAACGATCATGTAATCGCTGCCACCCTTCGTCACAGTCACCCCACGGCTCTGCACCGCAGGCGGCAGGCGTGACATGGCTTGCTGCAGCTTGTTTTGCACCTGCATCTGTGCCAGGTCCACATTGGTGCCGGGCAAAAAGGTGAGGGTGGTGCGTGAGCTGCCCGCCGCGTCACTGGTGGACGACATGTAAAGCAGGTTGTCGATGCCCTTGAGCTGTTGCTCGATCACCTGCGACACGGAGCTGTCCACCGTCTCGGCCGAGGCGCCGGTGTAGGTCGCGCTGATGCTGACCTGCGGTGGGGCGATGTCCGGATACTGCTCGATCGGCAAGGTCTGCAGGGCCAGCCCGCCGCCCAGCATGATGACGATGGCGATCACCCACGCAAAGATGGGCCGGTTGATGAAGAAATGCGCCATGACCCGGCCCTCAGCGTGCGCTCGACGCCGGCTGGGACGCCGCCCCTGCCTTGTCCGTCGCCTTGGCAGCTGCTGTGTCCGCCACGTTCACCGTCTTCACCGTGTCACCTGGCTTGATGCGCTGCAGCCCGTCCATCACGATGGCCTCACCCGCCTTCAGGCCACTGCGCACGCGCCAGTGCTGCCCCACGGCCTCGGCCACCTCGATCGGCCGGTGCTCTACCTTGCTGTCTGGGGTCACCACCAGCACGCTGGCCTTGCCGCTCAACTCGCGCTTGACTGCCTGTTGAGGCACCAGCAGGGCATGGGGCACCAGCCCGGTGGCCAGGCGTGCCCGCACATACATGCCCGGCAGCAGCACCCGGTCTGGGTTCGGCACCTGGGCGCGCAAGATGATGGCGCCCGTCGAGGTGTTGACGTTCACCCCTTCAAACTTCAAGGTGGCGGCATGCGGGTAGACGCTGCCGTCTTCCAGCACGATGTGCACCTGCGCCGAACCCGAAGGGTGACGCTCAAAGTGCCCGGCGGCCAGGTCACGCTGCAAGCGCAGCACCTCGGTGCTCGACTGCGTGATGTCCACGTGCATCGGGTCCAGTTGCGTGATCTGGGTCAGGGCTGCGGCCTGATTGGCCGTCACCAGGGCGCCCAGCGTGACGCTGGACAAGCCCACCCGCCCGCCAATTGGCGCCACGATGCGGGTGTAGTCCAGATTGATCTGCGCCTGGGCCAGTGCAGCCTGCGCGGCAGACAACTCGGCCGCCGTCTGTTGCACGGCCGCCTGACTTTCCTCAAACACCTGCTGACTGACGGCCTGCTGTTTCACCAGGTCCGCGTTGCGCTTGAAGTTCAACTCGGCCAACCGTGCAGCCGCCTGCGCCTTGGCCTGGGCGGCCTTGGCACTGGCCACGGCCACCTCATACGTCCGCGCATCGATCTGATACAGCGCCTGGCCCGCCTTCACAGCCTCGCCCTCGTTGAACAGGCGCTGACGGATGATGCCGCTCACCTGCGGACGCACATCGGCCGCCTGCACCGCCACCGTGCGCCCAGGCAACTCGGTGCTCAGCGCCTGCTGCTCGGCCTTCAACACCAGCACGCCCACAGTGGTGGGCTCTTTCTTGCCCGACTTCGCTTCGTCTGGCTGGTCGCCGCAGGCCGACAAGGTCAGCGCGGCCACCAGGGCAAGCCACAGGGCAGGGCGCGTGGCGGCGAGAGTCGGGCGGGTAGAGCGCGCAAAGGCGCCAAAGGCAGGAACAGACATCATGATTCCGGTGTGGGGCGGTTGTGCAGATTCTGACCGAGTCATGTGAACGAACCGTAAAGCAAGCGAGTGCCCCCACACCGTGACAAGTTGGGGGCAGAGCGGAATATGATGCACCCATGAAAATCCATGCCGCCCTCGCGCCCCTGTTGCTCCTCGCATCGCTCACCTCCGCTCAAGCGGAAACCGTGGGTTGCGTGACCACCGCGTGGAAGTTCTGGGGCGCCAACCACAAGGTGTGCGTCGAAGCCTTTGCCGACCCCAAGGTGCCGGGCGTCACCTGCCACGTCAGCCAGGCCCGCACAGGCGGCGTCAAGGGCACGTTCGGTCTGGCCGAAGACCCCAGCCAGTTCTCCCTGGCCTGCCGCCAGACCGGGCCCATCACACTCCCGGCCAAGCTGCCCGAGAACGAAACCGTCTTCAGTGAAGACACCTCCATCCTGTTCAAAGAAACCCGCGTCGTGCGCATGTGGGATGCCAAGCACAGCACGCTTGTTTACCTTGGTATCAGCCGCAAGCTGATCGACGGCGCCCCGGCCAACAGCATCTCCACCGTGCCCGTGATGCCGTGGCGCTGAACCCTGCATTGATGAAACAAGACTCCGCTCCCTTGCTCGCCTGGCACTACACGCTGGGCAGCCACTTGCTCCGCATCCTCGAAAACGGGCACATCCTGCCCCACGACCAGACCGACACACCGGCCGTGGAATGCCCGCTGGTGTGGTTCTCGCTGAACCAACGCTACGAGCCGTCAGCGGCCAAGAGCCTGGAAGTGAACGGCGTGGCCCAGCCCCCGACGCTGGAGGTGATGCGCCAACTTGGCAACGGCGTGTACCGCCTGGGCGTGCCGCCTCGCAGCCTGTTGACCGGCGAGACCTTGCGCAAGCACGCTCGCATCAGCAAAGACCGCTGGCAGACCCTGGCCCAGCAGGCGCAGGCCTGCGGCGCGGCCATCTCCGAGTGGTACGGCACCATCGACCCCGTGCCGTCCTCCGACTGCGTCATCGAGGTCTGGCAGCCTGACGGCAGCTGGGCTCG
>MHZN01000029.1:418-11266 GCA_001830395.1 Pseudomonadales bacterium RIFCSPLOWO2_12_59_9 | reverse complement strand
ATCAGTTGCCATTCTTCGCCGTGGGGTTGGATGTGTGGACCGAACATTTCCCGGGCGATCATGTGCGCGACTTCGTGGGCCACGGTTTGCTTGAGAAAGTGTTCTTGGTTCTCACGGTACAGCTGCGGGTTGAAGCGCAGCAGGTTTTCGTCGAGGTGGGCGACCCCGGCTTTTTGCCCTCTTAACTTGAGACTGACTTCCGGGCGGGTAAAACGGCGTTTAAAAAACGCCTCGGCTTGCTGATAGCAAGTTTCAATCCGCTGGTTGAGTTGTTCTGGCATGCATGGCTCCGAGATATCGAGCAATTATGCCCAAGCTGGAAACTGCAAGCAGCCAGAAAACGACGAAGCCGCTCTATGAGCGGCCTCGTTTCCGTGCAACAAACCTCAGCTGATCCTCAACTGGTGTAGACCGGGCCTATGCCGATGCCCCAGAGAATCACCGACAGCGCCATCATCGACACCAGTACCACCAAGCCTACGGCCAGTACCGAACTGGAGAACAGAAAGCCTTCCTCGGCAGGGATATTCATAAAGGTCGGAATACCCACATAGAGCAGGTAAACCGTGTAACAGATGGCCGCAGTGCCAACGAACATCGCCAGCCACAGGTTAGGGTAGAGCGCCGCCAAGCCGCCGATAAACAGCGGTGTGGCGGTGTACGCCGAAAACACTACGCTTTGCGCCATGCTTGGCGCTGCGTCATAGGTGCGCGCCATCCAGTGCACCACTGCCGCCATCACGGCAACACCCGCCAGCATGGCCAGATAGGACATGATGGTCATCTGCAGGGCGCTGGCTTGCGTAAGCATGACCGGTGCCCCGCTGCCGATGGTCCAGCCAACTTTGGTGGTGCCGATGAAAGCCGAAATTGCCGGGATGGCTGCCAGCAGCAGCACGTGGGTAAGGTACATGTGGCTGATGCTTTCTTCGTCGCCACGAATTTCTTGCCATTCCTCATCGGGATGGGTGAAAAGTCCCCAGACGTGGTGGATCATGCTGCACCTCCTATTATTATTGCGATCGCCCCAGCAAGCGCCCGCTGCGCGTGGGTAGCGCCAGCGGGTGCGTAGGCCGATTCAATGCGACCGTATGTCGCAGTATAGGCAGAGGTTTGCGAGCTTGCGGGACAGCGCGTTAGAGCAAATATGATCGTGAAACTCATCTGTAATAGCGCTGCAGTATTTCAAAGGCCAGGTTGATCGATTGCAATCGGCTGGTGCTGCCGCCCCGGTCGGGGTGATGTTGGCTGACCAACTGGCGATAGCGGTGCTTGATGCGGGCCAGATCCAGTGCCGGCTGGCCGCTTAGCTCGAACAGTTCGAGGGCCGCGCGCTGCTCATCGCCGCCTTGCAGGCGGGCCCAAAAGCTGGCGAGCAGTTGCTCAACGTCGCAAGCCTTGGTGCTGTGCAGCTGTTGCAGATCGAGGTAATAGTCGCGCAGCGGATCATGCTCGGCTAACTCGGCGCTGCCGGCTTGGTAGGGCAGTAACTGGCAGCACAGTGGGCTGATCTGCAGGTGTGCACGGCGTTCTTGCCAGAGGCGTTCACGCAAAAGGTAGAGCGCGTTGAAAATCAGGAAGTGGGTCTGAAATAACGCCAGTTGCGGGTCGTTCGCCAGGTTTTCTAGATGCGCCGATTGTTGTTGCCGGAGTTGCTGAATCAACTGGTATTCGCTGCAGCCGTCGCTGGCGGCTTGCAGCAGTGCCAAGAGCTGGTCGGCAAGGTCGGCGTGGCCATTTAAGTCGGAAGTCATGGGCCGAGATTAGCACAGCGTTTTGCCTGATTACTGGGCTGGGGTGTGTCGGGCTTTGTGGGTAAAATGCCGGACTTTCACGACTCCTGCGGATTTAAGCGCGCCATGAGCAGCCTTTCGGTCAATCAAAACAAACTTCAGAAACGTCTGCGCCGCCTGGCGGGCGAGGCGATCACCGATTTCAAGATGATCGAGGACGGTGACAAGGTGATGGTCTGCCTGTCCGGCGGTAAAGACAGCTACACCATGCTCGATGTATTGCTGCACCTGCAAAAGGTCGCACCGATCAAGTTTGAGATAGTCGCGGTCAACATGGACCAGAAGCAGCCTGGCTTTCCTGAACATGTGCTGCCGGCGTACCTGGAGTCCGTCGGGGTGGCCTATCACATCATCGAAAAAGACACCTATTCGGTGGTCAAAGAGATGATCCCCGAGGGCAAGACCACTTGCTCGCTGTGTTCGCGTTTGCGCCGCGGCACGCTTTATACCTACGCCGACGAAATTGGCGCGACCAAGATGGCCCTGGGGCATCACCGCGACGACATTTTGGAAACCTTTTTCCTCAATATGTTTTACGGCGGCACGCTCAAGGCCATGCCGCCCAAGTTACTGTCGGACGATGGTCGCAATGTGGTGATCCGGCCCCTGGCCTACTGCAAAGAGGCCGATATCGAGGAATATTCCCAGCTCAAAGAGTTCCCGATCATTCCGTGCAATCTCTGCGGCTCGCAGGAGAACCTGCAGCGCCAGGTCGTCAAAGAGATGCTGCAAGAGTGGGAGCGCAAGACGCCGGGGCGCACCGACATCATGTTTCGCGCTTTGCAGCATGTGGTGCCGTCACAATTGGCCGACCGCGAGCTGTTCGACTTCGGCGCTTTGCGTATTGATGAAAGCGCCACACCGCGTTTTGTCGATGTGATGAACCTCTAACGGTCTGCTAACGGAGTTGGCTGAGGCGAACTGCCTTGGCACCTATATATAGCAGCGAGATAACTGCGAGGGACGCGGATGCGCGACTACAAATGGCTGCATGAGTATTGCCTGAACCGCTTTGGTTCGGCCGCAGAGCTTGAGGCGTACTTGCCGGTGCCCAAGACGGCCGATGAACTGCGCCAGATCAGTGATGACCGTTACTTGTCGCTGATTGCCTTGCGGGTGTTTCGCGCCGGATTAAAGCACAGCCTGGTCGATGCCAAATGGCCGGCGTTCGAGACGGCTTTTTTTGACTTTGCCCCGGAAAAAGTCGTGCTGATGGGCGCCGAGCACCTGGAGCGCTTGATGCAAAACGCTCAGCTGATTCGCCATCTCGGCAAGCTCAAGAGTGTGCCGCGCAATGCGCAGATGGTGCTGGATGTGGCGCGTGAATACGGCAGCTTCGGCGCGCTGATAGCCGACTGGCCGGTGACCGATAGCGTTGGGCTGTGGAAATACCTGGCCAAGCACGGCACCCATCTGGGCGGGCTGTCGGCGCCGCGCTTGCTGAGGATGATGGGCAAAGACACCTTTATACCTTCCGACGATGTGGTCGCCGCCCTCAAGGCGCAGCAGATCATCGACAAGGCTCCCAGCAGCCTAAAAGACCTGGCCGCCGTGCAGGCGGCGTTTAATCAGTGGCACGCGCAAAGCGGGCGGCCTATGTGTCAGCTGTCGGTGATGCTGGCACACACGGTCAATCACTGAGTGGCGACTGAGGCCGCCTGAGGCGGCTGGCTCGATTCTGAACTGACGAACGGTTTTAAGGCTCGAATGGGCCGAAAATTGGACCAACTGTTCAGTTTTGTTACAGCTCGCTATACAGCGTGATTAACAGCTTTAGGGTTTTTTAGCGGGTGTTGAAATTGCCAGCGACGCGGAAATTTAAGTGCCGGCCCTTAGAGCGTTTGCTGATGGCGATAAGTCACATTGGGTCTAATTAAATTTGCATATGAGGACTCTGGAAGGCATATTCGGGCCCTTCAAATAATTACAGACACGGCCGTGCCCATGCTCAATCGCTTCGCACCTCTCGTTCCGCTGGCCTTCGCCGCCCTCTTGTCTGCTTGTGCAGGCCACGTTGTGCAGCCTCAAATTGCTCTGCAGCCGGTATCTTTGCCGCTGGCAGAACCTACCCATGAACAAGTTGCTGAACTGACCGACGAGAAGCCTTATCAGCTGCCGGTCTTGGCGGACAGCATTCTCGATCGTGGTTTTGAATTAGTCGGCACGCGCTATCGCGCCGGCGGCACTTCAACCAAGACCGGCTTCGACTGCAGCGGCTTTGTCGGTTATCTGTTCCGTGAAGAGGCCGGCATCAAGCTGCCGCGTTCGACTCGCGAAATGATCAACCTGGATGCACCTTTGGTTGCGCGTAATGAGTTAGTGC
Organism: Pseudomonadales bacterium RIFCSPLOWO2_12_59_9; assembly: GCA_001830395.1. Taxonomy (GTDB): domain Bacteria; phylum Pseudomonadota; class Gammaproteobacteria; order Pseudomonadales; family Pseudomonadaceae; genus Aquipseudomonas. The sequence goes on along the minus strand of MHZN01000029.1, from coordinate 7,150 downwards.
CGGGTGATATCGTTTTCTTTAATAACCGTGGCCGTGGCCGCGTGAGTCATGCCGGTATTTATATCGGCGATGACCAGTTCATTCATTCCTCCAGCAGTCGCAGTGGTGGCGTGCGGGTGGATAGCATGGATGACCGTTATTGGCGCTCCAGCTTTATGGAAGCCAAGCGAGTGTTGGCTCAGGCGCCAGCACAGACCAAGCATAATCCGCTCCACCACTGAGTGATTACCGCGCCCTGACCCTTGCGTCAGGGCCTGCGGCGCGGCAGAGTAGGGCGCATCCAGCCTTGGGACGCCCTTATGACTCTGTTTCCCCGCATTGCTCTCGTCCTAGTTACTGCCCTGCTGACCGCCTGCGTCAGTCATCCACCGCCAAATCCTGTAGTCCATGTACCAATCGAGCAGTTTTCACCGGCTGCCGATGATGTGCTGCTGCGCGCCATAGGTCTGGTCGGCACGCCCTATGTGTATGGCGGCAATACCCCGCAAAGCGGTTTTGATTGCAGTGGCTTGATCGGTTATGTCTACCGCGATGCGGCCGGCATAGTGCTGCCGCGTTCGACCCGTGAACTGTTGGCCATGCCGGTGCCGAGCATTCGGCGCGAGGCGTTGCTGACCGGCGACCTGGTGTTTTTTGCCACCAGTGGCGGCGGCAAGGTCAGCCATGCCGGTATTTATGTCGGCGATGGACGTTTTGTCCATGCCCCTTCCAGTGGCGGTACAGTGCGGCTGGAGAGCTTGTCGACGGCCTATTGGCAAAAGAGTTATCTAAACGCCAAGCGCGTGCTTGAGGCTAATCGACTCGCAGCGCAGGGCTGGCCTGCGGGTAGCTAGTCGGTCAGTAGTCTCGGAATAAAGTGGGCGGCCTATGGGTCGCCCATTTTTTTTGCGGTGGCGGGGGACTAGTACCATGGTCGAATAGCTGCGGTGAAGTTGGGGTGCTAAAAATGAACCCATAGAAAACAACAACATTATTTCTGTGAGGTAACCGCCATGAGTGCCGCTTCCCTGTATCCCGTGCGTCCCGAAGTGGCCGCCCAGTCATTGACCGACGAAGCTACCTATAAATCCATGTACCAGCAGTCGGTGATCAACCCCGACGGCTTCTGGCGCGAACAGGCCAAGCGACTGGACTGGATTACGCCTTTCACCAAGGTCAAGCAGACCTCGTTCGACGATCACCATGTCGATATCAAATGGTTTGCTGATGGCACCCTGAACGTTTCCGCCAACTGCCTCGATCGGCACTTGGCCGAGCGCGGTGAGCAGGTTGCCATTATCTGGGAAGGCGACGACCCGGCCGATCATCAAGAAATCACCTATCGCCAGCTGCACGAGCAGGTCTGCAAGTTTGCCAACGCCTTGCGCGGTCAAGACGTGCACCGCGGCGACGTGGTGACCATCTATATGCCGATGATTCCCGAGGCAGTGGTGGCCATGTTGGCCTGCACCCGTATCGGCGCCATTCACTCGGTGGTGTTCGGTGGCTTCTCACCAGAGGCACTGGCCGGGCGAATTATCGACTGCCAGTCGAAGATAGTGATCACCGCCGATGAAGGCGTGCGCGGCGGCAAGAAAACCCCGCTGAAGGCCAATGTGGATGACGCCCTGGCCAACCCTGACACCAGTAGCGTGCAGAAAATTATCGTGGTGCGCCGCACTGGCGGCGAGATCAAGTGGCACCCCCATCGCGACGTTTGGTACGAAGACCTGATGAAGGTGGCTGGCAGCGTTTGTGCACCCAAAGAAATGGGCGCCGAAGATCCGCTGTTTATCCTCTACACCTCCGGCTCCACCGGCAAGCCCAAGGGTGTACTGCACACCACCGGCGGTTATCTGTTGTACGCAGCGTTAACCCATGAGCGGGTATTCGACTACCGCCCAGGCGAAGTCTATTGGTGCACCGCCGATGTTGGCTGGGTTACCGGCCACAGCTACATCGTCTACGGGCCGCTGGCCAATGGCGCCACCACTGTGCTGTTTGAAGGTGTGCCGAATTACCCGGACATGACCCGGGTGGCGAAAATCGTCGACAAGCACAAGGTCAGTATTCTCTACACCGCGCCAACGGCGATTCGCGCCATGATGGCCCAGGGCAAGGCGGCCATGCAGGGCGCTGACGGCTCCAGCTTGCGCCTGCTGGGTTCGGTCGGTGAACCGATCAATCCAGAAGCCTGGCACTGGTACTACGAGGAAGTGGGCAAGTCGCGCTGTCCGATTGTCGATACCTGGTGGCAGACCGAAACTGGCGGCGTAATGATCAGCCCGCTGCCGGGCGCCACGGCGCTTAAACCGGGCTCGGCGACTCGGCCGTTCTTCGGCGTGCAGCCGGCGTTGGTGGACAATATGGGCAACCTGGTGGAGGGCGCTGCCGAAGGCAATCTGGTGATTATCGATTAATGGCCAGGCCAGGCGCGCAGCCTGTATGGCGACCATGATCGCTTCGTGGATACTTACTTCAAGACCTTCAAGGGCATGTACTTCACCGGCGACGGTGCGCGGCGTGACGAGGACGGCTACTACTGGATCACCGGCCGCGTCGATGACGTGCTGAACGTGTCCGGCCACCGCATGGGTACTGCGGAAATCGAGAGCGCCATGGTTGCTCACCCAAAAGTCGCCGAGGCTGCCGTGGTCGGCATGCCCCACGACATCAAAGGCCAGGGCATCTATGTGTATGTGACCCTGAATGACGGTGAAGAGCCTTCCGAGCAGTTGCGTCAGGAGTTGAAAAATTGGGCCCGCAAGGAGATCGGTCCGATCGCCTCGCCGGACGTGATCCAGTGGGCTCCGGGTTTGCCGAAGACCCGCTCGGGCAAGATCATGCGCCGTATCCTGCGCAAGATCGCGGTGGCCGAGTACGACACCCTCGGCGACATCTCCACGCTGGCCGATCCTGGCGTGGTGCAGCACTTGGTTGAGACCCATCGCAGCATGCAAGCGGCCTGATTAAGGTCGTTGTTAGGCCCCGGCACAGTCACAAGCTGTGTCGGGGCCTAATTGTTTCTGTCGGGGGCAAAAAAATTAGTGCAATTTAAATCGGTCTTTTTACTGATGATCTGTGCGTGTTCGGCGGGCCTGTGTAGCACCAAAGGTAACCTTTGCCGGTAGCAGGCTGCTCGCTGATGGGGCGTTTTGGAGCGCTTTAGACTATTTGCGCGCTGTGATGATTGGCTGTAAATGGCGTTCTAGATGGGTTTTGTGATTGTTGGTGTGATTATTGCTTTTATCATGGGTTAGCAAGTCTTTCTTGTGCTGCATGTTCTGTGGCGCATGTCAATCCGCTCGCGCTGCCGGGCAGGCTGTTGTGTAACTAGTTGTCGCATTGAAGAAATATCGGCCTTAGGCCTGTCGCTAGAATGCAGCACGCGCAGATCCTGCTGTTGCGCCGCTTCGGCGCGCGGCAAATACAGCGACTGTTTCTACACTCAATGCACGCATATGCCGGGCGTTTGGATTTCTGCCATCTGCGGCTAATTACACTTGAAGGAGTCTCACAATGAAGAGCATTGCACTTCTTGGCGCCCTGGCGCTGTCGCTGTTGTCGTCGTTGGCGCAGGCCGATGAAGCCAAGCCGCTGCGCATTGGTATCGAGGCGGCCTACCCACCCTTTGCGATGAAAACCCCCGAAGGCGCTATCACCGGTTTTGACTACGACATCGGTAATGCCCTGTGCGCCGAAATGCAGGTCAAGTGTGTGTGGATCGAGCAAGAGTTCGACGGCCTGATTCCGGCCCTGAAAGTGCGTAAGTTCGACGCGGTGTTGTCGTCGATGAACATCACCGAAGAGCGGCTCAAGTCGGTGGATTTCAGCAAGAAATACTACAACTCACCGGCGCGTTTGGTGATGAAAGCGGGCACCGAGATCATAAATCCGCTGCTCGACCTGCAAGGCAAGAAGGTCGGTGTGCAGCGCGCCTCCATCTACGATCGCTACGCCACCGAAGTGTTCGCGCCAGCCGGTATAGAAGTGGTGCGTTACGCGTCGCAGAACGAGATCTTTCTCGATCTGACTTCCGGTCGTGTCGATACCACCCTGGCTGATGCGGTCAATATCGACGATGGTTTCCTCAAGACCGATGCCGGTAAAGGTTTCGCTTTGGTAGGGCCGACTGTTAGCGATCCGAAATACTTTGGCGAAGGTGCCGGTATCGCCGTGCGCAAGGGTGACAAAGCGCTGGCAGATAAATTCAGCGCGGCTATTGCTGCCATTCGCGCCAACGGTAAATACCAAGAAGTGCAGGGCAAGTACTTCAAGTTCGATATCTACGGCGACTGACTTTACGGCTCGGGCGTTTTCCTGAAAGTGGCACAAACTTCAATCTGCGGTTGTGCCACTTTTTCGTTGTAGCGGTGTTGCCCGTGTTTTCGTTGTGGCGGTGCTACCCGCGTTTTTCGTTGTAGCGGTGCTGTCCGCGTTGTTGGGGCGCACCGCCTGAGGAGCTAAACCATGCTTAACGGCTATGGCTCGACCATTCTCGAGGGTGCCTGGCTGACCTTGGCGCTGGCCTTGTCGTCGATGACCCTGGCCTGTGCGTTGGGGCTGCTCGGCGCGGCGTTTCGCCTGTCGCCAATTCGCTGGTTGGCGTTGCTGGGTGAAACCTACGCCACGGTGATTCGCGGGATTCCCGACCTGGTGCTGATTCTGCTGATTTTCTACGGCGGTCAGGACCTGATAAATCGGCTAGCACCGCTAGTCGGCTATGACGAATACATTGATATCAATCCCTTTGTCGCCGGCGTTGGCACCCTGGGCTTTATCTTCGGTGCCTACCTGTCGGAGACCTTTCGTGGCGCCTTTATGTCGATTCCACAAGGGCAGGGCGAGGCGGGTGCAGCCTACGGCATGAGCGGGGTGCAGGTGTTTTTCCGCATTCTGGTGCCGCAGATGATTCGCCTGGCGATTCCTGGCTTTACCAATAACTGGCTGGTGCTGACCAAGGCCACCGCGCTGATCTCGGTGGTCGGTCTGCAGGACATGATGTTTAGGGCCAAGAGTGCGGCCGATGCGACCCATCAGCCCTTTACGTTTTTCCTCGCGGTGGCGGCGCTGTATCTGCTGCTGACCAGTGTTTCGCTGTTGGCGTTGCGCGCCTTGGAGCAGCGTTACTCGGCGGGTATCAAGACGGTGGAGCTGTGATGCGGGGGGCTAACGCGTGATTTTTGACTTTTCGGTGATCTGGGCCAACTTGCCGCTGTACTTGGGTGGCGTGCTGGTAACCCTGAAAATTTTGCTGATTTCCCTTGGTTTTGGCTTGTTGTTGGCCATTCCTTTGGGGTTGATGCGGGTGTCCAAGCAGCCCTGGGTGAATTTCCCGGCCTGGCTCTACACCTATGTGATTCGCGGCACGCCGATGTTGGTGCAGCTGTTTCTGATCTATTACGGTCTGGCGCAGTTTGAGTCGGTGCGCGCCAGCGCGTTGTGGCCGTACCTGTCCAATGCCACCTTCTGCGCCTGTCTGGCCTTTGCGATTAACACTAGCGCCTACAGTGCGGAGATTCTTGCCGGCAGTCTGAAGACTATTCCGCCCGGCGAGATCGAAGCGGCCAAGGCCGTGGGCATGTCGCGGTCCAAGCTGTATCGGCGGATTTTGCTGCCTTCGGCCTTGCGCCGCGCGCTGCCGCAGTACAGCAACGAAGTGATCATGATGCTGCACACCACCAGCCTGGCCTCGATCGTGACCTTGATCGATATCACCGGCGCGGCGCGCACCATCAGCTCGCAGTATTACCTGCCGTTTGAGGCCTTTATTACCGCTGGCGTCTTCTACCTGTGCCTGACCTTTATTTTGGTGCGCCTGTTCAAGCTGGCCGAGCACCGTTGGCTGGCCTACCTGGCGCCGCGCAAGCACTAGGCACCCAGATAAACCGCATTCGTTTACGAGAATCCAGACCATGTACAAACTTGAAGTCCAGGACCTGCACAAGCGTTATGGCAGTAATGAGGTGCTCAAGGGCGTGTCGCTGGCGGCTAAAGCCGGCGACGTGATCAGCATTATTGGCTCCAGCGGCTCGGGCAAAAGCACCTTCCTGCGCTGCATCAATTTGCTGGAGCAACCCCATGCCGGCAAGATTTTGCTCAATGGTGAGGAGCTTAAGCTGGTCGCCAACAAGGACGGCGCGCTGAAGGCGGTCGACCCTAAACAGTTGCAGCGCATGCGCTCGCGGCTGTCGATGGTGTTTCAGCACTTCAACCTCTGGTCGCACATGAGCGCCCTGGAAAACGTCATGGAAGCACCGGTGCATGTGCTCGGCATGGACAAGAAAGAAGCGCTGGCCAAGGCTGAGCACTATCTGGCCAAGGTCGGCGTCGCCCATCGCAAAGATGCCTATCCGGCGCACATGAGCGGCGGCGAGCAGCAGCGGGTGGCAATTGCCCGCGCCCTGGCGATGGAGCCGGAGGTGATGCTGTTTGACGAGCCGACCTCGGCGCTCGACCCGGAGTTGGTCGGCGAAGTGCTCAAGGTCATGCAGGATCTCGCGCAAGAAGGCCGCACCATGGTGGTGGTCACCCACGAAATGGGTTTTGCCCGCGAGGTGTCGAACCAGTTGGTGTTTTTGCACAAAGGCTTGGTCGAAGAACGTGGTTGCCCGAAAGAAGTTTTGGCCAATCCGCAGTCCGAGCGGCTGCAGCAATTTCTTTCCGGCAGTTTGAAGTAAGTGTTGGAGCCCGCAGCTAGACTGCCTGTCATGACTAGCACTGTGCGTCGTATCGGTTTTCTGCTGTGGCCGG
>MHZN01000029.1:0-338 GCA_001830395.1 Pseudomonadales bacterium RIFCSPLOWO2_12_59_9 | reverse complement strand
GACGCCTCGTGAGCTGTCGCACAGGTGTCTGATTGATGTGGGGCCGCGCGTAATCCCCAATGGTGAAGGCACCGCAGGTACAGGCACCATGGCCGTTTTCCGACCTGAGGGATTCATCCATGACGTATTTCCGCTTTACCTGTGTGGCCGCGGCCGCGGCGCTGCTTGTGGCCTGCGGTGGCTCTGACGACCCCGATCGTGGTGCGCTCAAGGAGGCGCCCGTCACGGTGACCACGCTGACCGCGGCACAGATTGGCCTGCGGTGGCTCTGACGACCCCGATCGTGGTGCGCTCAAGGAGGCGCCCGTCACGGTGACCACGCTGACCGCGGCACAGAT
>MHZN01000028.1:2518-11856 GCA_001830395.1 Pseudomonadales bacterium RIFCSPLOWO2_12_59_9 | reverse complement strand
GCCTTGGATGTAATGCATAAACAAAAATGCCCATATCTCACGATATGGGCATTTTCTACATCTCCAGCTCAGACCGCTAGGTTTTCACACAGCCTGTGCGGGCGCCGTTTTTTATGGCTGAAAATTAACGAACGTTAAAGCGTTGTTCGGCCAACAGCCGATCGCCCTGGAACACCATGAAGTGCCACTCGCCAGGCACCAGTTCGTAATTTTCGCTGAATTCAAAGGCCATCAGATCTTGCGGTGAGTTTGCTAGCAGGGTTTGCTCGACGACGAACTTGTCATGGCGCAGGCCATCTGGAGTCGTTACACCAGGCGTGAGGTAGAGCAAGGTCAGCGGCTCGTCTTTAGCGACTTTGCCCGCCAGGCTATAGCGCATACCAAATTTCATACCGAGCTTGGCTGGAATATTGGTCGTGGCTTCAATCGTCTGATTGCTGTGGGTCAGCACCCGCTCGCCGGGCTGAAAATCCTGGTATTGGCTGTTGAAAATGCCGTATTCAACCGGCCCTTCTACGCGCACTTGCGCACTAGCAAAACCAGACAACAAGAGACTGCCGGCCAGGGTTATCAGACGAATAGAGTGCATGCTTGGTTCCCGTTTTGGAGTTGATTGAGGATGACCCAGCGTATGACACTGACATGACAACCATATGACAAACTGCTCCGCATCCAGCAGCGGACAGCACGCAGTTTTTGGTTCTGCAGCAATGCAAACGGGGCCATAAAGGCCCCGTTTGCAGATTGCGTAGACTGAGTCGTTAGACGGTCAATTCAACCAGCAGCTTGTTCAAGCGACGCACGTAAGTCGCCGGATCTTTCAAGCTGTCGCCGGCGGCCAAGGCGGCCTGATCGAAGAGGATGTGCGTGAGGTCGGCGAAGCGATCTTCACTTTGCTCGGCATCCAGTTTTTCGATTAGCGGATGCACCGGGTTGATCTCGAAGATCGGCTTCGATTCTGGAACTTTCTGCCCGCTGGCTTCGAGGATCTGGCGCATTTGCATGCCCATGTCCTGCTCGCCAATGGCCAGAATCGCCGGTGAGTCGGTCAGACGATGGGAAACCCGCACCTCGCTCACCGCATCCGCCAGAGTGGTTTTCAAACGCTCGAGCAAGCCTTCTTTGCTCTTGGCGACTTCTTCCTGAGCTTTCTTCTCTTCATCGGAGTCGAGCTTGCCCAAATCCAGATCACCGCGGGTTACATCGACAAAGCTCTTGCCGTCGAACTCGGTGAGGTAGCTCATCAGCCACTCATCGATACGATCAGTCAGCAGCAGCACTTCAATGCCTTTCTTGCGGAAGACCTCAAGGTGCGGGCTGTTTTTAACCTGAGCAAAGCTCTCGCCGGACAGGAAATAAATCTTGTCCTGGCCTTCTTTAGCCCGCGCCAGGTAATCGGCCAGTGCAACACTTTGCTCGCCACTGGTATCGCTGGTGGCGGAGAAACGCAGCAATCCTGCGATTTTCTCTTTGTTGGCAAAGTCTTCGGCCGGGCCTTCTTTGATCACCTGGCCAAAGTTCTTCCAGAAGCCCTGATATTGCTCAGGCTGGTTTTTCGCCAATTTCTCCAGCATGTCTAGAACGCGCTTGGTCAGCGCCGACTTCATCGAGTCGATCACCGGATCTTTCTGCAGGATTTCCCGCGAGATGTTCAGCGACAGATCGTTGGAGTCCACCACTCCTTTGATAAAACGCAGGTACAGCGGCAAGAACTCATCGGCTTGATCCATGATGAAGACGCGCTGCACATAGAGCTTCAAGCCACGCGGCGCTTCGCGCTGATACAGGTCGAATGGCGCGCGGCCCGGCACATAGAGCAAGGAGCTGTATTCCAGCTTGCCTTCAACTTTGTTATGACTCCAGGCCAGCGGATTCTCAAAGTCGTGGGAGACGTGTTTGTAGAACTCTTGATATTCCTCGTCGCCGATTTCAGTCCGTGGACGGGTCCACAGGGCGCTGGCGCGGTTGACGGTTTCCCACTCAACTTCGCTGGCTGGCTCTTCACCGTGCTGCTCTTTTGGCAACTCGATGGGCAGCGCGATGTGATCGGAATATTTTTTGATGATGTTACGCAGACGCCAACCATCGGCGAATTCTTCTTCACCGGATTTCAGGTGCATGACGATGCGCGTGCCACGAGCGACTTGCTCGACGGTGGCCACTTCGAAATCGCCCTCGCCTTTGGAGCTCCAATGCACGCCCGCGCTGGCAGGCAAGCCGGCGCGACGAGTGAAGACTTCAACCAAGTCGGCGACGATAAAGGCCGAGTAAAAGCCCACGCCGAACTGGCCGATCAGGGTCGAGTCTTTCTTCTGATCGCCGGACAGGTTTTTCATAAAGTCGGCAGTGCCCGACTTGGCAATGGTGCCCAGATGCGCGATCACATCCTCGCGGCTCATGCCGATGCCATTGTCTTCGAGGGTCACGGTCTTGGCGGTTTTGTCGAAGCTAATCCGAATTTTTAGCGGGTCGCCGCCTTCCAGCAAGTCAGGCTTGGCCAAGGCTTCGAAGCGCAGCTTATCGGCGGCGTCCGAGGCATTGGAGATCAGCTCGCGCAGAAAAATCTCCTTGTTGGAATATAAGGAGTGAATCATCAGCTGCAGCAGCTGTTTAACTTCGGTCTGAAAGCCAAGGGTTTCTTTTTGAGTTTCGACACTCATACGCTTTGAACTCCACACTTATGGCATAAGCCGCAACGGCGACGGATGTCATCAAGATGGGGGCTTAGCCCTAGATTTCAAGCGCTTACCTGGTAAAGGCGCAGCGCTAAACAGAGTTAGGGCTCAAGCAGCTCGATTTGACTGATCTCGTCGGGACGCAAAATGTAGCTAGCCTCCCCCGGCCCGCTGATTTCACGACGAATCACAATCCGCCCATTGGCGTTAACCCCAACAAAACGCCCTTGCGCGGTGCTGCCATGCGCAGTCGTGACCCGGATGAGTAGATTGCTGTACTGCTCAGGGGTGCGCTGCAAACGCTCAAGGGAAAACCGCAGCCGCCGATCGACTGTGCTTCGTACAGGCGGCGTCGTGGTTGCACTGCTGACACTGGGCGCGGGCGCAGGGCTAGCCACTGCCGGCTCAGCAAAACGAGCATACTGATCGCCTTGCACCACCCAGCCAAGCGCCTCAGTTTTGCTTAGCAGCAGGGTTAGCGATTGCGGCTGGCCATTGACCAGTGCCTCGACCTCCACCTCCAAGCTGCTGGCCGGAAAACTCACCGCTGGCAGCTTGCCTAGACGCACCGCTCGGCTGGCGTAACGACGCTGTAGATAGTCCTCCAGCACATAACTTAGGGTATCGCGCGAATCAAAGTGAGCATCCACTTTGCCATCGATGTAGCGCAGCCGATTGGTAAACAGCTCGATTTTACCGCTGAGGGTGGTGTTGAATTGCGCTGGCAACACCAAATGAAAATCTCCCGTCATTTTGTTGGGCGCCAAGGGCTGCAAATCGAGATACAGCGTGTAGCCATGGTTTAAACGGCGTGCTTCCGGCAAATCATGCTCGGGTAATAACCAGCTGATCTCGACCTCAGGCAATGGCTGGGCATCGGTCGGTAATACGTTCAGATGCACACTGCCATTGGGCATTGGCGGCAAATGGATATTGACCGCGCGCTGCGCAAAGAACTCCTGGCCTTCGCGCAGGCTCAGCACGCCATCGATCAGTTCGCCTTGCTGTGGCGCAAAGGGTTCGCCATTCAACTGCCCGTGCAACTCCATCGCCAGTTCATTGGGCTTGATTGGCGCAGGCGTTAACCAACGCAAGCTGGCAATGGCCTCAAAGCGCGCCGGATCATTACCGGCCAGCAACACAAAACCCACCACCAACGGAATAGTGCCCAAGGCACTGAGCACCACGGCTTTACGGGCAATGCGCCAGTGGCGTACCACGTAAACCAAGGTCAGCGGTGGAAACAAGCTGCCGAGTCCCCAAAACAGGCTGCTGCCGAACGCCAGCATGATCAACCAGACCAGGCCAAACAGCATCAGCAGTAATCCACTGAGAATCAGCAGCGCATCCATCGAATATTCCTGTCCTTAACCTTGGGCTAGCTTGCATCCAGCGGGGCGACATAAGGCTCATCGACCTTAAAGTGTGCACGGGCGGTGGCTATGGGTTCGGTTTGCGTGGTTTGCCAGGCGGTAATGGCAACGTTCGCCACCCGCCGCCCCTGGCGCCAGACACGGCACTGGGCGTAGGTGTCACGATAATGGCCGGCGCGCAGGTAATCTATCGAGAAGTCGATGATTTTAGGCAAATGTGGGATGCCCATAAACATCAGTAAATGCAGCATCGCCGCATGTTCCATAAAGCCGGCGATCACCCCGCCATGAATCGCCGGCAGCGTCGGGTTGCCTATATTGTCCCGGTTGGCGGGCAACCGAAATACCAGGTCATCGCCCAAGCGCAGGCACTCAACACCAATCAATTTGGCATATGGAATCAAACCGAGCAGCGAATCGAAGTCGTTTTTTTCCTGGGCTTGGCGGACCAACTCGTTGAGGTTCAAACCGCTCATTGCTTAGCACCCGGTTGTTCAAGCTTGATCGTTTTATTGGTTTTACCCATGCGCATAAAGGTACCGACCACATGGGCGATGGGTTCGCTCTGATCATCCTGATAGGCGTAGCCACGCACGAAAATGATATCGGCCGTGACGCGATGACACTCGGCAAAACCAAACACATCCTGGTTGGGTTTAGCGGCGCGCATGTAATCAATGCGCAGGTCGATGGTCGGGCAAATCTCGAACTCCGGCAGCACACAAACGGTGGAGATACCGCAGGTTGTGTCCATCAGCGTGGTAATGGCGCCGCCATGAATGACGCCGGTTTCGGGATTACCGACAATTTGCGGGCTATAGGGCAGGCGCAGTGTCAAACCGCCGGGCACTGCGCTGTGGACTTGAATGCCAAGCACCTGGCAATGGCGCAAGGCCGTCAGAAACCGCTGCGCACGGCCAAGGATAGAGCTATCGCTCATGAATCAAATCTCGCGGTAAAAAACAGGCGCGCATCATAACTGCTCGCCTGCTGTCGGCGCAGACAAAGCACCACCATGGACTGGAAATATCACTCGGCTTTGTCAGTGCGCACTTCAAGCGCCGGCGCTTGGGTCGAGCCCATAACCTGCAAGACATCGGAATGAAATTCACGCTGATACAAAATCAGCACCACCCCGGCAGTCACCAAGATAAAAAACCACGGGTTAACGAACCACGCCAGGGTCGCCATCCCAAAGTAATAGGCCCGCAAGCCAAAGTTGAAAGTATTGGCGGCCATGGAGATCACTCGGGCGGCGCGCAGGGAAAACGCCTTACGCTCCAGTTCAGACACATTGCGCTCGCCCGCCATCGGCGCCGAACCGACCAACACCGCGGCAAAGTTGTACTGGCGCATGCACCAGCTGAAGGTAAAAAAGGCGTAGACAAACACAACCGCCAAGCACAACAGCTTCAACTCGGAAACGCTCTGACTGACCGGCGCCACCAGAGGTAAATCGGCCAGCAAGGACACCGCACGATCAGAGGAACCCAGTACGGTGAGCACGCCGGCAAGAATAATCAGCGTGCTGGAGGCGAAAAACGAGGCGTTGCGCTCCAGATTGCCAATCACACTGGCGTCGGCGATGCGGTTATCACGCAGCAATAAGCGCTGCATCCAATCCTCACGGTACAGGTGCAACACACTCGACAAACAGGGCGTGCGCAGGCCTTGCCAATGGGCATAACGGGTGTAACCCAACCAGCACAGGGCAAACCAACAGACAGCCAATAAGTCGGCAAAGTAATCCGGTAACTGCATGTAACCTCCAAGCGTAAACAGGCGCCTACTATAGCGCGCGGGCTGTTTAGCCCGGCTAAAAAACATCGCTTAGCGATAGCTGCTCGCAGCTTTCGGGGCACTCTGGATACGCTAGATTCAGGTCTGAAACTGCTCAATCAAACGACTCAATTGGCTATCCAGCTCGAGAATGCTACTGGCCGCCGCACGGGTTTGCTCAACCGTACTGAAGGTGTGTTCGCTGATGCTGTTAGCCCGCGCCACGCCCACGCCAACCGCCGTCGCCACCCGTGCTTGTTCACTGGCGGCGCGGGCCATCGACTGAATATTGCTGTCGATGGCATCCACCGCCGAAGTAATCGCCTGCAACGACTCGCTGGTCTGCCCTGTGCTGGCACTGGCGTGACTGACTGCCGTTTGGCTGTCAGCCATCATCTCGATCGCGGCCAGCGTGCGCTGCTGCAAGGCTTGAATGATTTCATGGATCTCTTTGGTCGAGTGCTGTGTGCGCTGCGCTAATGAGCGAACCTCATCGGCCACCACCGCAAAACCACGGCCCTGATCACCCGCGCGCGCGGCTTCAATAGCGGCATTTAGGGCGAGCAAATTGGTTTGCTCGGCAATCGAGCGAATCACTTCAAGCACCGAATCAATCCGGCTGCTGTCACTACGCAATGACTCAATCACCCCGGCCAGCTTGTCGACTTTTTCCGTCAGGCTGAGCATCGACGCATTATTGGACTGCACCCGACTCAAGCCAAGATCGGCGGATTGGCGGATTGGCGCGCATCAAGAGACAGCGTTGCGGCCAGCTGCGCAGTGTCGGCCATCTGGGCGGCGCTGGCCGCCACCTGGGACATCGCCACGGCAATTTGCGCACTCTCGTGGCGTTGCTGCTCAACATCAGCGGCGGCCGCCTTGGCGTTCAGTTGCAACACCTGCGCGGCGTTCTCCAAGGTGTGTGACGCCTGGGCGACCGCCGCCACGGTGCGGCGGATTTTTTCTACGAAGGTATTAAAGCTTAATGCCAAGCGGCCCAAATCATCCTTGCCATGCACCGGCAAGCGTTTGGTCAAATCGCCCTCGCCCTGCGCCATGTCCTGCAGCATTCGATTGATTTGCCCCAAGGCGCGCACCAAGGCGCTGCCTACCCCATAGGCCAACAGGCCACCGAACAGGATCGCAGCCAGCACCAAGCCCCAAAACAGCTGGCTCACCGAGACTACGGTCGCGTTTGCCGCACGGGCGGCGTCCTGCATGGCTTGCATAATGTGTTGCTGTAATTGCTGGGCCAAATCGGCAATCTGCGGATCAAGCTTATCCATGGCCGAAACAGCGTCATTGCGCGCCTGCACCAACAACACCAATTTACTGGCGGCGGCCTTGTAGAAATCGAGCGTCTGCAAGGCTTGATTGAGTTTGGCCTTGCTGCTGTCGCTGCTGGTGCGGTCACGCAGCACGGTGATGACATTTTGCGCATTGCCTAACTCGCGCTGAAACGCCTTGACTTGCTCTGGCTGGTTTTCTTGCAGAAATTGGTAAAGGTACTGGCTGCCCAGCAACAGGTTACGCATGCCGGCACTGGCATAAAACACCGCATCGAGGTTGAAGTCTTGCTGGGCGTTTTCCAGTACCGAGGAAAGAATTTTCTCAACCGCCGGACCATGTACATCCAGCTGGTTGAGCATGAGTTGCTGGCGCTGCTGACTGATAGGCACCAGCTGCTCACGAAACAAGCGGCTGTATTCGCCGTGCAGTCGGCCGATCTCAGCCAGCATCTGGCGCCGCTGAGTATCCTGGATACGTTTATCCGCCTGCTGCAGCGCAAGGTTCAGACGTTGATCAAGCTCGCTGAATTGCTGCTCTGAGTCTTGATCGGCGCTGCGCGCGTAATGGCGCACACTGAGTTGTAAACGCGCCATGGCATCGGTTATCTGCGCAAGATTATCCATGCTCGGGCCGAGATCTTGCGTCACCACATCCACACCACTGGCGACACTGCGCAACGACGAGGTCGAGACCAGCCCCAGCACCACCAGCAAGATGCATAACACCAGCGGCACTATGGCGGTTTTGTAAGCAATGCGCAGATCGGCAAACCATTGCATAAGCCAGTTACCCCAGCAATTAGGAAAGCAATACGCCGTTAAGGGATTGGCGCTAAAGCCAATTTCGGCGCTGCTGGCGAAATGGCATAACGCTAGTCTAGTAAACAAAAAGGCCACCCGAAGGTGGCCTTTTTGTTTACCCGCGAGGCTTTACTTAATCGCCCAACCGGTCAGCTCGGCCAAGGCCTTGCCGATGTCGGCCAGCGAACGCACGGTTTTCACCCCGGCGTCTTGCAGCGCGGCAAACTTCTCGTCTGCTGTGCCTTTGCCGCCGGAGATGATTGCGCCGGCATGGCCCATACGCTTGCCTGCCGGAGCAGTTACACCGGCGATGTAGGACACCACCGGCTTGGTCACGTGGGCCTTGATGTAAGCAGCAGCTTCTTCTTCAGCCGAACCGCCGATCTCGCCGATCATTACGATCGCTTCGGTCTTCGGGTCTGCCTGGAACAGCTTCAGGATGTCGATGAAGTTGGAGCCCGGGATCGGGTCACCGCCGATGCCCACGCAGGTGGACTGACCGAAACCGGCGTCAGTGGTCTGCTTGACTGCTTCATAGGTCAGGGTGCCGGAACGCGACACGATCCCGACCTTGCCTGGCAAGTGAATGTGACCCGGCATGATGCCGATCTTGCATTCGCCTGGCGTGATCACGCCTGGGCAGTTCGGGCCGATCAGCACCACACCCAACTCGTCACACTTGACCTTGGCTTCCAGCATATCCAGAGTCGCGATGCCTTCGGTGATGCAGACGATCAGCTTGATGCCACCGAACGCCGCTTCCAGGATCGAGTCCTTGCAAAACGGTGCCGGTACGTAGATCACGCTGGCAGTGGCGCCAGTGGCCGCTACCGCGTCTTTCACGGTGTTGAACACCGGCAGGTCAAGGTGCGTGGTGCCGCCCTTGCCTGGCGTCACGCCGCCGACCATCTGGGTGCCGTATTCGATGGCTTGCTGGGTGTGGAAGCTGCCCTGCGAACCGGTAATCCCCTGGCAGATAACCTTGGTGTCTTTATTGATCAGGACGCTCATTATTTGCCCTCCGCAGCTTTGACGACTTGTTGAGCAGCGTCGGTCAGGCTGGTAGCCGCGATGATGTTCAAACCGCTTTCTGCCAGTACTTTAGCGCCCAGCTCGGCGTTGTTGCCTTCGAGGCGCACAACCACCGGGATTTTCACGCCGACTTCTTTCACTGCACCGATGATGCCTTCGGCAATCATGTCGCAACGCACGATGCCGCCGAAGATGTTGACCAGTACGGCCGCGACGTTGCTGTCGGACAGGATGATCTTGAACGCTTCGGTCACGCGCTCCTTGGTCGCACCACCGCCCACGTCGAGGAAGTTGGCCGGCTTGCCGCCGTGCAGGTTGACTATGTCCATGGTGCCCATGGCCAGGCCGGCACCGTTGACCATGCAACCGATATTGCCTTCCAGGGCCAC
>MHZN01000028.1:0-2452 GCA_001830395.1 Pseudomonadales bacterium RIFCSPLOWO2_12_59_9 | reverse complement strand
TGTGGGTGAACTGCTTGACCTGATCGCCTTCCAGACCCAGCTGGAACGCCAGCTCGCGGCCCTGGAACGGCTGCGCGCCGACCAGCGGATCGATAGTGGCCTTGAGGATCTTCTCAGGGGTGTCATGCGCCACTTTCTCGATGTCCACGCCACCTTCGGTGGAAGCCATAAACACGATGCGACGGCTGGAACGGTCGACTACCGCGCCCAGGTAGAGTTCCTTGGCGATATCGGTGCAGGACTCGACCAGAATCTTGGTCACAGGCTGACCGTTGGCGTCAGTCTGGTAAGTCACCAGACGCTTGCCCAGCCAGTTGGCGGCGAAGGCTTTGGCGTCTTCCTTGTTGCGAACCAGTTTGACGCCGCCCGCTTTACCGCGGCCACCGGCGTGCACTTGAGCCTTGACGACCCATTCGCTGCCACCGATTTTCTCGCAAGCTGCTGCGGCTTCTTCTGGGGTGTCTACGGCGAAGCCCTTGGATACGGGCAGGCCGTATTCAGCGAACAGCTGCTTACCCTGATACTCGTGGAGATTCATGCTTGTCTACCGTCTTCGTTTAGGTATTGCGCATACGGTGCTGCACTTATGGTGCCGCACCACCTGTGATTGCCTTTCCAGCAATCCGACTGACGTTCCGCGCAGCAACCTAAGCTGTACGCGGGCGGTCTGCCGTGGTTCTTCCTGCATAAGCCCTGGCCTTCGCTGGCACACTAGCTCCAGTGAAGGCTGCGGCTCAAACAAACAACTACTTAACGTTTTTTACGGTTGGCGATATGAATGGCATGGCCATTCACCGCCAGCGCAGCTTCATGCAGCGCTTCGGACAGGGTCGGATGGGAGAACACCATCATCCCCAGATCCTCGGCACTGGTGCCGAACTCCATGCCGATCGCGCCTTGCTGAACCAGCTCGGCAGCGCTCGGGCCAATCACGTGGACACCCAGTACGCGGTCGCTCGCGGCATCGGCAATCACCTTGACCATGCCGCCGGTATCGTTGGCCGCCATGGCACGGCCGCTGGCGGCGAACGGGAAGGTGCCGACGTTGACCGCAACGCCCTCGGCCTTCAGTTGCTGTTCGGTCTTGCCGACCCAGGCGATTTCCGGGTGGGTGTAGATCACCGACGGGATCAGGTCGTAGTTCATCTGGGCTTTGTGGCCGGCGATGCGCTCGGCGACCATGATGCCCTCTTCCGAGGCCTTGTGCGCCAGCATGGCGCCACGCACCACGTCACCAATGGCATAGACGCCCGGCACGCTGGTCGCGCACTGGTCGTCGACGAAGATGAAGCCGCGCTCGTCCATATCCACGCCGCTTTCGGCTGCCAGCAGATCGGTGGTTACCGGGCGGCGGCCGACCGCAACGATCAGCTTGTCGAAGGTCAGCTTCTGCTCGCCATCGGCGTCGGTGAAGTTGACGGTGACCTGCTTCTTCTTCACTTCCGAACCGGTGACGCGAGCGCCCAGACGGATCTTCAGGCCTTGCTTGGTCAGGGTCTTCAGCGCTTCCTTGGCGATCTGCTCGTCGGCGGCCGGGAGGAACTTGTCCAGGGCCTCGATAACTGTGACGTCGGCACCCAGACGGGCCCAGACCGAGCCCAGCTCAAGGCCGATCACGCCGGCACCGATCACGCCCAGCTTCTTCGGCACGGCCTGGAATTCCAGGGCACCGGTGGAATCGACTATCACGTCCTGATCGACCGGAGCCGGCGGAATGTCCACCGGCTTGGAGCCGGAAGCCAGGATCACGTGCGCGGCGTCGATGATCTGGGTGGTGCCATCCAGCGCGGTGACTTCCACCTGCTTGCCCGCCAGCAGCTTGCCGTGGCCTTCCAGCAGGGTCACGCCGTTGGCCTTGAACAGGGTGCTGACACCGCCGG
This sequence comes from Pseudomonadales bacterium RIFCSPLOWO2_12_59_9, assembly GCA_001830395.1. Taxonomy (GTDB): domain Bacteria; phylum Pseudomonadota; class Gammaproteobacteria; order Pseudomonadales; family Pseudomonadaceae; genus Aquipseudomonas. Next base: position 572 of record MHZN01000028.1, on the reverse strand, counting down.
TGAGGTTTTTCACGATGTTCGACTTGCGCGCCACCATGGCCGGCACGTCGATGGTCACGCCCTTGGCTTCGATGCCGTGGATGGCAAAGCCTTCGTGCGCTTCGTGGTATTTCCAGGAGCTGTCGAGCAGCGCCTTGGACGGAATGCAACCGACGTTCAGGCAAGTACCGCCGAGGGCGATCTTGCCCTCTTTGTCCTGGTACTTCTCGATGCAGGCAGTCTTCAGGCCGAGCTGAGCTGCTTTGATGGCGGCTACATAGCCACCAGGGCCGGCACCGATGACTACCACGTCGAATTTCTGGGTCATAACGTATTCCTTCTCGAATAAACCGGACGGCCCTGTCCGGGCCGCCGTGGGAGAGACTGGCTTTTAGATGTCCAGCAACAGGCGCGCCGGGTCTTCAAGCAAGTTTTTGATGGTCACCAGGAAGGTCACGGCTTCCTTACCATCAATCAGGCGGTGGTCGTAGGACAACGCCAGATACATCATCGGGCGGATAACAACCTGACCGTTGATCGCCATCGGGCGCTGCAGGATGTTGTGCATACCCAGGATGGCTGCTTGCGGTGGG
>MHZN01000027.1:730-9784 GCA_001830395.1 Pseudomonadales bacterium RIFCSPLOWO2_12_59_9 | reverse complement strand
GCACGAAGGCCAGGGCGCCCAGTTCCATCACCCGTTCAACCGCTTGGGCCTGCACATCGCCCGACACCACGATGACCTTGCAGCTCAGGCCCTCGGCTTTAAGTGCGGCGAGCACCTCGTAGCCATCCATCTCCGGCATGGTCAGGTCGAGCAGCAGCACCTCGGTTTGGCCGAGGCGCAGAATCGTCATGGCCTCCAAGCCATTGGCCGCCTGTTCGATGGTCACCGGCCAGTCGGCGGGCAGCGCACGCAGCAATTGCTTGCGTGCCATGTTGGAGTCATCACAAATAAGCAGGGAGCAGAGGGTCATACCTAGCACTTCTTATTGTTATGCCGAGGGTCGCGGCCATGTTGGCCAAGCGCCGCGCCTCGAGCGATTTGACAGCGGTGTGCGGTGCTGCCGATAACTACTGAGCCTTGGTGTGTTTATAGGCTTTAAATAAATCGCCAACCAGCACGCCATCGATGCGCATGCCCTCAAGGTTTGCATCCTCAATGGACACGCCGGCAAGACACACATTACGCAGCGTGGCGCCGCTCAATGCGCTGTTTTCAAACAGGGCGTTGCGCAGGCTGACGTCCTCAAAGCGTGAGCCACTGAGATCAATGTCCCTGAAGAGGGAGTTCGCCAGATTTTCGTTCTCGTGTTGCACACCGGTTGATGCTGACATGCCAGAACACCTTATTGAGATTGAAATAGCGGCCTAACCCACAGCTTAGCCGGCTCGTCGCGGCGTTTTGACGACAGTGCACTGGATAAACCAGAAAGTCGCGTGTTGATGCGCTTTTTTGCCGGTGGATTGCCAGCGCTACAGCCTGCAGGCCTTAAGCCGCGCGGCTGAGCAGCGGCTCTGCTGCCTTGATCAATGGGGCGGCTCTGCTATCGTTTCTTCACGTAACTTGCTCCTTACCCGCGGTTTTTTCGCGCTCAAGTCTGGTGTGTGATTGTCCGCTGGGAGGACGTATGCCGAGTACCGGTGATGGCCCTGGGGGCAAGCCGCAAGGTCCTGACGGCACCTTAGAGTTTGGTCGGCAAGAAACACTGCTGAAAATGGGCGCCTTGCAAGACGCGATTTTCAACAGTGCCAACTTCTCCAGCATCGCCACCGACGCCAAGGGCGTGATCCAGATCTTCAACGTCGGCGCCGAACGCATGCTCGGCTACACGGCGGCCGAGGTGATGAACAAAATCACTCCGGCCGATATCTCCGATCCGCAAGAAGTCATAGCGCGGGCCAAGGCTCTCAGCGTCGAGCTTGGCACGCCCATTACGCCGGGTTTCGAGGCCTTGGTGTTCAAGGCCTCGCGGGGCATCGAGGACATCTACGAGCTGACCTATATCCGCAAGGATGGCAGCCGTTTCCCGGCGGTGGTCTCGGTCACGGCGCTGCGCGACGCGCAAGACAACATCATCGGCTACCTGTTGATCGGCACCGACAACACCGCCCGCAAGCAAGCCGAAGAGGCGCTGCTCAAGGCTGGAGCCCTGCAGAGTGCGATCTTTAACAGCGCCAACTTCTCCAGCATCGCCACCGATGAGAAGGGCGTGATCCAGATCTTCAACGTCGGCGCCGAGCGCATGCTTGGCTACACGGCGGCCGAGGTGATGAACCAGATCACCCCGGCCGACATCTCCGACCCCCAGGAGTTGATCGAGCGGGCCAGGCTGCTCAGCCTGGAGTTGGGTACCGCTATTACGCCGGGCTTTGAAGCGCTGGTGTTCAAGGCCTCGCGTGGTATCGAAGACATCTACGAGCTTACCTATATCCGCAAGGACGAAAGCCGCTTCCCGGCCATCGTCTCGGTTACGGCGCTGCGCGATGTGCAGGACGCCATCATTGGCTATCTGCTGATCGGCACCGACAATACCGCGCGTAAACAGGTCGAGGCCGCCCAGGCGCTGCTCGATCAGCGCTTGCGTGATCAGCAGTTCTATACCCGTTCTTTGATCGAATCGAACATCGATGCACTGATGACCACCGACCCCCAGGGGATCATCTCGGACGTCAACCAACAGATGATTGCGCTCACCGGGCGCACGCGCGATGAGTTGATCGGCGCGCACTGCAAGAACTTCTTTACCGATCCGGGCCGGGCCGACGCCGCGATCAAGCGGGTGCTTAGCGAGAACAAGGTCAGCAACTATGAGCTGACCGTGCGCGCCCTGGATGGCGAAGAAACGGTGGTGTCCTACAACGCCGCGACCTTCCACGACCGCGACCGCAAGCTGCAAGGCGTGTTTGCCGCGGCCCGCGATGTCACCGAGCGCAAACGCTTCGAGCGCACCCTGCTCGAAAAAAACATCGAGCTGGAACATGCCAGCCGCATGAAGTCGGAGTTTCTGGCCACCATGTCGCATGAGCTGCGTACCCCGCTGAACGCCATCATCGGTTTTTCCGAGGCGCTTAAGGATGGCTTGGTGGGTGAGATGAGCGATAAACAGTGCGAATACATGGGCGATATTTTCACCAGTGGCCAGCACCTGCTGTCGCTGATCAACGACATCCTGGATTTGTCCAAGGTCGAAGCCGGGATGATGACGCTCGAGCTGGAGGAGGTCGACTTGCTCAGCCTGCTCTCGAACAGCTTGTCTATCGTCAAAGAAAAGGCCGCCGCCCAGCGCATCCAGCTTGAGCTGGATGTCAGCGAGGACTTGGGCCTCCCGCAGCTCGACACCCGCAAGACCAAGCAAATTGTCTACAACCTGCTGTCCAATGCGGTCAAATTCAGCGCCAACGGCGGCCGTGTGAAGCTTCGCGCCCGGCGCGTTCCACGGGCTGTGGTTGGCACGCTGGGCGGCGCCTGGCCGGTGCATAACTTCCCCTTGGTCGACAATGAGCACAGCGAGTTTATCGAAATCTCGGTCAGCGACAGCGGCATTGGGATATCCGCGCACAACATGAAGAAACTGTTCCAGGCCTTCAGTCAAATCGACAGCGGTCTGGCGCGTAAATTCGAGGGCACCGGGCTGGGTTTGGCAATGGTCAAGCAACTGGCCGAACTGCATGGCGGCAGCGTGGCCGTGGCCAGCAGCGAGCAAGAGGGCTCGTGTTTTGCGGCCTGGTTGCCGTTGCGTACTGCGGTATCAACCTTGATTACGGCGCCCGTTGATGTGGCGAGCATGACCGTCGCACCGGCCATTGAGCGCATTGCACTGGTGGTCGAGGACGACGAGCCAATGGCCGAGCTGATCAGCCTGCTGCTCGAAGCCGAGGGCTTTCGCGTGCTGCGCGCGGCCAGTGCCGAGGCGGCCCTGCTGTTGGCCCCCCGGCAGCCCCTCAGTTTAATCACCCTGAATCTGCAGTTGCCGGGGGCCAATGGCTGGGCGTTTCTGCTGCAAATACGTGAAAACAGCGCCCTGGCTCAGGTACCGGTAGTGGTGATCAGTAGCCTGGATGACAGCCATATGGCCCTCGCCGGCGGTGCGGCCGCGGTGCTGCAAAAACCCATCAGGCGCGCCGAGCTGAGAGCCGCTCTAAACCGCTTGGGCCTGTATCCAGACGCACAACATCGGCGCCGGATCTTAATCGTCGATGACGACCCGAAAGCCGTGGAAGTGATTGCCGTCCTCTTGCCGCCGTTGAACTATTCGGTGCTGCGCGCCTATGGCGGCAGTGAGGCCATCAGCATGACCCAGCGGCTGCAGCCGGACTTGCTGTTGCTCGACTTGCTGATGCCACAAGTCAGTGGTTTTGATGTGGTGCAAGCGCTGCAGAAGGATGTGAGTACCGCCAATATTCCCATTTTAGTGGTGACCGCCAAGCAGGTCACACCGCAGGAGCGGGCCGAACTCAATGGCAGTCATGACCAGCAGATTCGTATTGTCGAAAAAACCGGGCTCAATCAGGCTCGTTTTCTTGCCGAAGTCAGGCGTGCATTGCTGCCACGTTGTTAAAGAGGGCGCTAGATGGCCAGAATATTAGTCATTGAAGACAATCGGGAGAACCTGAAACTGGCAACGCTGCTGCTGCTGAATGCCGGCCATGTGGTGTTGTCCGCTATCGATGCTGAAAGCGGTTTGATTCTGGCGCGCGGCGAGCACCCCGACCTGATTCTGATGGACATCCAGCTGCCCGGCATGGACGGTTTGGCGGCCACCGCGCTGCTGAAACAAGATCCGGCTACCGCCGCCATTCCAGTCATTGCCCTGACTGCCCTGGCGATGAAAGCCGACCAGGAGAAAAGCCGGCTTGCCGGTTGCGACGCCTATATCGCTAAGCCTTTGCGCTACAAGGAGTTGTATGCGGCGATCGACAGTCTGATGGGCTTAACCACAAGGTCAGTGGCCAGCGCCGATTCAGCCGCGGATCAGCTGTCATGAGCAGTTCGCTGGCCAGTATCCTCATCGTCGACGATGACGCGCGGGAACGTAAGCTGCTCGAAACGCTGTTGCACGCCGAAGACTATTCCACCCTGAGTGTCGCCAGTGGCGAAGACGCCTTGAGCGCCATTGCGCAGTGGGCTCCGGATCTGATTCTGCTCGACATCATGATGCCGGGCATGGATGGCTACCAAGTGGCCAACAGACTCAAAGCCAATCCTGCCACCGCGCATATTCCGATCATCATGTTGACTGCGAAAATCGACCACAGTGCTCGGCTGGAGGGGCTCCAGTCGGGGGCGGAAGAGTTCTTGACCAAGCCCGTCGGCCGCGTCGAGTTGTCGCTAAGGGTGCGCAACTTATTGCGTTTGAAAGAATATGGCGACTTTCTGAAAAACCACAGTGAGCGCCTCGAGCAACAGGTGCAGGCGCGTACGGTTGATCTGCAGCGTTTTCGTACCGCGATGGACGCTACCGCCGACGGGGTTATGCTGGTCAATCGCAGCAGCATGCGCTTTATCGAGTTCAATGCGACCGCCTGCCAAATGCTTGGCTATACGCGCGAACAGTTGTTCCAGCTGGACCCGGTGACGCTCAGCATGGAGCCACCCGAGCATTTGCAAGGCATGTACGACGCCCTGATCGTTGGTCACGGCAGCAATCAGTTGACGGAAACCCAGATACGTCACGCCAACGGCTCGCCGGTCGAGGTCGAGGTGCATCGGCAGGCACACCGCTTCGGCGCCGACTGGATCATCGTCAGCGTGCTGCGTGACATCAGCGAGCGTAAGCAAGCACAACAGAGCCTGCAGCATTTGGCCCTTTACGATGCCCTCAGCGGTCTGCCCAACCGAAGATTGTTTTACGAGACCCTCAAGAAGGCGTTGGTGCAGGCTGCGGACAGCGATTGGCAAGTCGCCGTTATCTATATCGATCTGGACCACTTCAAGAACGTCAATGAGACGCTGGGCCATGCGCTCGGCGATGAGTTGCTCAGCCAGTTCAGCAATCGCCTGCAGCAATGCGTGCGGGTGCGCGATGCCATCGGGCGCCTGGGCGGGGATGAGTTTGCCTTGATCCTGGTGGGGCTGGAGCAGGGACAGCAAGGCGCTAGCCTGGTCGCCAATAAAATCCGCGAGGAGTTACGCCTGCCTTTCGATTTGCATGGCCACCCAGTAGAGGTCACGGCGAGCATTGGCATCAGTGTTTATCCTGATGATGCCTTGGACGCGGATACCTTGCTCAAATTCGCGGACACGGCGATGTTCCGGGCCAAACAAGCGGGGCGCGACACCTTCCGTTTTTTTACCGCGCAAATGAATGCCGACGTAGTGGCCAGGCTCGAACTGGAAGCCGCCTTGCGCAAAGCCTGCGACAACGACGAGTTCGTCTTGTACTACCAGCCCAAGGTGCAGCTCAGCAGCGGCCGGATTGTCGGGCTTGAGGCTTTACTGCGCTGGCGGCGGCCAGGACACGGCCTGGTGGCGCCCCATGAGTTCATTCCCGTGTTGGAGGAGACCGGGTTGATAGTGCGCGTCGGCAGCTGGGTGATAGCCACGGCTGGCAAGCAAATCGGTTTATGGCAGGCCTGCGCAATAGGCCCGCTACAGATAGCGGTGAATGTCGCTAGCCGCCAGTTGATCGAGGGCGATTTGGCCGGCGATGTGATCAAGGCCTTGGCCGACAACCATATCGCCGGCCATCTGCTGGAGCTGGAACTGACCGAAAGCTCGCTGATGGACAATACCGAACGCACTATTGCCTGCCTGCAAAACTTGAAGCAGTACGGGGTGCAGATTTCCATCGATGATTTTGGCACCGGCTATTCGAGCCTGGCCTATTTACGCCGTTTCCCGATCGACAAACTGAAGATCGACATCGCCTTTATCCGCGACATCACCACCAATCCCGACGATGCCGCGATTACGCTGGCGATCATCAGCATGGCCCATAGCCTGAAGATGCACGTCATCGCCGAAGGGGTAGAAACGGCCGCGCAACTGGCGTACTTGCGCGAGCACAACTGCGATCAGATCCAGGGTTATTATTTCAGCCCACCACTGGCACTGGCAGAGCTGGAGCCAATACTGCTGGAGCAAAAGTGCCTGCCGGTTCCCGACGACTGCGGGTAAAAGCTAGCCACGGGTTGATGTTGCCCCGCGACCTTATTCAGGGGCGCTGAATGCGTTGATTGGTCAGTTCGAGAATCTGTTTGGCGGAGTTTTCCAGGGCCGCCGAAGCCACGCGGATTTCCTGCAGAAAGCTCAGTAGCGCGAAGATGAAAGTGCCCATGCTGACCACAAACAGCGCCGCCACGGCCAGGGTGGCGTTAAAACTCAGCAAGGCGCTAATAAACAGCAGGCCAATCACCGTGCAGATCAGCAGCGCGGTGAGGGTGCACAGGCCGATGGCGCGGTTGCACAGCACGGTGCGGCGAAACAGGATGTACAGCTCGGCGCGTGGCTGGGTCGAGCGCTCGGGGTGCTCAAGAATAAAGGTCTCCAGCTTGCGAGTGCGATCGACCACCCGCGACAGGCGGTTGGTCAGCACCGCCAGCATGGTGCTGATGGCGGTCAGCAAAAACACCGGCGCGACGGCCAGTTGAATCACATGGGCCAGTTCGGGAATGCTGCTTTCAGGGAACATAGAGGCCTCTCGCGGGGTGTCCGGCAGTCGCAATGCGCCGGGTGTGCTTAACCCTAGCAGCAAAGTGGGTGGGCTCAGGGCGCCATCCACACGCCTTTGCTTTGTTGCTCGCAGGCCGGTTTGAGCAGCCGTGCATCAGTGGCCACGCCGTAGTAATGGATGTCTTGTTGATAGGCGCTGCCGCTGACATGGGCGTTACGGCAAACACCGAAGGCGCCGGGCGGGCATTGTTCGGCGTAGCTGACATCGACCTGTTGCCCGCTCAATTGTGGCTGGCAAAAGCCGTCGTGAAACAAGCTGGCCGGGATAGTGCGGTTCTGCTGGCAGACTTTAACCTCCACCTGTGCACCCTTGCTGTGTACCACGCAGGCTTCGGCCTGGGCCAACAGGGGCAGGGCCGACAGGCACAGGGCAATCCAAACACGCATAAATTGGCTCCAAAATAAGGCGATGTCCCCGTTACATGTTGAACGCCACACACCTCGTAGGAGGGGCTTTAGCCGCGACCAGCGCATAGCCATCGCGGCTAAAGCCCCTCCCACAAAGCTGCCAAAAGCTGCAGCCTGCGCAACGCATAAGGGACATAGCCAAAAATAAACCGCGCGACTCTAGCACGGCGCTTTCCTGTCGCCCATAAAGGCGGCAGCATAATCATCATCAGGCCAACCGCGGCCAAGAACCGAGCCCAAGCATGCTGAGCAATATCCCCACGCACCTGATTGCCGGGCCCCTGGGCGCCGGTAAAACCAGTTTGCTGCGTCATCTGCTGGCGCACAAGCCGGCCACCGAGCGCTGGGCGCTGCTGATTAATGAGTTTGGTCTGGTGGGGCTGGATCAGGCGCTGCTGACCACCAGTGCCGACGGCATCAGCCTCTCGGAGGTGGCCGGCGGTTGCCTGTGCTGCGTGAATGGCGCGCCGTTTCAAGTTGGTCTGGCGCGCTTGCTGCGCCAGGCCCAGCCGGATCGACTGTTTATCGAGCCTTCCGGGCTGGGCCATCCGGCCGAGTTATTGAGCCAGTTGGCCGAGCCGCCCTGGTGTGGCGTGCTGGCGCTGCAACCGCTGGTGCTGGTGCTGGACGCCGCCGCGCTGGCTTTGGGGCAGCCGCTGCCGGCCAGTCAGCAAGAGGCCCTGGGCTTGGCCGGGTTGTTATTGCTGAATAAGGCCGAAACTCTGGATGGCGCCGCGCGCGCCAGGTTGCAGGCGCAGTTGCCGGCCACGCCGCTGCACTGGACCAGCCAAGGCCAACTCGACCTGGAGCAGTTGCCGGGGTTTGCCACCCGGGCGCAACCGGCCAATGAGGCATTGCTGCTGCCGCAGGGGGCGGTGCCATTGGTGCAGGTCTGGACCGATGCCAGCCAACCCATTTGCCTGATTCAAGCGCAGCCGGAAGGCTGGAGCATCGGTTGGCGCTGGCACCCGAGTCAGCAGTTTGAACTGATGCGCCTGCAGCAATGGCTGGCCAGCCTGCCTTGGCGGCGGGCCAAGCTGGTGCTGCACAGTAACGCCGGCTGGCTGTCGGCCAACGCGCTGGAGGGCGAGGCGCCGCACTGGCGCAACAGCGAGTGGCGCAACGATTCGCGCCTTGAATTGATTTTTAGCCAGGCCCAGGATGCTGCGGCACTGCGTTTGGGTTTAGCGGCATGTCGGCTAAGTTAAGGCTTAGCTATTTGAGCAGTGCGTCGCCCAGCAGCCCAAGCAGTACCGCCGCCAGACATAGGGCGGTTAAACGCAGCGCCCAGGTCGAGGTTAGCCAGCGCAGCAACTGTTGCCGGGGCACCTCGCGGACCTGCAGCAGGGCCGGGAGAAACTCCGGCGGCAACGAGTGGGCAAAACCTTGGCTGTGAAACAGCAAGTGGCGGGCGTGCTCCATCTGCGAGTAGAGGGCCAGCTGAATGGCGAAGTGCTGGCTGCCGGCCGCGTCGCTGCCCATGGCGTTGATCAGGCAAACGATACCGCGGCCTTGCAGGCTTTCGTACAGCGCGTTAATGAAGCCTTGATCGGTGGACTCGAGCAGCACAAACACTGTCGTTTTAGCCCGCCGGCGCGCTTTGCCGGCGCTGGTGCCACCAGCCGAGCAGCATCGGTA
>MHZN01000027.1:0-708 GCA_001830395.1 Pseudomonadales bacterium RIFCSPLOWO2_12_59_9 | reverse complement strand
CGATCAGGCAGCCGATCCAGCCGACGCTGCCGAGTACGCTGTAGCCGAGAAACTGGCCATAGGGCATGCGGCTGAGGCCGGCGACGAAGGGTGCGAAGGTGCGCAGAATCGGCAGAAAGCGCGCCAGGGTGACGGTCTTGGCGCCGTGGTCGGCATAGAAGATTTCGGTGCGCAGCAGGTAGTCGCGGCGGAAGATTTTCGAGTTGCCGCGCTCGAACAGGCGCACCCCATAACGGCGGCCAACCCAGTAGTTGCAACTGTCGCCCAGCACCGCGGCAACAAACAGGCAACCGGCCAGCAGCCAGGGGTCGAGGCCGCTGTGGGTGGCGGCGGCGCCGGCGATAAACAGCAGCGAGTCGCCGGGCAGAAAGGGCATCACCACCAGGCCGGTTTCGCAGAAAATCACCAAAAACAGGATGGCGTACACCCACACGCCGTACTGGCTGATCAGTGCGTCGAGATGGTTGTCTAGGTGCAGAAACAGGTCAATCAGGCTGGAAATGTCCATGGGCGCTCGAGACGTAGCAGAGAAGTCGGCGGCCATCCTAGCAGTTGTCGGCTGATTTTCCTTGTACCGGCGGGCCGGTTAGACTGCCTAGGGTCTGTTGTCGTTTCATCGCGAGCCGCGTTGCCGCGAGAAATGGCCCCCGGTTAGGCGCAGGACGCAGGTAATGGTTATTCCCTTGCCAAGTCCTGCAACAACAGCGG
>MHZN01000026.1 GCA_001830395.1 Pseudomonadales bacterium RIFCSPLOWO2_12_59_9 | reverse complement strand
GCGGCATCGAGCTGATCCGACAATTGCCCTCCCGGGTGATCGCCGAAGGCGGCTGCCACAGCGACACCGCCGTGGTGGCCCTGACCCACGATCCACGCATCGATGACCTGGCGATGATCGAGGCGGTACGCAGCCCGGCCTTTTATATCGGCGTGATGGGCTCGCGGCTGACCACCGCCAAACGCTTCGAGCGACTGCGCCGCAGCGGCGGCCTGAGCGAGGCGGAAATCGCCCGCATCCAGGCGCCGATCGGCCTGAATATTGGCAGCAAAACCCCGGCGGAAATCGCCCTGTCGGTGCTCGCCGATATAGTCCGGGTGCGCAACGGCATAGCGCGCGAGCAGCTGTAAGTATGCAGTCCCAGCCCGCTGTTGCGCCGGTCATCGCCCTGGTCTTGGCTGCCGGCCAAGGCCGGCGTTTCGGCAGTGATAAGCGCCGGGCCTTGTTGGCCGATGGCACGCCGCTGTTGGTCGCCAGCTTGCTACAGGCGCAACGCAATTTTGCTCAGGTCTACGTGTTGCTGCAGGGCGGCGACGATGCGCAGGCCCTCGGCGTGCCGCCGGGGGTAAAGGTGCTGCGCTGCGCGGACGCCGAACTGGGCATGGGCCACAGCCTGGCGGCGGGTATCCGCGCCCTGGATAAACATCCGGCCAGCGCCATTGCCGTGCTGTTGGGCGATATGCCCTGGCTGAGCGCGAGCACCCTGCAGCTGTTGATCGGCCAGGCCGGGGCAGAGCGAATAGTGTTTCCCAGCTATCAGGGCCGGCGCGGTCATCCGGTGTTATTCGGTCGGCAGTTTTGGCCGCAATTACAGCAACTCACCGGCGACGTTGGGGCCAAGGCGCTGCTGGCCGCGCAGTCGCAGGCGAATGCAGCAAGCCCGCCGGGAGCGGGCGCTGCCTGTATCGAGGTGGCGGTGGATGATCCCGGGGTGCTCTGGGATGTCGATACCCCTGAAGCCCTGCGGCGCAGCTGATTACTTGGTGGCTTTCAGAATCACAAACTTGGGCGTGGTCGCCACTTGCTCGACTCCGCGAAAGAGCTTTTTCAGTTTGCCGTGATAGCCCAGATGGCGGTTGCCGACTATCCACAGCTCGCCGCCGCGCACCAAGGCCGCTTTGGCCTGGACGAACATGCGCCAGGCGAGAAAGTCGCCGACCACCTGCTGCTGGTGAAAGGGTGGATTGCACAGCACCAGATCCAGTGAATCTTCGGCCTGTTCGGCCAGGCCGTCGCCGGCGCGAATGCACACTGGCCGGTCACCCAGGGCGGCGCGCCAGTTTTCCGTGGCCGACTGCACCGCCATAAAGGACTCATCCACCAGCGTCAGTTCGGCCTCTGGGTTGCTTAACGCATAGCTGATTCCCAGCACGCCATTGCCACAGCCCAGGTCCGCGACCCGCAGCGGTGTCAGGCGACGGGGCAGGTGCGGCAGAAAGGCGCGGGTGCCAATGTCCAGGCCCTCCCGGCAAAACAGGTTGGCGTGGTTCAGCAAGGTCAGGGCCGGTTGTTCCAGCACATAACTGCTCGGGTAGGGCGAGCTGACGGTTGCCTTGCTCTGCGCGGTGGCGCACAGCACTCGGGCTTTTTTGACCGCCAGCAGCGCCTGCATGGGGCCGATGTAGCGCTCCAATAATTCGCCGGCGGCGCGCGGCAGATGCTTGAGCATGCCGGCGGCCAGCACCAGGGTGCCGGGGGCGAGCTGCCCCTGCAGACGGATCAGTTGCTCCTCCAACAGGGCCAGGGTCTTGGGCACGCGCAGCAGCACGCAGTCGAAGGGGCCAGTGGCCCGCTCGCTGGCCGGCACAAAACGCAGGCTGTCGCTGGCCAGGCCGTTGCGGGCCAAGTTGTGCTGCAAGGCTTGCCAGCCCAAGTACGAATCGCTGGAACTGGTGACTGGGTAGTGCCCGGCCAGACTGACCGCCAGGGCGCCGAAGTTATCGTTGAGCACTAACAGCCGCGCGGTGCTGGGCAGGCCCAAGGAGTGCAGGTGGTTGAGCAGGTACTCGTCGGCGGCATCGAAGGCTTGCAACGGCTCGTCGGCCTGCTCGGGCTGACGGATCAGCTCAAGCGCGGCAAAGGGCGTAGTGAATATAGGCATATGAACCGCCGGTGTTTGTGCACTGAGCTTTGCGCGACACTGCAAAGACGAATGAACATGAGTTAAACCAAAGGCTATGTACCCGATAGCTGTTGCAGGTCGACTTTGTAGGGTGGGCTTCAGCCCACCGCCGCGCGACAAGGGACTCGGTGGGCTGAAGCCCACCCTACATTTTGCCGTCAACACTTAATGGCTACATAGCCAAACCAAAGGGCCGCAGTATGACCGTCAGTGCCGAGAAGTTCACCCGCCAGCAGCTGCTTAGCGTGCAGGCCTGGTCGCCGAGTTTGTTTAGTTTACGTTGCACCCGTGATCCGGGCTTTCGCTTTGTGGCCGGGCAATTCGCCCGTCTGGGGGTGCGTAAGGCCGATGGTTCGACGGTGTGGCGAGCCTATTCGATGGCCTCGGCGGCCCATGATGAGTTTCTCGAATTCTTCTCCATCGTGGTGCCCGGTGGCGAGTTCACCAGTGAGCTGAGCCGCTTGGCGGTGGGTGACGAGCTGCTGGTTGAGCGCCAGGCCTTTGGTTTTTTGACCCTGGATAGATTCGTCGATGGCAGCGATCTTTGGCTGTTGGCCAGCGGCACCGGGCTGGCACCGTTTTTGTCGATCTTGCAGGGGCAGGAGGTGTGGCAGCGCTTTGCCCGCATCGTGCTGGTCTACAGCGCCCTCAGCCACAGCGAGTTGGCCTATCAGGCGTTAATTAACGGCTTGCTGCAGCGCGATTACTTGCAGGAGTTTGCCGGGCGCCTGCGCTATCTGCCCGTGCTGACCCGTGACGCGCAGCCCGGCTGCTTGCACGGGCGCATCACCACCCTGCTGCAAAACGGAGAGCTGGAGCAGGCGGCCGGTTTTGCCCTGGAGCCCCAGGCGGGGCGGGTGATGATTTGTGGCAACCCGCAGATGATCGCCGACTGCCGGGGCTTGCTTAAGCTGCGGGGTCTGCAGCTGAGCCTGAATCGACGGCCGGCCCAGGTGGCGGTGGAGAATTACTGGTAACCGCGAGCTGCGCCTGCGGCTTATCGACCGGCGCGTTGGCCGTGGGGGCGCACAGCGGCAGCGCCAGGGTGAAGCGGGTGCCCCAGTTGACCTGACTGACCACCTCCAGCCGCCCACCGAGTATGCCGGTGGCCAGGTTATGCACGATGTTCAGGCCTAAACCGCTGCCGCCCTGGCCGAGCTTGGTGGTGAAAAACGGATCGTAAATCCTCGGCAGGTGCTCGGCGCTGATGCCGCAACCATTGTCGGTCACCGTCAGTTCGAGCCAGCCCGGCTGGGTGGCGTAGGCGCGCAGGGCAATAAAACCGTGATCGCGGTTGGCGAAGGCATGCAGCACCGCATTGTTAATCAAATTGACCAGAATCTGCCCGAGGGCGCCGGGGTAGCTGTCCAGCCACAGGCTGTCGTCGATGTTGCTCTCCAGCACGAAGGGGGTTTTCTTCAGGCTGGGGCCCAGGGTGATGACGATCTCGTTAACCACCTCGATGAGCTGAAAGCTGCGCCGCTGGGCGCCGGTTTGATCGACCGCCACTTGCTTGAAGCTGCTGATCAGCTCACTGGCGCGGCGCAGGTTACGGTTGAGGATGTCGCAGGTGGTCTGGCTGTCGGCGACAAACTGTTCGAGCATCGAGCGGCGCAAGGCGCCCTCGGTCACGGCGCGTTGCATGGTTCTGGTGTGGTCTTGCAGGGTGCTGGCGGCCATCACGCTATTGCCAATCGGGGTGCTCAACTCGTGAGCAATGCCGGCCACCAGCGAGCCTAAGGCGGCGAGTTTTTCGCTCTGCACCAGGCCGTGTTGGGCTTGCTGCAAATTGGCCAGGGCGCTGTTGAGTTCCTGATTACTCTGGCTCAGGGCCTGGGTGCGTTGGCTGACCCGCTGTTCAAGGCTGTTGTTCAGCTCACGGTAGGCCTGCTCGACTTTTTTCTGCTCGCTGACATCAATGCTCATGCAGACAAAGTGCTGGCCGCCCCCCGGTGCCGGAATGTTGAAGGTGGTGGTGAGCAAATACAGGGGCTGTCCATCGAGGCCTTGCAGCTTCAATAAATAGGGGCCGAGCGCAATGCCGTTGGCCGCTTCGCGCAGGTTGGCGAGAAACAGTTGCTGTTGCTCGGGGTTGAAAATCAGCTGATCGAGGGTCTTGCCGAGGGCGTCTTGTCGTTCGATGGCGTAGAGGCTTTCGCTGGCGTGGTTCCAGAGCAGCACGCGGCCCTGCCGATCGAACCATTGCACGGCGACATTGGGGGTGTTTTCCAGGGTGGCGAGCAGACGGTCTTCGCTGTCGCGCAGCTGCTGTTCGCTGCCGCGCATAGCCTGTTCACGTTCGCAAATGGCCATGACCATTTGCTGCAAGCTGTTTTGCAGGCGACCCAGTTCTTTGATGCCACTGTGAATCGGCGGCAGGTCATAACGGCCTTGGGCGATGGCCTCGACATGGGCGGTAAACAGCGAGATTTTTTTGGCCAGCGCCCAGCTGGTCAGCCCGGCAATCAGCAGCGCCACGGCCAGCGCCAGGCCAAGGACGAGACTGATGCGTTGCCAAACGATGCCAATTTGTCCATAGGCCTGCGCTTCAGGCTGGGCCACCAGCACCTGCCAGTCGGGGCCGGCGACGTTGAGGGCGACGCCGACCAAGGCCTGACCGTCGAGCTGGAAGTGGGTCGAGCTGCCCTGGCCTTGTTGCACCACTGCAAGGTTGCCCAGATTGAGCTGTTGTTTGCCTTGGTTGTTACCGGCGGAATTGGCCACCAGTTGGTTTTGCCGGTCGAGCAGGCGAATTTGCAGGGTGTCATTTTGACTTAACTGACGCGCCAATTCAGGCAGTTGGCCTATGGCTATCTCGCCTACCAGGGTGCGCGTGCCGACTGGCTGTGCCAAGGCCACGGTCAGGCGCGCGCTGACGGTGGACAGGTAGCTGTTGGACCAGTAACCCTGATTGCGGCGGTGCGCCTGCAAGACAAAGTCGCGGGCGGAGATATCCAGGCCTTGCAGGTTTTGCCGTAAGTTGCGCCGGCTCGCCGCCAGGCCTGTGGCGCGGATCTGGCCAAATTCATCGGTCAGATACAGGGCTTCATAAAAGTGCGAAGAGTCGGCATAGGCATCTAGCAGCGTCTCTATCTCGGCATGGTTGAGCCGTTGTGCATGAGTAAAGAGTCGGGCCAGCGTACTCAGTTCGCGATTGGCCACGCTGAAGTGGTATTCGAGTTGCTGTGCCGTGGCCTGGGCCGCATTCAGCTGTTTCGCCTCGGCATCGCTGCGCATCAGCGGCTCGTAATACAGGCGAAACAACAGGCCGATCGCCAGCACCGGAATACAGGCCACCAGCATAAAGCGGCTGGCGAGAATGCCCAGCAGCGGCCATGACCGCCGCGGGTGCGCGGGGATGTCCGGTGGGCGCTCACTCGACATCGGCGAACTGGCCCCCACGAACAATCTTGAGAAATACCGGGCTGTCGATATCGATATCACCAAAACCGTCGAGGCTGATGCCGTATTGCAGACCCTGAAATTTGCGCAGGCGCAGCAGTGTTTGTTTGAGCGTCTCATTGGCTTGGCGCTCACGCAAGGCGCGCAGCACCACGTTGGTGGCGTCGTAACCGACAATGGCCGGGCTGTCGATGGGGGCTTTAAAGCGCTGTTCGTAGGCCGTACGAACCGCGCTGAATGCCGGCGTCGAGTCGTGCAGGTCATAGGCCTGAATCGAGACCAGTCCCTCCACAGCGCGCCCGCCCAGTTGCAGCAGGACATCTTCGGCCGCCCAAATCGCCCCGGCCAGTGGCAGCTGCGGTTCGAGTTGGCGCAGTTGGGTGGCCAGCATCGCCGCATCCAGCGCGCTGGTGAGCAGCACCACGGCTTGCGGTTGCTGGGCCAGCAGTTGTTGGGCCAGGGCGGCGTAATCAGTCTGGGCGCTACGGATAAAGTGCAGCGGCGGCTGCATCTCGCCGGCTTCGGCGGCGAGGTAGCGGTTAAAGTCGAGCATCCACGGTTCGGTATAGGGTGGGTTGCTGTCTTCGACTATTACGCTGATGCGCGCAAGCCCCAGGCGTTTGCGCAGATAGCGGGCAATGCCTTTGGCGTCGGGGTTGTCGTGGCGCACGATACGAAAATACTGATCGTCATGGCCGGCCAGCAAGCGGCTCAGGGTGGTGCCACCCATTAGCAAGATACCGGCATTAGTGGCCAAGGGGATTAGCTGCACGGCGGTTTTACTGGTCATGGGGCCGAGGATTGCCTCGACCTTGGCTGCGATCAGTTCATTGATGCCTTGCTGGGTGACTTCGGGGTTGGAGACATCATTGCGGTACAGCAACTCGATGGGGCGACCATGGATGCCGCCATTGGCGTTGGCCTGTTCGACCGCCAGTTGCATGCCGTTACGTCCGGCGACGCCGAGGCTGGCGTAAGGGCCGGTGGCTTCCACCATCACGCCCAGGCGCACGGGCTGGCTGCTGTCGGATTCAGCGCCGCAGCCACCGAGCAATAATGCCAGGAGCGCCAGTGCGGCGACACTACGTTTTAGTTGCCTTGGGCTCGAAGTCATTGCGCCACCATTACTTAAGGCTCTGTACAGGTCATCTGTTGCATCGCAATCGCTCTGCAACCCATAACGACTGCATCGCCTTATTTAGGCTGTCAGTGCGCGGCGTGGGGCGGCGCTGCTGGCACCAACCGCGCGCTTATGCGTGCGGGACTTGCATAAACGCCTGCAGCGCCTGCAGCTCCAGCGGCCTGGAAAACAAGTAACCCTGGCCTTCATGGCAGCCAAGCTCGGTCAGTAGCTGCGCTTGGCTTTCCTGCTCGATACCCTCGGCGATCAGCTCCAGTTGCAGGCTCTTGCCGAGCTGGATAATGGTTTCGACAATCCGCCGGCTGCCGTCGCTGTGTTCCATTTGCCGAACAAAACTGATGTCGATTTTTAACCGGTCGATGTTCAGTTGTTCGAGGTAGCTGAGCGATGAGAAGCCGGTGCCAAAGTCATCGATGGCGATGCACACGCCGCGGGTTTTGATCTGGTTTAACAGCTCGATCATAAAGCTCGGCTCCAGTACGGCCACCGACTCGGTGATTTCCAGCTCCAGCAGCTGTGGGTCGATGCCGCTCTCGGCCAGGGCGCGGTCGAGTACTTCAATAAAGTTCGGCTGACGGAACTGGGTAACTGAAACGTTGACCGCCATGCGCAGCGTCTGGCCACTGCTCTCTATCAATTTTCGCAGGTCATGACAGGCGTTGCGCAGCACCCATTCGCCGAGGCTGATGATCAGCCCTGAGCTTTCGGCCAGCGGAATAAACTCGCTCGGTGAGACAAAGCTGCCGTCATCATTGCGCCAGCGCAGCAAGGCCTCGACCCCGATCAGTTGGCGGTTGGCCAGCGCGATTTGCGGCTGATAAACGACGAACAAGCGCTCGCGGTCAAAGGCGCTGCGCAGCTCTTGCAGCAGGCGTACGCGGGCGCGGGTTTCGAACTCCATGTCGCGGGTGAAATGACAGATTTTGCCGCGCTGGTGTTGCTTGCCGTGTTTGAGGGCGATATTGGCGGCTTTCAGGGCGTCGGCGCCGTTGCCGTCAATTTGATCGAGGCAGGTTAGCCCTATGGTGGCGGTGAGGTTCTGGCTGAGTTGCTCCAACTGCAGGGGTTGGCGAAACAGCTCGCACAGGTTTGCCGGGGTCACAACCGAGGTGGCGGCCAGGATGCCAAACACATCACCGGCTACCCGTGCCAACAGGGTGTCGGTAGGCAGTCGATGCTGCAGTCGCTCGGCCACGGCGCGCAGCAGGGCGTCGCCATGTTGATGGCCGAGGGCATCGTTGAGTTCGGAAAAGCCATCGATATCAATCAACGCCAGGGTGGTGGCGCTGAGGTTGCCCTCGCTCAGTGCCCGGTCGAGGGCGTGCACAAAGGCCAGCCGGTTGGGGATGTGCAGCAGTTGATCGTTATAGGCGTGATCTTTGAG
>MHZN01000025.1:6126-8071 GCA_001830395.1 Pseudomonadales bacterium RIFCSPLOWO2_12_59_9 | reverse complement strand
CCAAAGGCCGCCTGGGCAATGACTACCGCGACCAGCAACAGTGGTAGTTTCAGCGGCTGCTCGGGCCGCGCTCGATTGCGCAGCGATACAATCGCCAACGCCACCAGCAACAGGCCGAGACTGCCGGCAAAGTAGCGATGAATCATCTCGCTCCAGCCCTTTTGCGCTTCCACCGGTGCCTGGGGGTAATTCAATTCGGCATGGGCCAACTGTGTCTCGGATTGGGGCACGCCGATAAAGCCATAGCAACCCGGCCAATCCGGACAGCCCAGGCCGGCGTGGGTCAGCCGGGTATAGGCGCCGAGCAGCACGACCAGCAGCGCCAGACAGGTGGCGAGCAGGGCGAGGCGGTATCCGGGTTTGGCCATGAGTGCTCCTTGAAGTCTGCGCTTAACCGATATTCGACAGTTTTAGCAGCAATCGCAGGTCAGTCAGCACCTGCTTGCCATCGGCCTTGGCGTCGTAGCGCAGCACCAGATTGCCGTGCGGATCAATGATCCACAGCTGTACCGCCGGATTGCCTTTGAGCAGTTGATCGTAACGCTGGCGCTCCAGCGCAAAGCGTCCCAACTGTGGATATTCGCGTTGCAGTTGCGCTTGGTAGGCCTCGTTCAGCGGTGCGGCGCTGGCCAACCCATGACTGGCGCGCGAGGACTCACGACCCAAACCAATTTGAATCTGCCGGGCCAGATAGACCAGTTGCTGGCAATCGGCGGCGCAGTCTTCGGGAGCAGTCACCAGCAATTGCCAGCGCTGTTCATCCTGCCCGGCAACCCCCAGCTCACTGCGAGTTTGCCCGCTACCCAGCAATTCACCGTGATAGCTGCGTGACTCGGGCACCCAGAACTGCCATTTGTACATGGCTGTCGCCAGCAGTATTGGGCCGATGGTCGCGGCCAAGATCAGCAGCAACTGCAAACGCCCGCGACGCGGGTTTAGCTCAGACTTGGGGATCACTGCATCCATCACTGCGTTTCCTTAGTGGGTTGTTAGCGGTTGAATTAAAGCCGAAATACACAAACAAAACGCATAGTGCCAGGGCTAGAGCAAACCACTGCACGGCGTAGCCCTGGTGTTTTGCCGGGCTCATTGCTACCACTGGCCAGTCGGCTTGATAAGCCGCCGGCCCCGGCTCTAACCGTAGCTCATACGGCCAGCCGCCACGGCCCAAGTGCTGCCATAAGGCCGGCGCATCAACCCGGGTAAGCAATTGCGGCCAAACGCTACCGGGGTGATCGCGCTGCAACTGAAAACTCTCACCCAACGGCACATAGACCCAGGCCTGCAACTGCACAACGCCGCTTGGGGTGGTAAATATGGGCGCACTGCGTCGGTCGGGCCAGGCTAACCAGCCGCGATTGACCAGCAGCCAAAGACCACTGCTTTGATCATAAAAAGGCTGTAGTAACTCGACCCCGGCGCGCCCGGCGCGGGTGCGGTTATCCAACAAAATGCTGTGCTCGGCATCGAAGTGGCCTTGCAGCAACACCCGCCGAAACGACGGGTCGGCGCTCAGTTCCAGCTCGCCCAGCGCTTGCGCTGGTGTTTGTCGACGAACCTCTTGGGCGCTCAACAATTCACGCTTTTGCTCGGCCCGAGCCAACTGCCAAAAACCCAGGCCGATCAACAGCGGCAACAACGCCAGCACCAGCAAGCTTGGCAGCAAGCCCGGCCGAAAGGGTTTCACCGGCGCGACCCAAATATTGTTTTGTGGCTGGCTATACTGCTAGGCATTACCCCTCCCCCCGGAGTTACTTCATGCTTAAAGCGGCGATCGTTATCTTGTTGCTGGCCACCTTGGTCAGTCTGTTCAGCGGCCTGTTCTTTCTGGTCAAGGATGAGGGCCGCGGCTCACGGGTGGTAAACGCCCTCACGGTGCGGGTAATACTCGCGGCACTGACGGTGGCACTGATTAGTTGGGGCTTTTACAGTGGTCAGTTGGTTT